>JAGVAO010000067.1 GCA_020060235.1 Anaerolineales bacterium | reverse complement strand
CGTTATCGCCGCCGTCAGGGTCGTCTTCCCGTGGTCGATGTGTCCCATCGTACCCACGTTCAGATGCGGTTTGCTGCGGTCAAATTTCTGCTTCGCCATGTGGATAATCTCCTTGTTATACGTGAGAAAAATTACTTAAGAATTCCCTGCGCAACCGTCTCGCTGACAGGCGCATAGTGGTCAAATTCCATCGAAAACACGCCGCGTCCCTGGGTTGCAGAGCGCAGTTCGGTCGCGTAACCGAACATCTCTCCCAACGGGACCATCGCGTTGACGGCCTGGGCATTACCGGGGCGGACTTCCATGCCTTGGATTAATCCGCGGCGGCTGTTCAGTTGACCGATGACATCACCAAGATATTCTTCGGGGATGACAACTTCAACTTTCATAACCGGTTCGAGCAAAACACCGCCACCGCGTTGGACACCTTCCTTGAAAGCCATCGAAGCAGCCATTTTGAAGGCCATTTCATTCGAGTCGACTTCGTGGTAGGAACCATCGAAAAGGGTCACTTTCAAATCCACCACCGGATAACCGGCGATGACACCGCTTTCGGATGCTTCGCGGATGCCTTTTTCAATCGCGGGGATATATTCCTTCGGAACGGTACCGCCGACGATTTTATTCTCGAAAATAACGCCAGAACCACGCTCGCCAGGCTCCATTGAAATCGTGACGTGGCCATATTGGCCGCGTCCACCGGACTGCTTGGCATATTTGTGGTCAATCTTTTCGACCTTGCGGGTGATGGACTCGCGGTAAGCAACACGCGGCTTGCCGACATTGGCCTGGACTTTGAACTCGCGCATCAGGCGGTCAACGATAATATCCAGGTGCAGTTCGCCCATACCCGAAATTTGGGTCTGGCCGCTGGCCTCGTCCGAGCGAACCCGGAATGTGGGGTCTTCCTCGGAAAGTTTGCGCAGGGCTTCGCCCATCTTTTCCTGGTCGCTGGTTGTCTTGGGTTCAACCGCGATGGTGATAACCGGCTCAGGGAAGGAAATGCTCTCCAGAACAACTTCCTTGCCTTCGCACAGGGTATCGCCGGTGCTCGATTCTTTGAAACCAAGCGCCGCGGCAATATCGCCAGCCAAAACTTCGGTAATATCTTCGCGCCGGTCAGCATACATGCGGATAAGACGCCCGATGCGCTCGCGTTTGCCCTTGGTCGTGTTATTGACCATCTTGCCCTGCTCCAGCGTGCCGGAATAAACCCGGAAATACGCCAGGCGGCCAACATAAGGGTCGGTAACAATCTTGAAGACCAGCGCACTCATGGGAGCGCCATCTTCGGCAGGTAATTCGATATATTCTTCTGCGTTGTCAGGGTTGTAGCCACGAACGGCTGGAATATCGAGCGGGGAAGGCAGGTAATCGACAACAGCATCCAGAACAGACTGAACGCCCTTGTTTTTCAGGGACGAGCCGCAGAAAACCGGATTGGCTTTCCCGGCAATCACCGCCCTGCGCAGGGCTGCCTTGAGTTCGGGGATGGAAATCTCCTCCCCTTCCAGGTACTTGAGGGTCAGGTCGTCGTCGGTTTCGGCGATTTTCTCGACCATGTTGTGGCGCATTTCTTCGGCCAGCGACACAAGCTCCGACGGGATTTCGGCAACAATCGGCTCACGGCCCAGTTCGTCTTCCCAGTAGGTGGCCTTCATCTCAACCAGGTCAACAACGCCCTTGAAGGAGGCCTCAGTCCCAATCGGCAATTGCATCGGGATTGGGTTTGCGCCCAAACGCTGCTTGATGGATTCAATCGAGCGCTCAAACGATGCGCCGACGCGGTCCATTTTATTGACAAAACAAATACGCGGAACTTCGTAACGGTCAGCCTGACGCCAGACAGTCTCAGATTGAGGCTCGACGCCTTGCACAGCATCAAAAACAACAACACCGCCATCCAAAACACGCAGGGAGCGCTGCACTTCCGCAGTAAAGTCAATATGGCCGGGAGTATCAATCAGGTTAAATTGATAACCCTTCCACTCAGCCGAAACTGCCGCAGATACAATCGTAATACCGCGTTCCCGCTCCTGGGCCATCCAGTCGGTGACGGTCGTGCCGTCATCAACCGAGCCGATGCGGTGGGTTTTACCAGTATAAAAAAGGATTCGCTCGGTGGTGGTCGTCTTACCGGCATCAATGTGGGCAATAATGCCGATATTCCGATACTTCTCGAGCGGGTACTTACGCGCCATTAAAAAGTCCTCTACAATCTACGCCTAGGCGCGGTAATGCGAAAATGCGCGGTTGGCTTCCGCCATTTTGTGGGTTTCTTCACGCTTGCGGATGGCGCTTCCCTGATTGGAAGCGGCGTCCATAAACTCAGCAGCCAGTTTTTCGGGGAAGGATTTGCCAGAGCGGGAACGGGCAGCAGCCAGCAGCCAGCGAATCGCAAGCGCGGTGCGGCGCTCCACGGGGACTTCCATCGGAACCTGGTAAGTAGCGCCACCGACGCGGCGGGGGCGGACTTCCATCACCGGGCTGACGTTTTTCATCGCGGCATCAAAAGTCTCGATGCCGGGCTTGCCGGTTTTTTCCTGAATCAAATCAAGGGTTTGGTACATTAACCGCTGGGCAAGGCTCTTCTTCCCACTCAGCATCATGTGCTGAATGAAAGTGGCCAGGGTCAGGCTGTTGAAGCGCATATCGGGCGCTACAGGTCGTTCGGGGGGAGTTCCTCTACGCATTGCTTTTCTTCTCCAAAATTACGAAAGAATTACTTGGGGCGCTTGGCGCCGTACTTCGAACGGCCCTGGCGTCGCTTGCCGACACCGGTCGTATCCAAGGAACCGCGCACGATGTGATAACGCACGCCAGGCAAGTCTTTAACACGACCGCCGCGTACCAGCACCACAGAGTGCTCTTGCAATTGGTGACCTTCGCCAGGAATGTAAGCGGTCACTTCGATGCCGTTGCTCAAACGCACACGCGCAATCTTGCGCAGGGCCGAGTTCGGCTTTTTGGGCGTCATGGTCTTGACAACGGTGCAGACGCCGCGCTTTTGCGGGGCACCGGCAGCGCGGCGCACGCGGCGCTGGCTCATCGAGTTGAATGTGAATTGCAAGGCTGGCGACTTCGACTTGACCTTCTTGGATTGGCGGCCTTTGCGAATCAGTTGGTTAATTGTGGGCACGTTCGCCTCCGAAAAAATATTGCTGCTTGGGTGAAAAGTATAATTGACAGTCAAATAGTGAGGCCATCTCATTCTTGCCAGATGGCCTCACTTGTTTTGCGCATTCGGGTTATGCTAAACCTTTAGGGCAACGAAAAGAGATTTTATCACACGCCTTTGTCGGCGTCAAGAAGAATCCCGTGTTTTTCATTGCAGATTTTCCAAATCCTGTCCGATGGTCAGCAAGCCGGTGTCCATCCTGGGCGGATGGGCCTTTTCCTCGTCCTTGCCAAACTTGATGACCTCGTTTTCGCCTTCGCTGACAGCCTCGACTGCCAGGCCCAGGCTTTGGAGTTCCTTGACCAGTACGCGGAAGGAGGCCGGGATGCTCGGTTCTTCAATCGGTTCGCCCTTGACGATGGCCTCGTAGGTGTTGACGCGCCCCTGGACATCGTCCGACTTGACGGTCAGCATTTCCTGCAAGGTGTAAGCCGCGCCATAGGCTTCGAGCGCCCACACTTCCATTTCACCGAAGCGTTGGCCACCGAACTGGGCCTTACCGCCGAGCGGCTGCTGGGTCACCAGCGAGTATGGGCCGGTCGAACGCGCGTGAACCTTGTCTTCGACTAGGTGGTGCAGTTTCAGGACGCTCATCACGCCCACAGTGACCGGGTGGTCGTAGGCATCACCTATCTTACCGTCGCGCAGGATTTGCTTGCCCAGGGTCGGGATGGGAACGGCAGTTTCCAGCATGGCCTGGTTGGCGCGGGCGGCCAGTTCCTCGTCGGCAATTTCTTCTTCGATGCCCACGCTCTTCATCCACAAGCGCATGCAGGCATTGATGGCCTTGGGGTCTTTGTCGTCCTCGGCGCGGCTGTAGGGAACATTCTCGAAACTGATGAGTTCTTCGGGTGTGTACCCGTTATCTATCATCCACTGGCGCATGGTCATCAGGCGCGCGTAATACTGGTCGCTAATCAGGCGGGCCACATCGTAGCCCTTATCGCCCAGCCAGTGCTCAAGGTAGAGCAGACGAACTTCGTCGTCGTCACGGATGGTTTCAGGGTCATACTCCTGTGAGCGCAGCCATTCCCAACCGGCGGCGCAAGCCTGACGCCAGGCCTCATCCACCAGCCAGGCGCGGGCCAGTTCGGCTTCGATTTCCTGCTCGTGGGCGCCGTCAAAGACCGGGGTCACAGCGCGGAATCCGAGCCGCTTGGCGGCCCAGCCGAGGTGGACTTCGAGAATCTGCCCAATGTTCATACGACCGGGAACGCCCAACGGGTTGAGAATGATGTCAACCGGGGTGCCGTCTTCGAGGTAGGGCATATCCTCGACCGGCACAACCCGCGAGACAACACCCTTGTTGCCGTGACGGCCAGCCATCTTGTCGCCAGCCGTAATCTTGCGGCGCTGGGCCACCGAGACGCGCACCATCATATCGACCCCGGCGGAAAGGTCGTTGTTATCCTCGCGGGTGAATACCTTGACATCGACCACCTTGCCGCGCTCGCCGTGCGGCATTCGCAGTGAGGTGTCTTTCACGTCGCGAGATTTTTCGCCAAAGATGGCGCGCAGCAGGCGCTCTTCGGGGGTCAGTTCTTTTTCGCCCTTGGGGGTGATTTTGCCGACCAGGATGTCGTTCGGGCCGACTTCGGCGCCGACACGAATAATGCCGTTCTCGTCGAGGTCTTTGACCGCATCTTCACCGACATTGGGGATGTCACGGGTGATTTCTTCGGGGCCGAGTTTGGTGTCGCGCGCCTCGACCTCATACTTTTCGATGTGAACCGAGGTGAACCGGTCTTCCTGGACAAGCCGCTCCGAGAGCAGGATGGCGTCTTCGAAGTTGCCGCCTTCCCACGAGAGGAAAGCCACCGTCACGTTCTGACCGAGGGCAAGTTGGCCGCTTTCGGTCGAGGACGAATCGGCAATGATGTCGCCCTTCTTGATAATCTGGCCTTTGACGACCGCCGGGCGCTGGTCGATGCAGGTCGACTGGTTGGAGCGCTGGTATTTGCGCATCTGGTAGGTCTGGCTCGCGCCGTCGCTGGCGCGGATGGTAATTTCCTTGCCGGTCACAGACACCACCTCGCCATCGGCTTCGGCGATAATCACCTGGCCCGAGTCGACTGCGGCGAAGAATTCCATGCCGGTCGAAACGGTCGGGACTTCAGGACGCACCAACGGGACAGCCTGGGCCATCATGTTCGAACCCATCAAGGCGCGGTTCGCGTCGTCGTGTTCGAGGAAGGGGATAAGGGCCGCGCTGATGCCGACCACCTGGTGCGGGGCAACGTCCATATAGTCCAGGTTTTCCGAATTTGTAAACATGAACCCGGAGTGATAGCGGCAGGAAATGCGGTCACGCACAAATTCGCTATTTTCGGTCAGCGGGGCGTTGGCCTGGGCGATAACAAACTTATCTTCGGCGTCGGCGGAAAGGTACTCGATGCGTTCCGAGACAAACGGAACCACCAGCACTTCGCGGCCCAGTTTCGCCAGTTTTTCGGCCTGCTTTTCGTCGAGGCGCTCACCAGCCTTGGCAATCAGCTTGTCGTCCACGCTGATGTCTTCGCGTAGGGCGCGGCCAACCAGCAGCGTGGCGTCAGCCTTGACGCTCTTGACCACCCGGCGGTAGGGCGTTTCGATAAATCCGTACTCGTTGACCCGCGAGAAGGAGGCCAGGCGGCCAATCAGACCGATGTTGGGGCCTTCAGGGGTTTCAATCGGGCAGATGCGGCCATAGTGCGAGTGGTGAACGTCGCGGACGTCGAACCCGGCGCGTTCACGGCGCAAACCGCCAGGGCCAAGCGCCGACAGGGTGCGTTTGTGGCGCAGTTCGGCCAGCGGGTTGGTCTGGTCCATGAACTGCGAGAGCTGGCTGGAGCCGAAGAATTCGCGCAGGGCCGCAACGACCGGGCGGATGTTGACCAGCGTGACCGGGGAAAGCTGCTCCTGGTCGCGGATGGACATGCGCTCCTTAATCACGCGCTCCATGCGGCGCAGGCCGATGCGCAGTTTGTTTTGAATCAACTCGCCGACCGTCTTGACGCGGCGATTGCCAAGATGGTCAATATCGTCGGGCGGTTCAACTTCATTATTAATCAAAATCATGCGCCGCACCAGGCGGATAATGTCCTGCTTGGTGATGTTGCGGTGCGCAATCGGGATTTCAAGGTCAAGTTTCTGGTTCAACTTGTAGCGGCCAACGCGCTCCAGGTCGTAGTGACGCTGGTCGAAGAGCTGCTCTTCGAGGAAGGCGCGAGCATTATCGAGCGTCGCCGGGTCGCCGGGGCGCATACGCTTGAAGAACTCAATCAGGGCCGCTTCGGCAATCGTCAGGTTGCCGCTCAGGTCCCATTCCGGTTCCTGGCGCAGGGTCGAGGTGATGTACATGCGCTCGGGGTTGTTGTCCACATCCGAGAAGAGCGAAATGATTTCCTCGTCTGTGCCGTGCTTAAGCGGAGAATCGGCGATGCCGTCGTCCACCGCCGCCAGGGCGCGCAGGAAAACGGTAATCGGCACGGTGCGCTTGCGGTTGAATTTCAGGATGATGTAATCGTTTTTGCGGGTCTCGAATTCCATCCACGCGCCGCGGTCAGGGATGAGTTTCGCCATCGCCAGGCGGCGGGCAGTCGCCCGGTCGGTAGGGGCTTCGAAGTAAACGCCGGGGGAACGAATCAGCTGCGAAACGACGACACGCTCGGTTCCGTTGATGATGAACGTCCCCTTCTCGGTCATTTCGGGGAAATCGCCCAGGAAAATATCCTGCTTGACAGGTTCGGGGACATCCGGCCCGGCCAGCAGCACCGAGACGTACAGCGGGCTGGAATAGGTCAGGTCGCGCTCGACGCACTCTTCAATGTTGTGCTTGGGGTCGCCAAACCAATATTTCAACCCCCACTGCTGGGACTCAGGCCCGCGGCTGGGGAAGTACAACTTCATTCCTTTGTTGTATGATTCGATTGGCGAAATTTCGTGAAACAGGTCGCCCAGGCCGTCGCGCTTGAGGCGCTCGAAGGAATCCAGTTGGATTTCAATCAGGTTCGGCAGGGTCAGGTCGACATAAATACGGGCATAGTTCTTGCTTGGCAGGGCAGGCAACATCGAACGCTCCTAAAAATGGGTTGCAAGGATTGCTTTGGGAAAACAATAGAACCACCATGCTACGCTGCATGATGGCAAACCAAGATTTTACCGCAAAAAAGATTTGAGTCAAGCACCAATTTTGGCTTTTTCGGGCAAATTGCCGCAAACCGGGCGCGTATTCGAGTTAAAATACGACAAGTAGCCCCTAACAGACAAGGAGAAGGAAAAATGGAAAAAGTCGCCGTGGTAACCGACTCTGCTTGCAGCCTGCCCGAAGACCTGCTGGCTGAATTCAACATTCATACCGTCGCCTACTACATACACCGCGGAAGCGAAGTCCTGCGCGACCTGGTCACCATCAAGCGCGACGAATTCATCTCCTGGCTGCCGACCGCCACCAGCCTGCCGACAACGGCCAGCCCCGGCCCCGGCGATTACTTCGAGATGTACCGCAGCCTGGTCGAAAAAGGAGTTCGCGAAATCATCAGCGTTCACATGACCTCGCGCGGCAGCGGGGCATACCAGGCAGCCACTGTTGCCCAATCCATGCTGGCAGATAGCAACCCCGAAATCAAAATCGAGGTCGTCGATACCCAAAACGTTTCCCTTTGCCAGGGCTGGATAGCCCTGGAAGCCGCCCGCGCCGCCCTTGACGGGGCAAACCTGGAATCCATCCGCAGCCAGGTTGCCGCCATGATTCCCGTCACCCGCATGGTGCAAACCGCCGATACGCTCAAATATCTCTACATGGGCGGGCGCATCGGACTCGCCAAACGACTGGTCGGCGGCCTGCTCAACATCAAACCGCTCATCGGCATGAAAGACGGCGTCATCGTTGCACTCGGACAAGCGCGCTCGCGCCTGGGTGCTTACCAGCAAATGGCCGACATGGTCTCCGATGTTGTCGGCCAGGGACGCGCCAAAGTCGCCTATGTCCACGCCGGGGCACAGGACGAAGCCCAAAAAATCCGCCAACTGGTCGAAGAAAAAGTCGAAGTCGTCGAATCCTTCATCGCCGAACTCTCACCCGCCCTGGCTGTCCATACCGGGCCGGGAACCGCCGGGTTGTGCTACTACCCGGTCGAATAACCCATGCCGCAAAACCGATTCCAATTCTCGCCCAAAACAATTCCGCTTGCCTTTGCCGTCCTGGTCGTTCTCGGCTACGGACTGCTACTCACCCGTACCGGCTTCTACTGGGACGACTGGCCCTTCGCCTGGGGCGCGCACTTTTTCGGCCCTGAGAGTTTCCTGCGTTCCTTCCTGCGCGTGCGTCCCTTCCTTGGCCCCATTTTCCAATTCACCACCAGCCTGCTGCCCGAAACCCCGCTCGCCTGGCAAACCTTCGCCCTTTTCATCCGCTTCGCGCTCACCCTTTCGGTCTGGTGGGCCTTGCGCAGCATTTGGCCTGACCGCCCGCGCCAGACCCTGACCGCCGCGCTCATCTTTCTGGTCTATCCCGGCTACTCGCAACATTGGGTCGCCTTCACCCACATCAACCAGGAACTCATTCCCCTGCTGTTCTACATCCTGTCCTTTGGCGCAACCGGCTGGGCCTTCCATAGCCCGGCCCGTTTTCGTCCGCGCACCGTCATTGCGCTGCTGCTTCTCGTTCTGGGTGTCTTCCCGACCGAATACTTCCTGACCATCGAACCCCTGCGCTTCCTATTTCTGTTCTCCATGCTGGCCGCGCAGCCCCTCCTGCCCCGCGCATGGCAGGCCCTTAAACTGTGGATTCCTTACATCCTGGTCTGGTCGCTCAACGCCGCCTGGCTGTTTTTCTACTACCGCTCCGGCCTGTACGCAAATTATGACGTTGCGCTGGATGTCGAAGCCCCGGCCTCCAACCTTTTAAATGGCTTTTTCGCCACCGCCGCCGAAGCCGTCTACAAAGCGGGATTCGTTGCCTACGCCCAAATCCTGTCTCTCGTTACCGAAGCCCTCCCCACCCCCTCGGGCTTGCTCACCCTCGCGCTCATCGCCGTCACCTTCGCCGCCCTGACCTTCTACCTCAGCCGCCTGCCAACTTTTACAGAGTCCGCCCCCCCATCCGCGCATCCGATTCCATCCGTTGATAACCTCCGCGCATCCGCTCCCCCATCCGTTGACCTACTCCTCATCGGCATCATCGGCATCATCCTCGGACGCATCCCCTCCTGGGCCGCCGGCCTGCCGCTCACCCTGCAATCCAGCAACGACCGATTCAACGTCTCGCTGATGCTGGCCGCCAGCCTGTTCGCCGTTGGGATAATCGAACTGGTCGCCCGAAACGGACGCTGGCGGTTGATACTCGCCAGCCTCATCGTCGCCCTCGGCGTCGGACAGCAGTTCTACAACGCCAACATCTTTCGCCGCGACTGGGACCGCCAGCGCGACATTTACTGGCAATTCACCTGGCGCATGCCCGCCATCCAACCGGGGACCGTCCTGTTTACTGACACCGTCGAAATCGACTACGAAACCGACTACATCCTGACCGCCCCGCTGAACTGGATGTATGCCCCCGACCTGGATTCGCATCAAATTCCCTACCTCGTCTTCGGCGTCGACATGCGCCCCCGCCGCCTGGCCCTCGACCCGGATACCCCCATCGAATTTCCCTACCGCCCGGCCCATTTCAGCGGCAACACATCCCAATCCATCGCCTTCCTGGCCCCCCTGCGTGGCTGCGTGCGCATCCTCTCCCCCGGCGACGAAGACGCCTACCCCAACCTGTCCGAGCGCATGCGTCAGGCCATTGCCCTCTCAAGCCTGGATTTAATTACCAAGTCTGCTTCCATCCGTGATTCCGTGACAGAGTCCGTTGCCGAGTCCGTTTTCGGCCCCGAACCCTCGCGCGGATGGTGCTACTACTATGCTCGCGCCGAGCTGGCCCGCCAATTCCAACAATGGGACGAAATCGCCCGTCTCGATACCGAGGCTGCCGCATTCGGCTATTCTCCATCCGACCCGCTCGAATGGCTGCCCTTCGTTGAAGCGGGCGCAACAAACGGCGACACACAAAAAGCGGCTATGCGCACGAAGCAGGCCGTCTCTGAACGTCCCTTCCTGCGAAAAACGTTTTGCGCCGCCTGGGAGCGCGCCAGCCAGCGGCAACCCCTGCCCGCCGAATGGCTGGAGGAGTTGGGCTGCAACCCGGGTTAAGGTATACTGAAATCCACACTTAAAACAAGGCTCTCCCCATGACTACTACCAAACCTTATGCCGTCACCTTTGTCTGCCTGGGCAACATTTGCCGCAGTCCGCTGGGGGAAGGCATTTTCAAAAAACTCGTTAAAGAAGCCGGGCGCGAGGAGGAATTCCACATCGAATCGGCGGGGCTGGGCGGATGGCATGTCGGCGAGACTCCCGACAGCCGTTCGCAAATTGTCGCCCGTCAGCATGGAATCAGCCTCGACAGCACGGCCCAGCAGTTCCGCGCCCGCGACCTTGAGCGTTTCGACCTCATCCTGGCCCTCGACGAGGACATCTATCACGGTTTGCTGCGCATGGCGGGCAACGGACCGGCCCGCGAAAAAATTCACCTGCTGCGCGAGGCCGACCCACAAGCCAGGGGCAATCTCGAAGTTCCCGACCCCTATTACGGCGACCTGAACGACTTTGAAACGGTTTACCAGATGGTCGAACGCTCCTGCCAGGGTTGGCTGGAGAGATTGAAATAATCGAAATGCGAATTCGCTGTTTACTTCTGCTGGTCCTCCTGCTGCTGGCAGCCTGCCAGCCCGCCGACGCGCCGCAGCAACCCGCCGCCGAAACCTCAGCGCCGCAAACCCGGCAAATCACCCTGCTGACCCCGGCGGGCGAGACAGCTTTCGACACCCGGGCCGGGACTGTCGGCGAAGCCCTGCGCGAGGCGGGATTTGCCCCCGACGAGCGCGACCTGGTTTGGCCGCCGCTCCAGACGCCGCTGGATGCCGATATGACGGTCGAATACCACCCGGCGCGCCAGATTACCGTCCGCGTGGATGGGCAGGAGATAACGGTAAAAGCCAGCGGTGAGACGGTTGGGCAGGTATTGGCTTCAGCCGGGATTGCGCTCGTCGGGCTGGATTACAGCCTCCCGGATGAATCCGCCCCGGCGCCGGTCGAAGGGGCCATCCAAATCGTCCGCGTGCGCGAAACGCTCTCGCTGGCGCAAAAATCCATTCCTTTCCAAACCCAGTATGTCGATGCGCCCGAAGTGCCGCTGGGTATCGAGGAAATTCTTTCGCCCGGCAAGCCGGGCGTGCTGATAACGCGCACACGCATCCGCTACGAAGACGGGCAGGAAACCGCGCGCTTCGAGGAAGCCGAGGCGGTCGTCCAGCCACCCCAAGACCGCCTGAGCGGGCGCGGGACAAAGATTAGCCTGCAAACCGTGCCGGGAACACAATTGCAGTACTGGCGCGCCATTTCGATGTATGCCACATCCTACTCGCCTTGCCGGTCAGGCGTGCCTGACCGCTGTTTCTACGGCACAGCCGGCGGCCTGCCCGTGCAGCGCGGGGTGGTCGCCATGACGCGCCTGTGGTTTAACCAATTGCGCGGTACGCAGGTCTATATTCCCGGCTACGGCGTGGCAGTGGTTTCGGATGTCGGCGGCGGCTTCCCTGACGGCCGCCCGTGGATTGACCTGGGATTTTCAGATGACGACTTCGAAACCTGGAGCGGCTGGATAACCGTTTATTTCCTTGCGCCCGCGCCGCAAGAGATTCCATACTTCCTGAAATAATGGGGTGAGATGAGCACCTGGGCAAAAGTCGCATTTGTGGTAGCGCTGGGGTTGTTGGGCCTGGTCTGGTTTGGGATTGGGTTCGAATTGGTTGAGCGCTGGAACCGGCCGCTCGGCCCGGCCCTCGGTTGGCCAACTCTTGCGCCTCGCACACCCGCCCCGACAAGCAATGGAAACCAGGCAACAGCCACCCCTTTTGAAACACCCGGCAGCAATTTAATCGGCCTGCCCTATGAAGCGACCCTGCCCGTCTTCCCGACCCGCACCCCGCCGGCACATCCGTCGCGGGCGCGCTGCGGCGGGCCAGAGCGGATGCTCATCCTCGCCATCGGGTCGGATACGCGCGGCAGCGGCTACCTGTACGGGCTGGCTGATGTCATCCGCCTGGTGCGGGTCGATTTTGCCAACCCCGGCGTGACGGTGCTCGAATTTCCGCGCGACCTGTGGGTCGAAATTCCAGATATTTCGGACCATCACGGCATTACCCACGAAAAACTCAACCAGTCTTACCTGTACGGCAATCCCGGCTTTGGCTATTACGACGGCCCCGGCCTTGGCCCCGGCCTGCTGGCGCGCACCCTCGACCTGAACTTCGGCGCGCGTCCCGACCACTACCTGGCCATCAACATGCAAACCTTTGTGCGCCTGGTCGATGCCTATGGCGGCGTCGAAATCAACCTGCCTTACGCTGTAGATGGACGCATGTCTGACCAGCAAACCCGCGACGATTTGTACTTCAAGCCCGGGCCGCAGCGATTGAAGGGAGAACAAGCCCTGACCCTGGCGCGCATGCGCATCGGCAGTAACGCCGACCGCAGCGCCCACCAGAGCCTGATTGCCTGCGCCCTGCGCGATGCCGCGCTAAAACCGTCCAATATTGGCCGCCTGCCCGACGTCATCCAGGCTTTCGAGGGCGCGGTTCAGACCGACCTTTCGCCGCGTGAAATCAGCGCGCTGACCTGCCTTGCGCCGCAAATCCCGCCGCAAAACATCCGCTTTGTCTCCTTTCCCGAAGACCTGCTGACCGCCTCGCGCATTTACGACCCCATCTTCAAAAAACAGGTCTTCATCTACAAAGCCGATTTCGACCGGATGCGCCTGTATGTCGCGGCCTTTCAAAGCGGCGATTGGCCCACGCCGCCTTCTGCCATAGCCCCAGCCGAGCCGCTGCCCACCCCCCTGACCCCTGCCGCGCCTGCCGCCAGCCCCGGAGAACCGTTCTCATGCCCCTAGAAAACCTGCCGCCGCTCAACATCCCGGCCCTGCTGCGCGCTCACGGCCTTCACGCCAGCAAAGGCCTGGGACAAAACTTCCTGCAAGATGACGAGGTGCTGGCAAAAATCGTCCATGCCGCAGGGGTTACGGCGGATGATAATGTGCTCGAAATCGGCCCCGGCCTGGGAAGCCTGACCCGCCACCTGGCCCTTTCCGCCCGGTCGGTGACAGCGGTCGAACTGGACGGGAGCCTGATTCCCGTTTTGGGCGAGGTACTCAAACCCTTTGGCAATGTGCGCGTCATCCAGGGCGACATCCTGAACTTTGCGCCCGCCGAACTGATGCCCGGCGGCGACTACCTGGTGGCCGCCAATATTCCTTATTACATCACCTCGGCAGTTTTCCGCCATCTGCTCGACAAAGCACCCCGCCCGCGCCGAATTGCGCTCACCATTCAAAAAGAAGTCGCCGAGCGAATTTGCGCCGCCCCCGGTGAAATGAGCCTGCTGGCCCTCAGCGTTCAGGTTTACGGCAAGCCATCCATCGCCGCGAAAATCCCGGCTGGGGCTTTTTACCCCGCGCCCAAAGTCGATTCGGCGGTTATCCGCGTCGATTTGTACCCTGAGCCGCTCATCCCGCCGGGCAGGCTGGAGGCTTTCTTCCGGCTGGCAAAGGCCGGTTTTTCGCAAAAACGTAAAACCCTGCGCAACAGTCTGTCGGCCGGGCTGGCAATCCCGGCCCCTGAAGCGGCCAACCTGCTCACTGCGGCAGGCATCGACCCAATGCGCCGCGCCGAAACACTCTCGATTGAAGAATGGGGCCGGCTGGCGGGGGCATAAAACGGTATAATTTATCCATAAAAAATTGGAGGGATAGCGCATGGAAAATTTCTTCGCCAAAGACTTCATCGGCCCGGAATTTGTCTTCCTCGGCCCCGAACACATGACCGCCATGGCGGTACTCTTGATTCTCAACTTTCTGCTTTTGCGGTTTCGAGCAGCCAGCCCGGAAGCGCGCGCCAGGGCCGCCCTGGCGATGGCCCTGGTGCTGTGGGGCAATGAAATCGGCTGGCATTTGTGGAACGCCGCGGTCGGCCAGTGGAACATCCAGACCATGCTCCCGTTTCACGTTTGCAGTATCCTGGTCTGGCTGGGCGGCTGGATGCTGGTCAAAAGGAATTACGTCATTTACGAATACATGTACTTTTTAGGCATCGGCGGGGCGTTGCAGGCCGTTATCACCCCCGACCTGGGCATTTACGGCTATCCCCACTATCGTTTTTTCCAAACGTTTATTTCGCACGGATTGATTGTGACCGCCGCGATTTACATGACCACCGTCGAGGGTTTTCGCCCGACCTGGAAGTCGCTTCTGCGGGTCATTGTCGGCGGCAATATTTACATGGCAATTGTGACCGGCATCAACTGGCTGATTGGCAGCAATTACCTGTACACTCTGCGCAAACCCGACACCGCCAGCCTGTTCGACATCATGCCCGAATGGCCCTGGTACCTGCTGGTCGTGCAGGGTATCGGGCTGGTCACTTTCCTGCTGCTTTACCTGCCCTTTATTATCAAGGATTGGCTCAAAAAGCCAGCTCCGGCACAGCAAACATAAAAAAGACAAGCCCCCCGTTGCCCGACGGGGGGCTTGCTGAAGGGCTTGCACCCTTCACCCAAAGGAGAATCACCTGTACGCAGACTCGAACTATTGAGACAGCGTGGCAAGTTTGAACCACAACGCAGGGATGCGGCTAACCTTGCCCCAGGCGGTGAGACTGGCACGTTTGGAAAACACATCGTAATCGCTGGCCTCGATGACATCCAGGATGCCCTGATAAAAATTGGACGAGGCCCCAATTGCCATCTGGCCGTCGCGCTCGAGGAAGGCAATGCCCTTCTCGGCTTCGGCATAGAGTTTACGCGTGCGGTCGATTTGGAAGCGCATGAAATTGCGCCAGGCGTCGTTGACAATGCCGCGCGCCAGGTCGGCTTCGCTGATGCCAAAGGCTTTCAACTCATCTTTCGGCAGATAAATGCGGCCATTGCGGAAATCTTCGCCGACATCGCGCAGGATGTTGGTCATTTGCAGGGCTACGCCCAACTTAATGGCATACGGCAGCGCCTCGTTGGATTTGAAGCCGACAATATACATGCTCATCAACCCGACGGTCGAGGCAACGCCATAACAATAGGTCGCCAGGTCGTCGAAGGTTTTATAACGGGTCTGGGTCAGGTCGCGCGAAACGCCGTCAATCAGTTGCAGGGCATAACGCGGGGGAATATGATAACGGGAGCGGGTATCGGCCCAGGCCTGGGCTACCAGGTCGTCGGCGCGAGGGTGGATAAGCCCCTGCACAACGCCGCGCCAGTAGTCAAGTTCGACTTCCCGCCCCACCACAGAACCTTCATCCACAATATCATCTACAACACGACAAAAGGCATACAACGCGCGGGCGGCAGAGCGCTTTTCTTCGGGCAACAGGCCCGATGCCATATAAAAAGATTTCGAGTGTTCGGCGGCAATTCGGGCGCAGAGCTGGTAAGCGTCTTCGAGCGAGGCGTCGCCAGCCCAGTACGAGAAAATGGGGCGTGTGGACGGGTGCGGGATGTTCCCGGCCAGGTTGAGCAGATTGCGTTCCCAGTGTGCGTGCATGATTTCTCTCCTGTCTTCTATCGTAGTGGATAGTCGAATATCCGTATTTTACGGATTGTTCAATTTTTGTCAAGGTTTTTCGCAAAATTGCTTGACAAAACATGGACAAGTGTTATACTACGGGCATCGTTAGCAAAAAAACGCCACCATTCACCCAAGTAAATTCTCACCAAGGAGTTCATCCCGTGTCTACTAAACCTGCCGCAATCGTTATCGGCGCCGGCATCGGCGGAATTGCCACCGCCGCCCGCCTGGCAAAAAACGGATTCGATGTCACCGTGCTCGAAAAGAATGACAAACCCGGCGGACGCTGCAATCAAATCGTCCGCGACGGTCACCGCTTCGACATTGGCCCGACCCTGTTCCTGATGCCTGAAATTTGGGAGGAAACTTTCGCCTCGCTGGGCGAGAAGATGAGCGACCACCTTGACCTGCGGCGCATCGACCCGACGTACAAAGTCCACTTTGATGACGGGCTGCAAATCGAACTGACTTCGGACATTGGGAAAATGCAGAAGCAACTCGAAAAAGTGGAGAAAACTGCTTTTACGGGTTTCCTGGGTTATATTGCAGAAGGCGCAAAGCATTACAAGATTTCGGTTGAGAAGTTCGTCGGGCGCAATTTCTACAACATCTTCGAGTATTTCAGCCTGAGCAACCTGCCGCTCATCTTCCAGCTCAAGGCGCTCGACAAGCACTATCGCAACACCAGCCGCTTCTTTAAGGATGAAAGGCTCAAGGCGGCGTTCACCTTCCAGAATATGTACCTGGGACTCAGCCCCTACGACGCCCCGGCCACCTACTCCCTGCTCCAGTACACCGAACTGGCCGAGGGGGTCTGGTATCCAATCGGCGGGATGTATGCGGGCATCGAAGCCTTGACCGGGGTGGCCGAAAAACTGGGCGTCCGGTTTGTGTACAATGCCCCGGTAAAGGCTATCCAGGCTGAGGGGAGTCGCGTCCAGAGCGTCGAAACGGAAGACGGCCTGCGCTACGAGGCCGACCTTTTCGTGGGCAACGCCGACCTGCCGTACATCTACAAAGAACTGCTGCCCAAAAATGCCGAAGCGGAAAAACTGGACAAGAAGTTGTACACCTGCTCGACGATTATGTTCTACTGGGGCGTGGACAAGTCCTACCCCGAGATAGCCCACCACAATGTGTTTTTGGGCGGCGATTACAAGGCTTCGTTCGACCAGATTTTCAACGACCACAGCCTACCCGAACAGCCTTCGTTTTACGTTCACGCGCCGGCGCGCACCGACCCGGCGGCGGCCCCCGAAGGGCAGGAAACCCTGTATGTGCTCGTGCCGGTTGGCCACATGGACGAAAGCAACCAGCAAGATTGGGACGCGATGGTCAACCGCGCCCGCGAAACGGTTTTTGCCCGGCTCGAAAAAGAAATGGGCATTAGCGACCTGAAAGAGCACATAAAATTCGAGATTGCCTACACACCAAAAGAGTGGAAACAGCAGTTCAATCTCGAAAAAGGCGCGGCATTTGGCCTGAGCCACAACTTCTGGCAGGTTGGTTTCCTGCGCCCGCAGAACCGCCACGCGCAGTTCAAAAACCTGTATTTTGCGGGGGCTTCGACCCACCCTGGCACCGGCCTGCCGATTGTGCTGCTCTCAGCCAAACTGACTGCCCAGCGCATCCTGAAAGAGATGCCCCCGGCCAAGGTGGCCAACCTGAAACTTTCGCCGGCTGCTGGCGATTGATTTGGCAATTTGAGCATTGCGTGCTTTAATTAACATCAAGTCGGCAGTGCCAGCCTTGCGGCAAACCGCGTGTTGCCTGCCTAACCAATTCGGAAAGAAGTTCTTACTGCCATGCCAAATACCAACCCTGTCTACAACCTGAAAGCGGTGCTGAAAGAAACCGGCCTGAACGCCGACACCCTGCGCGCCTGGGAACGCCGCTACGGGATACCGTCGCCACAGCGCACAGCGGGCGGGCACCGGCTTTACTCGGAGCATGACATTGCCCTGATTAAATGGCTCGTGGCCCGCCAAAACGAAGGGCTGTCGATTTCACGGGCTGTCGAAATGTGGCGCGAGCAAAGCGCCAACGGCAAAGACCCGCTCGAAAGCATGCCCGGTGTGCGCCCGCCCGGCATTCCGCAGGCCATATACCTGCCGCCCGAAACCGGCATCGATTCCCTGCGCTCGCAATGGCTGGCTGCCTGCCTGAACTTCAACGAAATCGCAGCCGAACAAACCCTCAACCAGGCCTTTAGCCTTTACCCGGTCGAGGTGGTTTGCTCAGAACTGCTGGCCCGCGGGCTGACCGAAATTGGAACGCTCTGGTATGAAAACCGCGCCAGCGTGCAGCAGGAACACTTT
This sequence comes from Anaerolineales bacterium, assembly GCA_020060235.1. GTDB lineage: Bacteria > Chloroflexota > Anaerolineae > Anaerolineales > Villigracilaceae > UBA8950. Next base: position 54,675 of record JAGVAO010000067.1, on the reverse strand, counting down.
GCTTCGGGACTGGCCATGCGCCGCCTCGATGCCCTGATTGCCGCCGCGCCGACCCCCACCCGTCCGCATACCCTGTTGGTGGGCTGTCCGCCAAACGAGTGGCACACCTTTGGCGGCCTGCTGCTGACCCTCTTCTTGCGCCGCCGCGGATTGAATGTAATTTACCTGGGTGCCAACGTGCCGCATGACCGATTCGAGGAAACCCTGACGGCAATCCAACCGACCCTGGTGGTTCTAATTTCGCAGCAACTCAGAACCGCTGCCAACCTTCAGCAAACAGCCAGCCTGCTCTCGGCGCACGGCGCAACAGTCGTTTACGGCGGACGAATATTCAGCATCCAGCCGGGCTTAAAGGAAAGCATTCCCGGTCATTACCTGGGAGACTCGCTGGAAGACGGCATCGAACGTATCGAATCGCTGCTGGTCACGCGGGCAGACGCCCCCCGGCCTGGGTTGCCGTCAAATAAACATTTGGAAACTCTGAAGGCGTTTATCGTTAAACGCCCTCTGGTAGAGAATAGCGTCAATGAGGGATTACAGCCCTTCGGCATCAAACCCGAACATTTCGCCAGCGCCAACATCTTCCTGGGCGACAATATTGCCGCCGCCCTGCAGTTGGGCGACCTGAACTTCATCGACACCGAGTTGGATTGGCTCGAAACGCTCATCAAAGTTCACCACATCCCGCCCGAGGCTGTCGCAGGCTACCTGAAAGTTTACGCCGACGCAGTGGAACACCACATGCCAGAACATGGCCGTCTGATAAGCAACTGGCTTGAACAGGCATCTGCTGGCAAATTCACATCCTGATTTTGCCATCCATATAAGAGAGGGACACCCATGAGCATCCACATCGTTACCGACAGCACCTGCGACCTGCCCGAAGAGACCGTTCGCAAACTGGGTATCACCGTCCTGCCGCTTAACATCCACGTCGGCGAGCAAGCCTACAAGGACGGCATCGACATCAGCCGCGAGGAGTTCTACCGCCAGTTGCCTGTGCTGAACCCCTTCCCGAAAACGGCATCTCCCGGCCCGGGCGGTTTTGAGCAACTCTACCAGCGTCTGGCCGACCAGGGGGCAAAGGCCATTCTCTCGATTCACATCTCCGAGAGCCTGAGCGCCACCGTCAACGAGGCGCGAATCGCCGCCCAACAATTTGCCCGCATCCCGGTGACCGTGCTGGATTCGACGCAACTCAGCCTGGGGACGGGCTACCTGGTCGAAAAAGCCGCCCAACTGGCGACCGCCGGTCAATCCATCGAAGAGATTTTATCCGCGCTCAAGGAGCAGATGGAGCGCAGTTATGTCTTTGCCTCGCTAAAAACCCTCGAATACCTGCGCCGCAGCGGACGAATGCACTCCGCCGTAGCGCATATCGGCGAATTTCTCAAAATCAAACCCGTCCTGCACATGAACCAGGGCAAGCCGGTTGTTCATCGCACGCGCACCCAGAAAAACGCCACCGCCCTGCTGATGGAATGGTTGGAACAATACGCGCCGTTCGAGCAACTCGCCATCCTGCACGCTGGGATTCAAGAAGAAGCCGAAGCCCTGCGCGAAAGCGTCCGCGCTTATTGGCCGGGAAACGATGTACCCGTCCTGCAAATTACCCCGGTGCTGGGCGCGCATCTTGGCGTCGGCGCCCTGGGGTTTGCCTGTATCAGCAAGAAATAGGAATACACAATGAACGTTGCAAAAATTCTCACCATTTTGGGCGTGCTGGCGATGACCGCCGTCATCGGCTATGCCTTCATCGCGGGCGATTTCGCCGCCGAGGGCGCAATCCTTACCTCCCTGCCCTGGGGAATCGTCTCGCTTGTGGACCTGTACGTCGGATTCACCCTGTTCTCGGCCTGGATTGTCTACCGTGAAAAATCCATCCCGGTAACGGCCTTGTGGATTCTCGCCGTCATGACTCTGGGCGCATTTGCCATCAGCCTGTACGCCTTCCTGGCCTTGCGCGCCAGCCAGGGCAATCCGCAAAAATTCTTCATGGGCAACAGGGCCTGAGATGAGCCGCGTAGAACTCAACCAACCCGCGCCCGATTTCAGCCTGCCCGATTTCAACGGTCAGAAAATCAACCTGTCTGATTTCAAAGACCGGAACAACGTCCTGCTCGTTTTCAACCGCGGCCTTTTCTGACCATTTTGCCAACGGCATTTGGCGCAGTTGCGCCAGGACTCTGAAAAATTTATCGCCGAAGACACCGTCGTGCTGGTGCTTGGTCCCGAAGACGCCAAAGCCTTTGCAGAATACTGGCAAAAGCACGACCTGCCTTTCATCGGCCTGCCTGACCCTGAACATACGGTCTTAAAACTGTACGGTCAGCAAGTCAAGATTTTCAAATTCGGGCGCATGCCCGCCCAGGTGACGATTGACAAACAGGGCATTGTACGCTTCGTGCATTATGGACACGATGCATCTGACATTCCCGCCAACGATGAAATCCTGGCTGTTTTAAGAGAATTCAATCAAGAAAAACTTCATGGATAAAAAACGCCTGTTCTCTGTCATCTTCGTCGTCTTCGTTGACTTGCTCGGCTTCAGCCTGATTCTGCCACTGCTGCCCTATTATGCGGATACCTTTGGCGCAGACGAGTTCACCACCGGCCTGCTGGTGGCATCCTACGCCGCCATGCAGCTCATCGGCGCGCCAATGCTGGGGCGGCTTTCCGACCGCTATGGCCGCCGCCCGATGCTGCTCATCAGCATTTTTGGCGCATTCCTCGGCTTTCTCCTGCTCGGCTTTGCCAACGCCCTGTGGATGCTCTTCGCCAGCCGCATGCTCTCCGGCTTCATGGGCGGCAACCTGAGCGTGGCCCAGGCCTACATCGCCGATGTAACCGACGAGAAGAATCGCTCCAAAGGCCTGGGGCTGGTCGGGGCCGCCTTCGGCCTGGGATTTATCATCGGCCCTGTCACTGGCGGGTTTTTGAGTCAGTGGGGCTACGATGTGCCCTCCTTTGCCGCCGCCGGGCTGTCGGCCATCAACCTGATTTTGGTGGCCGCCTGGCTTCCCGAATCGCTGTCCGAAGAAAAGCGCGCCGCGATGCCCGAAAAACGCCCTGGTTTCACCTTTTCGGCCCTCGGCGCAGCGCTCAAACGTCCATTCAGCGGCTCGCTGCTGATAACCCGTTTCTTCTTTGGCCTGGCCTTTGCTATTTTTCAGACTATTTTCGCCTTATACGCCCTGAAAAAATTCCAGCTCGACGCCCGCAATACAGGATTTATTCTCACCTACGTTGGCGTTCTCTCGGTCTTTGTGCAGGGATTCTTAATTGGCCGCCTGACCCAACGCTTCCGTGAAGACCTGCTGATTGCCGTCTCGATTGTCATCATGGCCGCAGCCCTGCTGGGTTGGGCAATTGTCCCCTCGGTCTTTTGGCTGATGGTCATCCTGACGCCGACCGCCATCGCGGGCGGAATCCTGAACACCGTCCTCGCCAGCACCCTGACCAAGGCCGTCCAGACCCAGGAAGTCGGCGGGATTTTGGGGCTTTCAGCCTCCATCGAAAGCCTGACGCGGGTCATCGCCCCCACCCTGGGCGGCGCCCTGCTCGGCAGCCTCGGAACCTGGGCCCCCGGCCTGTTCAGCGGTATCCTATTGGTTGCCTTGAGCGTGTATGTCTGGCGCGTCATCTACGGCAACCCGATTGCGGCTGAAATCCGCGCCAAATCAATGGCCGCAGCATCCTGAGAACCTGTCCCGTGAAACCAGATATCCAGGCCATCTCGCTCTATACACTTAATGCCACCCAGGCCGCCGCAGGGGCAAACGCCGCGCGCACCTCGTCTGTGGCGTCTTTGCTGGCCGTCAGCCACAGCATCGAAGAAACCGTCTTGCGGCATGGCATGGATTCGATTTTCTTCGCCGGATTCCAGCGTTTTTCGGCCTTCCTGCCGCAGGCCAACCGTTTTCGCCAGTTGGCGGCACGCTGTAAAAAAGTCTATATCTTTGGCAAAGCCGACAGCGCCGTGCCGGAAATTCCCAACCTGGAATATGTGTCCCTGGCCCCTGACGCGCCCTTGACACAGGAATGGTTTATTGTCTTTGCCCACCCGCGCTTTGGCGTCGCCTTACTGACGCGTGAAATCGGTGCCTCGGCTGCCTCGTTGCGCGAAAGCCGCTTTGGGCGCGGACGGCTCTACCAGGGCATGGTCACGCTCGAAGACCACATCGTCCAGCCTGCGGCGCGCTTGCTGCACCAGGCGATTGGCCTGCCCGAACCGCCTTTTGTCCCCGCCCCGCTCGACCCGGTTCAACCTGTCAACACTTACCTGAACCAATTCGCCGGTTATATGGACCGCACCCAAAGCCAGTTATCGGCTCTTTACAACAACCTGGCCGAACGCACCAACGCGCTGGAGCGCATGGAAGAAATTGTGCGCACGATGGTCTCACGCCGCGCCTGGGACGACAGCCAGCAAATGCTCGACAGCCCGCCTGAAGAGCCTTTCCAACCGGAACGCCGTAAACTGACCATCCTGTTTACCGATATTGAAAACTTTACCCCGCTTTTCGAGCGCGGCGATTCGCTCGAATTGACCAAAACGCTCAATCGTTACTTCAACCTGCTGACGACGGTCATCTACGAACACAATGGCGACATCGACAAATTCCTGGGTGATGGCCTGATGGCATTCTTCAACAGTTCAAACGATGCAGTCAGCGCTGCCGCCGAAATGCAGCGCCGCCTGTCGCGCTTCAATAATCAGCAAATCGCCCACCTGGGCCTGCAGTTCAACACCCGCATCGGCATTGCCAGCGGCGAGTGCATCATTACCCGCCTTGGCTCGGCTTCGCGCCGCGAAATCACCATTATTGGCGACGCGGTCAACATGGCCAGCCGCTTGCAGGCCCTGGCCCCGTCCAATGGGCTGGGTATTGATGAAGCCACCTACCGCGCCCTCAACCGCCCCATCCGCTGCCTGGGCCGCGACGTGCAGGTCAAAGGCAAAGGCTACCAGCGAATGTACAGCGCCGAGTTCGAAGCCCTTGAAGACTTCATCGGCGGGGAAAACGAAAGCCGCGCAAAAGCGCCGGCAATACCAGCGACCAAGGAGTAAGACAAATGGAAAAAGATATTCTGCACAACTTTTTTGGCAAACTGATGCCGCTGTTTCCGCCGCGCACCGAGGCTTTCCTGAAAAGCGCCACGCGCGAAGACCTGCAACGGGTCAATTTTCGCTACATCTTCACCGTGAACGGCATGATAGAAATCAGCCACATGATAGAGGACGCCATTATTGCCAGCCCGGGCGCATCGGAAACCCACGTTTCCTTCCAGTATTTCTCGCGGGTTGCCGCACAGCAAGAGCGTTACGTAGGGGTCGCCCAGGCCTCCACAAGTTTGTGGATGTATGGCGTGCCTGACGTACCCCTGCCTGATTTCGTCCGCACCCAGGCCATCGACACTTCTGGCACGCCGCTCGAACATTACTGGTTTGTCATTGCCTACGGGCCGGGCATTCACATGACCCTGCTGGCTGAAGAAATCAACGCCGAAAACCGCCTGCCCAACGAACCACGCATGTATGAGGGCTTTTACACCTTCGACCCCAACTTTGCCTACAAAGTGATTACAGTGATGCACAAACTCTTTCCTGAACAGGTTGCAGAACCGACCCTGCCGGAACTACTGGAATAAAGGGAGGTTTCTTTTTAGATATGACCTCCCTGTGGTGGATTCGCCGCGACCTTCGCCTTTCGGATAACCCGGCCTTGCGCGCCGCTCTCAAGCAGGGAGCGGTGGTCCCCGTCTTTATCCTCGACCCGCACCTGCTCGAACGCACTCCCGCCCGGCGGCAAGCCTTCCTCTTTGGCGGCCTGGACGAACTCGACCAGGAATTGCAAAAACGCGGCTCTTCTCTGGTCATTCGACGCGGCAAACCGGAGATTGAATTGCTCAACCTGCTCATCGAAACTGGCGCGCAGGCCATTTTTGCCGAGCAAGATTACACCCCCTACGCCCGCGCCCGCGACGAACAACTGATTCAATCCCTACCGCTGACCCTTGTCCACGGGCAGACCGTTCATCACCCGGAAGCCGTTCGCAAACCAGACGGCAAGCCGTACACCGTTTTCACGCCTTTTGCGAAAACCTGGAAATCCCTGCTCCCATCGAGCCTAAACCCGCTCCCAGCTCCGGAACATTTCCCCCCCATCAACCTGCCCCCATCCGTTGAGATATCCGCGCAACTTGCACCGAGCCTGCCGAAGTATCCGCCCCTTCATCCGCTGGCAAAATCCGTGCATCCGTTCCTATCCGTTGACAACTCCGCGCATCCGCTGTCATCCGTTGACCATTTTCCTCCCGGTGAAGCCGAAGCCCAACGCCGCCTAGCTCAATTTGCTCAATCACCAATTACCAGTTACCACGAAACCCGCAACCGCCTCGACCTCGACGGCACTTCCGCCCTCTCGCCCTATATCCGCTTCGGCATGGTTTCCATGCGCCAGGCGGCTGAAACCGCGTTGAACACGTTCAACGAAAAAGGCTCGCAAAGATGGTTGAACGAACTCATCTGGCGCGAATTCTACATATCTATCCTCTACCACTTCCCGCACGTTGCCAGGCGCGCATTCAACCCGGCCCTGCAAAACATCCCCTGGCGGGACGATGAAGCCGATTTTGCCGCCTGGAAGGAAGGCCGCACCGGCGTCCCGGTCGTGGACGCAGCCATGCGCCAACTGCGCGAAACCGGCTGGATGCACAACCGGGCGCGCATGATTGTCGCCTCCTTTCTCGTCAAGGATTTGCTGATTAACTGGCAATGGGGCGAACGTTGGTTTATGGACAACCTGCTCGACGGCGACCCGGCCGCCAACAACGGCGGCTGGCAGTGGACAGCTGGAACCGGAACCGATGCCGCGCCCTACTTCCGTATCTTCAACCCGGTGCTGCAATCGGCCAAATTCGACCCGGACGGCGCCTACATCCGCAAATGGGTTCCCGAACTCGCCCATCTCTCCACCCCCGAAATCCACGCCCCCTGCTGGGAAAAGGGCATCCGCGTCCCTGGCTACCCGGCCCAACCCATCGTTGACCGCGCCGAGGCGCGGGAACGAACGCTGAAAGCCTACAATTCATCAAAAGCCACAAGCCAAAAACCCGAATGACCTTCAACCCTTAAAAGACATGCCTACCATTCGCCTCATCGAACCCACCGACATTAACTCCATCGCTGCTGCTTTTTCTGAACTGGGCTGGGATAAACCCGCCTCGCAGTATGAGAAATATCTCGCGGAGCAGGAAGCAGGCCAGCGGGTCGTCCTGGTCGCTCATTCTGGAGTCCAAAATCTCCCGATTTTGGACTTCGCTGGTTACGTCACCATCTGCTGGCAGTCGCACTACCCGCCTTTCCGCGAGCAAAACATCCCTGAAATTGTCGATTTCAACGTCCTGCCCAAATTCCGCCGCCAGGGCATCGGCGAGTCCCTGATGGACGAAGCCGAAAAACGGGTTGCCGCCCGAAGCGCAGTGGTTGGCCTGGGCGTCGGCATGACCGCCGACTACGGCTCGGCCCAGCGCATGTACGCCAAACGCGGTTACATCCCCGACGGGCGCGGACTGTTCTCGCGCGGCCAGCCCGTTCAGTACGGCCAATCCATCCCCGTCGATGACGACCTGGTGCTTTACCTGACCAAAACCCTCGCCTGACACCTGACACATGAAACCTGACACATCCTCCGACCCCCAACTCGGCCTCGCCGTCCTGAAATCCTTTCTCGCAGAAAAACCCCCGCTCGGGCCGCTGCGCGTTATGGCCGAGCGGGTCGGGCGCTTCTTCCAGGTGCCTCTGCCGGGATTCAAGCCCTACATCGTCTTTGGCCCCGAAGCCGCCCGCAAGGTACTCGTCACCGAGCGTGACAAGTTCCAGTGGCGCAACAACGACCCGGTCACAGACCTGCTCGACCGCGGCGTGCTCGTCACCGATGGAGAGGAACACGACCATTACCGCAAACTCATGGAACCGTCGCTGCACCCAGGCAAGTTGCCCGGCTACGCCGAAATGATGCGCCAGCAAACCAAACGGGTCAGCGCAACCTGGCAGGATGGGCAGGTAGTGGATATGCTCGTCGAAGGCCGCAAAATCGCCCTGCTGATTATCATCCAGGCCCTCTTCAGCCGCGATGCCTGGGACGACATCCCGCGCATCTGGACGCCCATCTTGAAAGCCATCGACTACATCTCCCCCGGCGCATGGATTTTATGGCGGCGCATCCCGCGCCCTGGTTATAAAAAACGCCTGAAAGCCCTCGATGACTACCTGTATGAAATCATTGCAGAACGGCGAAAAGCGATATTCGATGTTCGATATTCGGACGCCGATTCATCGAATACCGAAGCCCCGAATAACGATTTGCTTCAACACCTCATCGACGCCAACCTGACCGACAAAATCATTCGTGACCAAATGCTGACCATGCTGATTGCCGGGCACGACACTTCCACCGCGCTGCTGGCCTGGGTTTTCGCCCTGCTCGGCCAGCACCCGGACATCCACGCCCGCCTCGTCCGCGAACTGGACGCGAGCGAACCCGGCCAGACCCCGCCCCTGCTCGACCAGGTCATCAAGGAAACCTTGCGCCTATATCCGCCCATCCACATCGGCAACCGCATCGCGGCGCAGGATGTGGCTTTTGGCGAGGGTAAAACCATCCCGGCCGGTTCGCGCATGTTCTACTCGATTTACCTGACCCAGCGTGACCCGACCATCTGGGAAAACCCAGACCAGTTCCAGCCTGAACGATTCTCGCAAGCCCGCACCTCGCAAAAAAGCACGAGGCAAGCAACGCCCCCGATGAGCTTCATCCCCTTCGGCGGCGGGCCGCGCGCCTGCATCGGGGCCGCCTTTGGCCAGGCCGAAGCGCGGATTGTGGTCAGCCAGCTTTTAAGGACTTTCGATTTTCAACTTTTGACAGAAAACATCCACCCGCATATGGGCGCAACCCTTGAACCGCGCCCGGGTGTGTTGATGAAAATTACCCGCCGCCTATCATCCAATCTAAAATCCTCATGACCTACTTCGCCTTTCTCGCTTACTTCGTCATCATCCCGATTCTTGTCCTGCTGGTCATCACCTGGCTGGACAAGCGCGCCGGACGCCCCACTCCCGGTTTCGACGCAAAAAAAGTGCCGCTAATTATCGCCGTGCATGTTCTCATCGCGTTGGTTTACACCACCCCCTGGGACAACTACCTGGTCGCCACCGGCGTCTGGTACTACAACCCGGACCTGGTCACCGGCATTACGATTGGCTATGTTCCGATTGAAGAATACACGTTCTTTATCGTCGAAACCATCTTGGTTGGTTTGTGGTGGTGGTTCCTGGCTCGGCGGCTGAGACTGCCCGCTCCTGAAACCTTCCAGCGCAGCCCAAAACTGGTTTACTTGTCAACCGGAATACTCATTGCCGCCTGGGTCTTCTTTACCTTCCAATTTTTCTTCGCCGGTGATGAGTGGAACTACCTGGGCATCATCTTCTTCTGGGCGCTGCCACCCATCATTCCCCAATTCCTGTTCGGGGCAGATATTTTGTGGCATTACCGCAAAGTGGTTTTTACGTCCATCTTTATCCCCGGACTGTATCTCTCGCTAACCGACATCGTCGCCCTGAGCGCCACCACCTGGAACATCTCCAAAGACCAGACGCTGGGCATCAACTTCTTCGGCATCCTGCCCATCGAAGAAGTGGCCTTTTTCTTCATCACCTGCGTTCTAATTGGCTTTGGTATGACCCTGATGCTCTCGGACATCGGCTGGCAGCGTTTCAGCACCTGGCGCGAACAGGGATTTAAGGGATTGCCGTAAGAGCGCTATTCGTTATTCGAGTATTCGAAAATCGAGTATCGAATTCGGGTATTCCCAAACTTCTCTCCGAATTAACGATTACTACTCACCGCCCATCGAATCTGGCGCTTCACTGACCACATACAGCGGGCGGCCCTTGACCTCATCATAAATCCGCCCGATGTACTCGCCCAGTATGCCGAGCGAAATCAACTGCACACCACCCAGGAACAAGACCGAAATCAGGGTCGTCGTCTGCCCCTCGAAGAAATGCGAACCCACCAGGCGCAGCACTGTCACAACAGGGATGGCCAGAATTGCCAACCCGGCGGCGATGAAGCCAAAATAAGTTGCCACCTGCAAGGGGAAATATGAAAAACCGGTAATGGCATTCAGCGCCAGGCGCAGCATCTTTTTGAACGGGTATTTTGTCACCCCGGCCACCCGCGCCGCGCGTTTATATTCCACCCCAACCTGCTTAAAACCAATCCAGGCCGACATGCCGCGCAGGAAGCGGTGACGCTCGCGCATCGAATTCATCACATCGACCACCTTGCGGTCAATCAGGCGGAAATCCCCGGTATCGAGCGGAATTTTGACATCCGTAATACGGTAAATCAGGCGGTAAAACATCGAAGCCGTAAACAGTTTAAACCAACTCTCCCCCTCGCGCTCCGAACGCACCGCATAAACCACCTCGTAGCCTTCCTTCCACTTTTCAGCCAGTTCGAGAATGACCTCCGGCGGGTCTTGCAGGTCAGCATCGATGACCACAATTGCCTTGCCGCGCGCATAATCCAGCCCGGCGGTGACGGCAATCTGGTGACCGAAATTGCGCGCAAAAATCACGGGTCGCACGCGCGGCTCGCCAGCCGCCAGTTCACGGATGCGCTCCGTCGAGCCATCGCTCGAACCGTCATCAACCAGGATGAGTTCCCAATTCTCGCCGGTCGAATCCATCACCTGGCTCACACGCTGCCAGAGCGCGGGAATATTCTCGAATTCGTTATATATCGGGGCAATGATTGAATACGTGATGGACATGGGTTAATTCCTGTTCAGTTTTTTGATTGTGCGGCGGCGCAAATGCCTCGCGGGGAGACGCTCATCGCTGGGACGGAAACGCTTGACAAAAGGAATTTCCTTCTCGAAAGGCGGCCTGCCGAGCACCTTGCGAACCAGGTAATTGAAAACAATGATACTCGAAGCCAGCACCGGCACAACCAGCAGCGCGCCGAGAATGCCATTCAAAATCGTGGCAACCAGGATGACCACAAAAATCAGGCCCTCGTTCATGTGAACACTGCGGCCCATAATGACCGGCCTGAGCCACATATTTTTCAAGTTTATCAACACAAAATAGACGATAAATACAATCACCGTCACCCAGGCGTTCGAGAGCGGAATCCAGGTCGAGCCTTCCAGCAGGGCAACACCCATCGCCAGCGCAACAGCCAGAATCGGCCCCAGGTCGGGCACCAGGGTGAACAGGCCGGCAATCACTCCCAGCACAAACGCGCCGGGAATACCCAAAATGTACCAGGCAATCGTAAAAATGACGCCCACAAGAAACATCAGCAAAATCTGGCCGCGCAGGTAAGCCATCCAGACTGCGCGAACCTGCCTGTAAAGAATTTGCGCCTCCTCGCGCGCCGCGGGCGGCGCCAGGTCGAGCAGCCAATCGCGCATATCCGGCCAATAGGCCAGGAAGAGGTACACCGTTACGACAATCACCAGGAACCAAATCGTCCCCCGCGAGGTCGATTCCAAAATCCAGAAGGCATCTTCGGGCAGGGGCGTAATTAAAAACGACTGCAAACCGCCCAACGATTGGCCGACCTCGCTCAAGTCGAAGCTCATGCCCATAAAAAAAAGCGGCTCGGCCAGCATCGCCTGAAACTCGCCCAGCAGGTTGAACAAATCGCGCCCCACCCCGGCCAGTTCATCAAGGAAAAAGGGCGTCACCGTCGCCGGGACGGCAAACAAAAGCACCAGGGCCGTAAAATACACAATCGCCACTGCGGCGCGGCGCGAAAGGCGGGTCTTTTCAGCCAGGATAACCGCAGCCGGGTTAAACAGGTAGGCAATGAAAGCCGAAATCACCAGCGGCTGAATGGCCTCGCGCGCATAATACACAAAGCCCGCCAGCGCGGCCAGCAACAGCAGCCCAATCATATATCGAAAAGATGGACGCCACTCGTTCATAGATGCTTCTTGACAGACTCCAGGTCAGGTTGGATAACAGGCGCGGCCTGCACCGATTGCATTGCCGCGCGGACATCTTTGAGGCCGCTGCCGGTATTGACCACCAAAACGGGCGCGCCCGGTTCGAGAATCCCCCGGGCCTGGGCCGCCGTCAAACCGGCGTAGGCCGCCGCCCCGGCGGGTTCGGCAAAGACCCCCACCCCGCCCAGTTCCGCTATGGCGGCCAAAATCTCGGCGTCTGAAACGGTGATATACGTCCCGCCGGTTTCGCGCGCCGCCCGCACCGCCCGCACCCCGTCGCGCGGCAAATCGACGCTGATGCTGTCGGCCAGGGTGGTCGCTTTAACCGGGACTATTTCCTCGCCCCCCGCATGAAAGGCATTGGCAATCGCCGCCGACCCCTCGGCCTGCACACCAATAATGCGCGGAATGCGCTCCAGCCAGCCGAGGTCATGCAAATCCTTGAATCCCTTATGAATGCCGGAAATGATATTGCCATCGCCAACCGAAACGAAAATCGTCAGGCGCGGCTGGTTGAGCGGAACAGTCAAATCGCCGGTTGCCCGTCGGCTGACCAGGCCCAGCTCGCGGTGCATAAATTCCCAAATTTCAAAAGCAGCGGTCTTTTTGCCTTCCAGCGTAAACGGGTTGTACCCGGTGTTGCGGCAATACCAGCCAAATTCGTCAGCGGCTTTGACGGTCAAATCAAAAGCGTCGTCATAGGTGCCATCGACCAGCAAGACTTTCGCGCCAAAGACCAGCAACTGCGCCACCTTGGCGGGCGGGGCCGTCTTGGGGGCAAAGATGACCGCCTTCTGGCCGACTGCCGCCGCCATACCAGCCAGCGCGGCCCCGGCATTGCCCGTCGAAGCAGTCACAACCACCTCAGCGGCGATTTCCTGCGCCCGGGCCACCACCACCGCCGAAGCGCGGTCTTTGAACGAGGCCGTTGGGTTGCGCGATTCGTCTTTGAGCCACAAATGCTCGAGGCCGAGTTTTTTCGCCAGCCGGGGCAGGGAAACGACCGGGGTCCCGCCAGCCAGGCTGAGGGGAGTTTGTTCCGCGCCCTTCGGAAAAGCGACCGGTATCAGCGGCAGATAACGCCAGAGACCGGCATTATCCCTGCTCAGGAAATCATCCGCCTGATATTTTTTCTTGATGACGTCGAAATCGAGCACCACGTCGAGGTTGCCGCCACAGGGACAGGTATACGTCACCTGCCCGGGCATGTATTCTGTGTTGCACAGGGAACAGCGATAACCAGCAAATTTGTTCATAAGGCAGGCATCCTGGTAATGTCCATTATTGAAGGGGTATTATACCCTTGCCGTTCAGGAATACGAAAAAATGCCCCACGTCGCCGCGGGGCATTTCGTTCATTGATTTCCGGTTCAGGTTTTTCTGCCGTCATCCACCTGGTCAGTTTCCTCTGGCTCGGCAGGCGCGCTGGCGGCGAGCGCAACCGGCGCGAGGGCTTCGTCCACTTCCGGCAGGGAGGCTTTGCCCTTTTTCTTGCCGCTGCCCAGGTCGATGCCGAACAGTTTCAGGATGGGCACAATTGGCAGGTCGCCGACCACGCGGAAGTTGGCGTCCTGGCGCAGTTGGTCGAGGCTGGTGGTCAGGTCTTCCTTGCCGGAGATAACCGGCACGAGGCGTTCTACCAGGTCGGCGACTTTCAGGCTGGAGAAAACCCGCGGGTTGACATCGGACATGACCTGCTGGATGTAGGGCCGGAAGCCGTCCAGGTTGTCGCGCACCCAGTTGATGGTGGTGCTTTCGGCCTCGTCTACTTCGGCAGGAGTAACCCCGCTGGCGTTGATGATGCGCCCAATGAGCGGCACTTCCTCGCCCAGCAGGTTGATGCCCTGCGAGAAACTCATCAGGTCGGTGATGATTTTGCCGGTCTGCCCGCCATTGCCGTAAATGTGAACCTTGACTCCGGGGGCCATTGCCATGAAGGCTTCCTTGTAGGCTTCGACTTGCAGGGTGGCCAGGCGTTCGCGATGAGCGTGTTCAAGTTTCATCTTTTCGATTTCGACCAGCACCGGGGCCTTTTCGTACAGGTCGACCAGTTTTTGCTGGGCGGTGATTTCGACATCTTTCAACCGCTGGATGCGCTCGGCCTCGACTTCCGCCTGGGCGCGGGCGATTTCGGCCTGGGCCAGGCCTTCGGCGCGGTTGACAACCACCTGCTTTTCGGCCACCTGCACGCGGGCGGCTTCGACTTCGGCTTCGGCCAAACCCTGGGCCGCCGATTCGGCGCGAGTGGCCTCGGCGCGGATTTTGGCCGCCTTGGCGCGTTTTTCGGTGGCTGTCGCTTCAGCTTCGGCCTTGACCAGTTCGGCCTTGGTCTGGGCTTCGGTGCGCATCTGTAAAGCGCGGGCTTCGGCTTCGGCCTCGACTTTCATCGATTCGCCCAGTTTGTTGGCGTCAACCAGCGCAATTTCCTTGGCGCGCTCGGCAGCGGCCAGTTCCTCGGCGCGCAAGCGCTCGGCCTCGGCCTGGGTACGCTCGGCGGCGCGTTCAATCTGGCGCACCTGCTCCATCGCCATGCGTTCGGCTTCGGCTTTGGTTTCAGCCAGTTTAATGGCCGCATTTTTCTGCTGTTCGAGGGCGCGCAGTTCGGCATCGCGTTCCTTTTTGATGCGCGCCAGCGTGGCTTCCTTCTCCGCTTCGGCCTGGCCGAGGGTCTGGCCCAGTTGCACTTTGGCAATATCGGTCTCGTGCGAGGCGGTCGCGGCAGATTTTGCCAGTTCGAGTTGCTTGACTTCCAGTTCGTGACGGCGGATGGCCAGGGCTTCCTGCTGCGAGAGGGTAGCCGTCTCGACTTCGCGCTCGGCATCCAACCGTTCGGAGGCCAGTTTCTTCTCGGTCAGGGCGCGGATTTCGGCCTCGGTGCGCTCGCGTACCTGGTCGTCCTGCAACTCCTGAACCTGTTCCTTGTTGGTGGCAATACTGGTCTCTTTCGAGATGCGCGATTCAGCCTGCTCGACCAGTTTGTGATAGGCCATGCCCTCCAGTTGGGTGACGGTCAGCAGCGCCAGGTCGTAGCCCAGTTCAGAGAGAATATTATTGACCTTGGGGAAGGCAATCTCGGCCAGTTTTTGGCGATTGGCAATGATGTCGTTCAGGCCCATCGATGCGGCGGCGGCAATCAGTTCCGCCGTGCCAACCTCGGTGATGGTGTTGATAAGACCGCCGGTATCGAGGCCGACGCGCTGGGCAGCGACATCCGCTTTTTCGGGGTTGAGTTTGGCAACCGCGTGCGCCCACAGCCTGAAACTGACCTTGCTGTTGTCGAGTGCTTCGACGCCCTCGTCGTTGTTGCCGCGAATCGGGACGGTGAAACTGATGGTCTTGAGTTTAATGACCTGGGTCAGCGGGTTCAACCAATAACGGGAAGGGCGCGAGGCGCTTTGCCCGAACACCTTGCGGTCGTTGGACATGGCCGCAATATGCAGGCCGTCCCCGACGACAACGTGAATTTCATCGGGCGGGACGATAATCCGGCGCCCAAAGCCAAACACGTTGCGGGTGCGGTCGGCCTGGGTGCGCAGGGCAGAAACGCTGGTGTTGAATTCCTCCAACTGCTGTTCCGACCGGCGGCGGGAGGACTGCTCAACCTGTGGGGCATCATTCCTTTGTTTGTTGTCCATCGTTGCTCCTTTTCTGGAAAATGTCACCGCCAGGCAATAGCCGTTTTGACCGGTGTTTGGGCGGTTGTTTATACAGATATTCGTAAATTACGGGAAAAAGTTTCAACATCCCACTCTGCGTCATTTTAGCATACGCCGGTTTAATTTAGCGGCTGCATAAAAAAACTCCGCCCGTTGCTGGGCGGAGTTTTTGACGCAAAATATTATCCTGCGCTGCCTGATGAATTCCGCATCGCCCAGAGCAATTTCTCCTGGTCGACCGGCAGGGTGTCGAATCGTACGCCGACCGCATTGTAGATGGCGTTGGTGATGGCGGGCGGGGTCGGAATCAGGACGATTTCGCCGACGCCCTTCGCGCCGTAAGGTCCGTCTGACGCCGGGTCTTCGACCACAATCGGGATGATTTCGGGCGTGTGGACGATGGACGGGACGCGGTAGCGCGACATGCGGTCGGTGACGACCATGCCGTCTTTGGTGATGAAGTTTTCGAGCAGGGCATGGCCGACGCCCATGACGACGCCGCCTTCGATTTGTCCGCGCAAGCCGAGCGGGTTGATGGCGTGGCCAACATCATTGGCAGCGATGACGCGCAGGACTTTTACTTCGCCGGTCAGGGTGTTGACTTCCACCTCGGCGGCCTGCGAGGCGAACGAGAAAGCGACGTGCATATCCCCGGGCGTGCCGAGCGGGGTCGTGGCCGGGGCGTGGTAATCGTACAAGACGCGCGGGTCTTTCCCGGCGGCTTTCATCTCGCTGTAGACTTCCTGCATGGTCAGGCTATGCCCATTGACGCGCACGTTGCCGTCCTCGAAGCGGATTTTATCGGGAGCCTGGTCGTATTTTTCGGCCAGGGTCGCTGTGATGGCTTCGCGCAGGGTCTTGGCCGCCAATCTTGAAGCATTGCCGGTAACGTAGGTCTGGCGCGAGGCGGTGGTCGGGCCGCCGTTGGGGGTCAGGTCGGTGTCCATCACCAGGACTTTGACCTGCTCCGCCGGGACGGACAGTTCCTCGGCCACAATCATGCGCATGACGGTGACGAGACCCTGGCCGAGTTCAGCGGAGGAGGAGCGCACCTCGAACAGGCCATCCTCATAGAGTTCGACTTCGGCCCCGGCGCAATCGTCCGCGCCGCCGCCCAGACCAGTGTTCTTGAAGCCGGAAGCAAAACCCCAGGCGCGGACGAGGTGTTCAGCGTCGGGAACCCGCCGTGCCTGGAACAATTCGTCTCTCGACAAACCTGACACCTGACACATGGTACCTGACACCTTGTCAATACACTCCACCAGCCCGACGCTCTCGCGCATCACCTGCCCGGTGCTGGTTTCGGTGCCGACGCGCAGAGCGTTCTTGCGGCGCAGTTCGATGCGGTCGAGGCCGAGTTTTTCGGCCAACATGTCCAGCACGGTTTCAATCGCAAAGGCCGATTGCAGCACGCCAAACCCACGAAACGCGCCCGCCGGGGGATTGTTGGTGTACATGGCGTAGCAGTCGGCGTGGACGTGCGGGATGATGTACGGGCCAGCCGAGTGGGTCGTGGCGCGGGTCAGCACTTTCTCGCCCAGCGAGGCATACGCGCCGGTGTCGCCGTATAGTTCGGTTTTGGCAGCGACCAGGGTACCGTCCTTCTTCGCGCCAATCTTGACCTTGATTTGGGTAGCGTGGCGCTTGGGATGCACCAGCAGGCTCTCGTGGCGGTCAAAGAGCAATTTGACGGGCCGCCCGGTGGCATTTGCCAGCAGCGCGGCGTGTATTTGCCCGGCGATGTCTTCCTTGCCGCCGAAGCCGCCGCCCATCAACTGGCCGAGGATACGCACCCGGCCCTCGTCCCAGCCCAGGGCGCGGGCGACTTGCGTTCTATCCTGGTACGGAATTTGCGAGCCGACGTAAATTAACATGCGTTCGCCCTCGGGAACGGCGATGCTACATTCCGGTTCGATGAACAGGTGGTCATGGGCCGGGGTGTGGAAGGTGTGTTCCAGCACGATGTCTGCTTCGGCAAACCCGATTTCCGGGTCGCCCTTGCGGACTTTGATGTGCTTGAGCAGGTTGCCCTTTTCGTGGATTTGCGGCTGGCCCTCCTCCCGCGCCTGGACTGCGTTGCCAACAACCGGCTGGAGGTCGAATTCAACTTCGATAAGTTCAACCGCCGCTTTAGCCGCTTCCTGGCTTTCGGCGGCTACAATCGCTATCGCGTCACCGACATAGCGGACGCGTTCGTCGATACCGACCATGACCGGCCAGTCGAGCGTCACCAGTCCGTGAATGTTTTCGCCGGGGACATCTTCGGCGGTCAGCACGGAGACGACGCCGGGGGCGCTGCGGGCTTTTTCCACGTCAATTTTGCGGACAAAAGCGTGAGGCACGCCCGCGCGCTTGACCGCCGCGAAGAGCATGTTATCGAAAATCAGGTCATCGGTGTAAATCGCGTGGCCGGTGACTTTCTCGACCCCGTCCGGGCGGACTTTCAACTTGCCGACGGTTTGTCCCTCCAGCGCAGAATCCGGGATGTCCGGCCCTTCAACCGGCTGCCCAGTGCGGAGCGATTCGGCGGCGGCTAAAATCGCGTTCTCAATCGTCGGGTATCCAGCACAGCGGCAGATGGTATCCTTGAGCGCGTGGCGGATGTCGTCGGAGGTCGGGTTGGGGTTCTTTTCGAGCAGGGCATACGATGTCATAATCTGGCCGGGGATGCAGAACCCGCACTGGACTGCGCCGTGGGAGACGAAGGCTTCCTGCAGAGGATGCAGGCCCCCCTCCGTCTCCTCCCATTTTCCTTGAAAATGGGGGGAGTGCCCCGCAGGGGCGAGGGGGGTCTTTGCCAGCCCCTCAATCGTCAAAATTGTCTTGCCGTCGGCGCGTTCCGCCGGGGTGGAGCAGGACAAGACCGGTTCGCCGTCCATGATGACGGTGCACGCGCCGCACTCGGCTTCGTTGCAGCCGATTTTTGTGCCGGTCAGGTGCAGGCGTTTACGCAACAAATCCGCCAGCGTTTCGCCGGGGATGGAGGCCAGGGTGTGGGTGTTGCCGTTTACGGTTAAGGAAAGTTGTGTTTTTTTCATGAGATAATCCTTTTGGAGTCGAAAATCTCCCGATTTTCGATATCCAACGTCAGGAGACGCTGGACTCCGGGCTATTTCGCCCTTTCCCAGGCGGCGGAGAAGGCATTTTTCAACAGGACAACCACCAACTCGCGGCGGTATTCGGCAGTGGCGCGGGCCGGGCTGGTGCGAAATTTGGCCTCGGAGAGCAAAACTTCCTGCGCCCCGGCGATGGTTTCTTCGCTGAAGGCTTTTCCGGTCAGGAATTTTCCGGTTTCGAGGGCGCGGAAGGGGGTTGGGCCAGCCGGGCCGACAGCAATCCGCGTGGCGCGGATGACCTCGTCATCGCGCTCGACCCAGGCAGCCAGGTTGAGAATCGGCAGGGCGATTCCCTGGGCGCGCATGACGCGGCAAAAAGCCGAGGCCTGGCGCGGCTTGCGCAGCGGAACGTAAAAGCCGACCAGGATTTCGTCCGCCGCGAGGGTCGATTTGCCAGGGCCGGCAAAAAGTTCATGTAACGGGAGCAGGCGGCGGCTTGAGGGCGAAGCGACTTCGGCTTCCGCGTCCAGCGCCAAAAGTCCAATCGTCCCGTCGGCAGCGGGCAGGGCGTGGGCAACATTTCCTCCCAGCGTGGCAGAGTTGCGCACCTGCGGCCCGCCAATCAGCCCGCACGATTCGACCAGCGATGTGGCATGTTCGCGCACCAGCGCTGATTCAACAATGCGGTTGTGCGGCACGCCCGCCCCGATAAACAGCTTCTCGCCGCGAATTTCGAGGGCGTGCAGTTCAAGGATGCCGGTCAGGTCGACCAGCGTATGCACCGGGGTATGGTTGCCCTGTTGCAGGTCGAGCATTAAATCGGTACCGCCCGCGATGGGAATCGCGGGAGCGGGGGAGGAGGCCAGGGCCTCGACGGCTTCTTGTACGGTTTTGGGGTGAAGATATTCTTTCCAGAGACTCATAGGGTCGGCTCCTTGTGGGACGGGCGGCGGCACTTTTCGAGAGCCTCGCTCACGCCGCCGGGTTTGACCCCGGGCGACCGCCGAACCAATGCTGGGACTGGACAAGTTGTTAATCTGCAATGTTCTCTTTATTTTACATCCGGCGGCGGGTCAATTCAAGTTACAAATGTCATCCTGCGCCAAAACAAAAGGCAAAACCGCCCCTGATGCAGCGGTTTTGCCCGATTTGAAAATATTCGACGGCCGCTAACTCGTGACCAAGTCTTTCATCTGCTCGACATAGGCCAGGCTCTGGTGCCGGAAGTAGGTGTTGTACAGCTCGGCATAGTGCCCGGCCTGGGCCAGCAGGGCCTCGTGGCTGCCCTGTTCGATAATCGCACCCTGTTTCATGACCACAATCCGGTCGGCGGCTTTGACGGTCGAAAGGCGGTGGGCAATCAGGATGCTGGTCGAATTTTGCAGAATGAGATTAAGCGCCTGCTGGATTTGCCACTCGGTAAACGGGTCGATGCTGGCGGTGGCCTCGTCCAGGATGAAGATGGCCGGTTTCTGCACGAGGACGCGCATCAGCGCGACAAGTTGTCGCTGGCCCATGCTTAATCGCCCGCCGCGCTCCCCGACTTCTGTATCCAGGCCATTGGGCAGGGTCTCCAGCCATTCGCCGTCACCGATTCGGCGCGCCATTTCGATGATTTCTTCGCGGCCTGTGCAGTCCGGGCAGGCATAGCGGATGTTTTGCTCGACCGTGCCCGAAAACAGGAAAGGAACCTGTGAGACAATTCCCAACTGGCGGCGGTACTGCTGCAAATCAAAAGTGCGGATGTCCTGACCATCGATAAGCAGCCGCCCGCCCTGAAACTCGTAAAAGCGGGCTATCAGTTTGGCAATCGAGGATTTCCCCGCCCCGGTATGGCCCACCAGCGCAAGGTTTTCACCGGGTTTGATGGCCAGGTCGAAGCCGGTCAGGATGGGTTCGTTGTCGGTGTAGCGGAAATCGAAATTCTCGAAGCGAATCTCGCCTTTTAGCGGCGGCACGTCCCGCCTGTCCACCTGGTTGACGTTCGGGTCGGCGTCGATGAGCGCGAAAGCCCGTTCCGCCGCCGACAGGCCGGACTGAATCTGCGCCCAGAACGAGGTCAGGTTGAGCAGGGGAAACATGAAGTAATCGAGCGAATTGACAAACAGGAACCAGGCCCCAATGGTGACAATTCCCGCCGCCGCGCTCAAACCGCCCGCATACACGAGAATGCCGACAAAAATACCGGTCGTGGCGTTCAGTACGGGGAAAACGAGCGAGAGCACAAACCCGCGCCGGACATTAACGCGGTAGGCCTGCTGGTTGGCAACTTCAAAGGTGTCGAAAATGCTGCCTTCCTGACGGAAGTTCTTGGCAACTGCAATACCGCTGACGGTTTCCTTGATGGTCGCGTTGACATCGGCCATGGCCTGCATCCCGCGCTTGGTGACAATCCGCGCCAGTTTGCGGAAGCCGAGCGCAATCGCCAAAATTACCGGAATGAAAGCCAGCATGACTGTAAACAGCCGCCACTCGGTGTTGAACAATACGATACCGAGGATGATGGTCATACCCAATTGTGAGCCGACATCGGTAACGATGACTACCAATTGACCGAAATCGTTGGTGTCGCTGGTGATGCGGCTGACGATGCGCCCGCTGGAAAACTGGTCGTAGAACGATAGGTCGTGCTCGGCGGCGGCGCGGAAGGCGCGGGCGCGAATATCCAGCACCACGTCGCCAACGGTGCGGACGGTCAGGGCTCGGCGCAGCCAGTTGAGACCGTAGTTCAGGAAGGCAATCAGGGTCATGCCGCCGCCCACCAGCAGGATGGCTTCGATGGTCGGGCGTTCCTCGAGCAAATCCATAATGGCGCTGACAATAATCGGCAGGGCCGCGCCCAAACCAGCCATGAGGAACATCAACCCCACAATGAACGCCATGCGCCCTTTTTGATGGGCAAAATAGGCAATCATGCGTTTTGCAAGGTCGCTGTCTTTATACTGGCGGTCGTATTTTTCTTCGTTTAGTCCGGCAAAGAATCCCATAGGTCAGTTTCCAGTTTTCAGTTTTCAGTGGAGTTGCTCATCCACTATTCCATCTTTTTTTCTTCTCGTTATTCCGAATCATGGATGTCATAGACATCGTCGATTTCGCCATCGCCGTCCAGGTCGACGTCGATGTACAAGCCTTCGGGGTCGTCAGAGGTCCACTCGGCATAGTTGATGTAGATGGTCGCGCCAGCCCGCAGCATGATGCCCTCGGCGTAGAACTCTTCATCATCTTCATCGGTGATGCGAAGCAGGTAAAGGGCAAAATCGCCTTCGCCTTTGAGTTTTTCGGTGCTGATAAGCAGGTCGCCCTCTTCAGTGTCAAGCCAGACGGTAATTTCGCCGCCGCCGAGCATGTCCATACCCTGCACTTCAAAGTAGTAATCTGCGCCGTCCTGGTCTTCGACACCGACCACAATAAAAGGCGATTCGTCGGCATCGGTCTGGTAAACAATCATCTGGTCGTCAGGAAAAAACTGGACCGTATCGACCTGGCCGGGTTCGAGAATGATTTCCTCGACACCGATGGTGAAGCCGGGGCCAATCAGCACCAGGTCGGTTTCGGAATCGGCATCCAGGCTGCTGCCATCAATCGTGACGGTCACATTCAGCCCGGCAGGGATGGAATAAATCGGGTCGGGTGCTTCCTGCACAAATCCCATGCGGTAGGCGTTGAAAAACGCGCCGGGAATTTCGTTGACAATTTTCCCGTTTACATAGCCGAGGCGATTGCCCTGCTCATCGGTAATCAGGATGCGCCCCTTGCCGTCAAGGAAAATCTGGTTGTGACCACGGGCCGGGGCGGCCAGTTTGGCCCCGGTCAGGGAACCGTAGCCATCCGCGCAGAAGGTGCATTGCTGCGTCACCAGGCGCGCCGAGGTGGGGGTCAGGTCGAGGGTTTCCGTGGCGGCGTTCCCTGCATAAATTTCCGATTCGACCTGCGGGTTAATGGCGGCCTCGTAAGCCCAGGAATTGTCGCGCTCGTCTATGAGAAGTTCGCGCACCTCGCCGGGATAATTGTTGTCATACACCAGGATGGTGTACAGGCCGTCCTCGACGCTCTTGATGCCGAAGGGCGTGATGGCGTGCCCGCCGCTGAAATCCTCCTTGTAGATGCCAATGGTGTAGGTTTCGCCGCGCGCGTCCATTTCCTCGATTTTTGCCAGGATTTCCATCGGCGTGCCGCGAATGACGCTGTCGGCGGCCGGCTCGGTGGCCTGGGTGGCCCACCAGTAGGCGATTTCGCGCTGCAAGGCTTCGTCGTTAATATCCAGTTCGCTGGCGTAGTTACCGCCAAAATCGGCGGGCGAGATTTGGCCGGTGTACATCATCAGACTCAGGACAGCCATGCCCTCGCAGTGACCGCCGGCCATGGCGTCGTTAACTTGCTTCATCCACTGCTTGGCGGGCGGGGTCAGGGTGCATTGGTCGCCGCTGATGCGCGAACAAACGTCATCGCCGAACAGGCGGCGCATTTCATCGGCAGTCAGGTTGGTGACTTCGATGTCGTCGCCATAGTTTTCGAAACTGAACCCGTGCGAGTCTGGGCGAAAGCCGAAATCATAGACAATTACACCGGGGCGTCCGCCCATCAGGTCAGACGAAACCGGGGCGCGGGTTGGCTGCGCGGCGTACTCGTCGGTGCTTTCCTCTTCCCCATAGTCTTCCGAATAACCGGATTCGGAGTCGTACTCGTAATCGTCATAGTATTCGTCATCATCCAGGATGTCGCAGGAGGCCAGGAAGAGGCTGGCAAGCAACAGCAGGGTCAAGAGAAAATAGACGCGTTTTTTCATTTCAATCTCCTTTGGGTTGCGGGAATATTTCTAAAATAGTCGCAAAAAAACATAAAAAGGGTTGTGAAAAAACGCAGTTACTCCCTGAAAATACGGGCGTAGGCGTCGGAAGTACGCATCAGTTCGTCGTGTGACCCCATGGCGGCGACCTGTCCCTTGCGCAGGACGATGATAAGGTCGGCCCAGCGAATCTGGCTCAGGCGGTGGGTGATGATAAAGGTGGTACGTCCCCTGGCCGCCGCTGAAATGGCGCGCTGGATTTTGTCCTCGGTGGCCGAGTCGATGGCGCTGGTCGAATCGTCGAGGATGAGGATGCGCGGGTCGGTCAGGAAGGCGCGTCCGAGGGCCAGGCGCTGGCGCTGTCCGCCAGAGAGGGTGACGCCGCGCTCGCCGATGACGGTCTCGTAGCCGTTTTCGAAAGTTTCGATGAAGTCATGCGCCTGGGCGGCCCTGGCGGCGGATTCGACTTCGTCCTGCCCGGCGCCGGGCTTGCCAAAGGCCAGGTTGTCGCTAATCGAGCGCGAGAACAGGAATATGTCCTGCTCAATCATCGAGATTTGCGAACGAAGCGAGGCCAGGTTCCACTCACGGACATCGAGGCCGTCCACCAGCACCTGGCCGGAGGAGATGTCGTAGGTGCGGTTGAGTAGTTTGACCAGCGAGGTTTTGCCTGCCCCGGTCTGGCCGACAACGGCGACCGTTTGCCCCGGCTTGACCTTGAAGGAAATATTTTCAAGCACAGCGGAGCCATCAGGGTAGGCAAAAGTCACATCTTTGAATTCAACCTCGCCTTTCATCTCGCCGCTGTAACCGCTGGCGTTCTGGTCGAGGTCGGTCTCGCGGTTGATGAGTTCGAGGATGCGCCGCGCCCCGGCCAGCCCCATCGAGACCTGGGTATAGGCCCAGGAGGAGGTAAAGGTCGGGAAATCGAGCATGCGCAGCAGGCCAAAATAGGCAATCACCTGCCCGGTGTTGAGCAGCCCTTCCCGAAACAGGAACAGGGCGTGGGTGAGTCCGGCGGCGATGGCAATCCCGTACAGGAGGAAGGCGATAAATCTCGCTTCGGTATCCCCCTGCTTGACGAAGGCATCCCGCACCCGTTTGGCGTTCAGGATGAAGCGCTCGACTTCGGAATCTTCCTGGGCCGCGCCTTTGACGGTTTCGACGCCGTCAAGCGATTCGGACAGGTGGGTGTTCATGCTGCCAAACGAGGCGCGCACTTCGTCCGAAATGGGGGCCAGGGTCTTGAGGTAGCGCGCCAGGGAGGCGAAATAGGCAAGCGCGAAAAGCAGGGGCGTGATGAGCAGAGCCGGGTGATAACGCGGCGCAGCCAGGATGGGCATGACCAGGAAGAAGAACGAGCCAATCACCAGATTGATGCCAGGATTGAACATCAGGTTGATTTCGCGCACGTCGTTGGTGGCGCGAGCCATGGTATCGCCAACCGGCTGGAGGCTGTGGAAGGTCATGCTCTTGCCGAGCAGGGAAATGTACAATTCGTCGCGGATTTCGGCTTCGAGGCGCTGGCCGAGCAGTTCCGCGCCAAAGTTGCGCCCCAATTGCAGGACGCCGCGCAAAACCTGGGTGCCGCCGATTATCAGCGCCAACGGAACGAGCACGCCTGTATCCGGTGAAGGCAGCAGCATGGCGTTGAAGGCATCACCAACCAAGATGGGAACCACAGCGGCCAGGGCGGCATTGCCCAACGCGCCGAGGAAGACCATCACAATAATCCAATTGTGTCGGAGGACGTGCGATAACACCCAGCGAATGGCGCTGGTGCGGCTGTACTGCGGACGTTGAATGGTAAATTCGGCGGGGGAGGCAATAGTAGTCATAAGGTTTCCAATGTGTTAGACAAGCATCTAATTTACCACAAAATGACAAAAACAGGCCCTAAAGGTTTGTTAATCCTTTAGGGCCCCGGATGTCGGAAATCAATTTTAAAGAATCATTTCCAGGCTCAAGTTCCACAACTTTTCGGCAGCGGCCTGGTCGTACGAGTTCGGGTCTGAGGCAATTTCGCGGGTATCGACGAAATATTTGCCGCTGACGCCGTCCACTTCCCGCGAGGTGGCCAGGTAAATGCTGGTGGAGGCGCCGTCGTTGGTGCTCCTGGCTACCGGGGATAACAACTTCAAGATGACGCGCATCAGGGCGCCGTTGTTTTTGCCGAAATCGCTGGCGACAAAGCCGGGGTGCAGGGCGTTGACTGTCACGCCGGCCCCTTCCAGCCGCCGGGCAAGTTCATAGGTGAAAAGCAGGTTGCACATTTTCGACCGGCTGTAAGCCCCGTAGCCGGAGTAGTTTTTTGTGGATTGGATATCGTCGAAATTAATTTTGGCCCCACGGTGAGAATCACAGGCCACGTTGACAATTCGTGACGGCGCGCTGGTTTTGATGACATCCAACAACAACTGGGTCAGGAGGAAATAGCCCAGGTGGTTGAGGGCAAAGGTCATTTCGATACCGTCTTTTGAAAGCAGGCGCGACATGAACACCCCGCCTGCGTTGTTGACCAGCACATCGAGGCGCGGATGGCGTTTTTTGAAATCATAGGCCGCACGATGGACTTCTTCCTTGACGGACAAGTCGGCGGCGATGTATTCGACCTGGAGGTTGCCGGTGTCGGCCTTGATTTCTTCGGCCACACGCGCGCATTTTTCCGCCGAGCGGCTGATGATGGTCAGGTGCGCTCCCCTGCGCGCCAGTTCGCGGGCAGTGACCAGGCCAATCCCGGCCGTTGCGCCGGTGACCACAACGGTCTTGTTTTGCATGGACGCGGTCATAATCTCCTCCAAAAGCGGTTTAATTATACACGCCCCGCCAGCAAATTATGCTTTTACAGACCCCCGAAAACAAAAAATGTGACCATCGGGGCATGGCGGCAAAATAGAGAGGGAATGAGAGCCGGGTCTGATAGAATGTGCCTGAAAGGAGCAGACCATGACAACATCCCCCGAACCCATTGAGATAAAGCATAACCCTGCCAAAAATCGTTTTGAACTCGAAATCGACTCGCACCTGGCTGTGCTCGAATACCGGCTGGACGATACGACGATTTCCTTTACCCATACCGGTGTCCCGTCTGAGTTGGGAGGCCGCGGCCTGGGCGGGCAACTGGCCCGCGCCGGGCTGGATTACGCCCGCGCCGAGGGCTTGAGCGTCGTCCCGCTGTGCTCGTTTGTGGCGGGATACATCCAGAAAAAGCCGGAATACCAGGATTTGCTCAAGCCCGAATAATCCGTCGCGCATCTTTGCGTCAAAGTACCAACCGACCAATAAACGAAAGACTGCCCCGAAAGGCAGTCTTTCGTTTATTGGCTGAATTCTTTAAGCAACCGCTCCGCCTGGTCACGCACCCAGGATGGAGCCTCATCCTGTTCAAGGATGGTGTTTAAGGCCTGCAATGCTTCTTCGTGTTGCCCGGCAAGATATAACCCTTCTGCCTCTACAAGAGCCCGCTCAGGGAAATTCCGAACCGGCAGGCGGATTTCAGCCAAAAGCCGGCGCGCCTCTTCAAAATCTTGCCGATGCAGGATAACATAACGCGCCTGGGCCATCAGCAATGCCGGTTGGTCAACATTGCCAACAGATTCCAGTTCAATGATTTCTGGAGCCAGCGGGTGCGAAGCCGAATAATAGGCCGCCCTGCGTAAATTCTCAATCAACTGGGGTAACCGGGGGCGAACTTCATGCAAGCGCAGATACATGGTCAACGCGCCAGGCCAGTGCTCGCGCTTTTCAAGCGCCTTTGCCAGCCCTAACAACAATGAGGGATCTGAACGGGACAACTCAGCGCCCAAACGAATTTCTGCATAGCCCTCGATCTCATTGCCTGAACCTATCAGCGCAAGGCCCAGTTCGACATGCGCAATCGGGGATTCCGGATCAGCTTCCACGGCCTGGGAAGCCTGTTCAACCGGCAGGGCACTTAGCGGAACAGCTTCCGCCTGTTCCAATTCTTCTTGCTGAACCAGGGGCGTTGCAACAGGCTCGGATGGGGTTTCTTGCCTCCCGGCTTTGATTTCTTCATCATTCAAAATACCTATCAGCAAGCAACACAGACAAAGAAAAACAAGGCTTCCCACTAAAATCCATGGCCACCACCTGCGGCGTTTTGCTGGCCCGGGATGAGCAGTCTTGTCATTCTGCTGGACAACCTCCATCACAATTTGATTCGCCTCAGGCAAGTGAGTCGCAGATGTCCCGGCCGCCCTGGCAAACTCGGCAGGAGCAGCCGCCCTTGTTTGGGTAAGCGCATTCGGCTTGACTTCATTCTGCCAGGCTGCCAGGAACTCGCCGACAAAAATCGAAACATCGGAATAACGGTCCGCTCGGTCTTTGGCCAGGGATTTGAGCAAAACCCGCTCGATATCCATCGAAAGGTTGGGGTTTACCTGGGTAGGCAGCGGCAAAGGAGAATAAATATGATCGTGAATAACCGAAAACGGCGTATCGGCGCTAAACGGTACGCGCCCGGTGGTCATTTCATAGACCATGACGCCAAAGGAATAAATATCGGTGCCCTGGTCGAGGTCGGATTTGCCAAGCGCCTGTTCCGGTGAAATATATTGCGGCGTACCGAGAATCATGTCGGAGGTCAGGGTCGAATCGCCAGATTGGGCAATCCGCGCCAGCCCGAAGTCGGCCAGGTAAATCCCGCCGTCGTTCGCCAGGATGACGTTGCTGGGCTTGATGTCACGGTGCAAGATTCCCTGCTTGTGGGCATACGCCAGCCCGGCCCCAACCCGTTCGATAATCTCGCTGACTTCTTCCCGCCCCAGCAGCCCGGCGTGCAGGCGCGCCTTGAGCGTATCCCCCTCGATGTATTTCATCACCAGGTAAGGCTGGCCTGAATGCTCGGCATAATCATAAATCGGAACAATGTTCGGGTGTTCCAGGCGGGCAACCAGGCGAGCCTCGCGCTGGAAACGGGCCAGGAAGGTTTTATCTTCCAGGAAAGCCTGGTGCAAGACTTTGATGGCAACATAACGGTCAAGAGAAGCATGATAGGCCTTAAAGACCGTCGCCATGCCGCCCTGCCCAAGTTGCTCAATGATGCGGTAAGGGCCTATCATTTGCCCGGCAGTGAAAGACATTCAATTATCCCTTTTGCGTTGTTCTTCACATTATAGCCGAGGAAAAGCAGATTACTTTGACAAATATTTTCGCAAAGAAAAGCCCGCCAGCCCCAGCCCGGCCCCGATTGCGTCAATCAGCACATCGAAGGGGCTTGGCCCGCGTCCCGGCACAAAGGATTGATGGAACTCATCGGTGGCCGCGTACACGACAGCCAGAACCCAGGCCAGGGCCAGGGTTTTCAGCGGCGCGGCTCCCGCCTCCCAGAGCGGCCTGCGCCAGTGCAGGAAAGCCAGCGCCAGCAGGGCATAGCCGAGCATATGCCCGCCCTTTTTAACCGACAAATCGAACACGCCAAAGCGCGGCATTTCACTGGACGGAATGGAGGAAAAGACAAAAATGGCGGCCATCAGCAGGACAGCCGGCAGCCAGCGAGGGAGTTTTTTCAGAAATGTTTGCATGACGGCTATTTTAACCGACACACCTTCCATAAGATGTGACGAAGAACTTCTAACACGAATTTCACGAATTGATACGAATTGTCTTTGACCTTTTCGTAAAATTCGTGCAATTCGTGTCCAGCGCTTTTAAGCCATTTTTGTGGTAAAACCACCTCATGCGACCCCAGGCCAACGAAGTCCTCCTGCGTCGCGCCGACGGCTGGCTGTATTACCAGAATCCCCGGCGCATCCTACAAACCGACCGGCTCGACCAAATCCTGCCCCTGTTGTGGGAACTCGAATCCCTGGTCGAGGCCAACGGCTGGCACGCCGCCGGATTTTTGTCCTACGAATCGGCCCCGGCCTTCGACCCGGCCCTGGGCGTCCACCCCGACGGGAGCGGATTCCCGCTGCTGTGGTTCGGACTGTACCCGCCGCCACAGCCGGTCAAACTGCCCGCCCCATCCGCCGCGCCGCCGCCGATGCGCTGGAAAGCCTCCATCCCGCGCAAAGCCTACAACGCTGGCATCGCCGCCGTCAAAGCGCACATCGCCCGCGGAGAAACCTACCAGGTCAACTACACCCTGCGCCTGCGCGCCAAATTCCCGCACGACGCCTGGGATTTCTTCCTCAACCTGGCCCAAACCCAGAACGCCCACGCCGCCTACCTCGATATTGGCCGCTTCGTCCTCTGCTCGGCTTCGCCCGAACTCTTTTTCAGCCTCGACGGACAGGACATCACCGCCCGCCCGATGAAAGGCACCGTCAAACGTGGACGCACCAACGAAGAAGACGCCGCCCAGGCCGCCTGGCTGGCTGCCGACCCCAAAAACCGCGCCGAAAACGTCATGATTGTCGACATGATTCGCAACGACCTGGGCCGCATCGCCGAAACCGGCAGCGTCCACGTCCCGGCCCTGTTCAGTGCCGAACGCTACCCGACCCTGTGGCAAATGACCAGCACCGTCCGCGCCCGCACACGCGCCCCCATCCACGAAATCCTGCGCGCACTCTTCCCGTGCGCTTCCATCACCGGCGCGCCCAAAGTCAGCACGATGAAAATCATTCACGCCCTCGAAAACACCCCGCGCCGCATCTACACCGGGAGCATTGGCTTCATTGCCCCCGGCAGGCAGGCGCAATTCAATGTGGCTATCCGCACCCTGCTGGTCGACCGCCAAACCCAGAGCGCGGAATACGGCGCGGGCGGCGGCATCGTCTGGGATTCGACCGCCAGCGGCGAATACGACGAAGCCCTGCTCAAAGCCCAAATCCTGACCCGCCCCACCCCGTCCTTTGACCTGTTCACAACAATGCGCTGGACGCCCTCCGAAGGCTTCTTCCTGCGCGAGCGCCACTTCCGGCGGCTGGTCGATTCGGCGCATTATTTTGGGTTTCATCTGGACGTTTCCGCCCTCGAGGCTTATCTTGACCATCTGGCCAAATCGTTTACCGAACCGATGCGCGTGCGGCTCGTCCTCACCCGCGCCGGGACTCTTGACCATCAGGCCATGCCATTACCCCAAGCCCCCGCTACTGGCCTGAAAGCGTCACTCGCACCCGCGCCAGTCCACACCGACGAGGTTTTCCTCTTCCACAAAACCACCCGCCGCGAGATGTATCCGCCTCCCGCCCCCGGAGCAGACGAAACCTTGCTCTACAACCAGCGCGGTGAACTAACCGAATTCACCATCGGCAACCTGGTCGCCGAACTGGACAGCGAACGCCTCACCCCGCCCCTCGACTGCGGGCTTTTACCCGGCACGATGCGCGCCGAACTGCTCGCAAGCGGACAAATCCGGGAACGGATACTAACCCTCGACGACCTGTCGCGCTGTACGCAACTCTGGCTGGTTAACGCCGTCCGCGGCTGGGTGAGAGTACAATTGGTGTGAAGGAACTCATCCATGAAACAGAAATACTTTATCGACAGTCACAAAGCCGTGACCTTTTTGGTCATTCTCGGCCTGATGGCATGGTTCAAGCAATGGGATAACCCGACCGCCTGGGTTTACCTGGCCTTGCACGGCACGTATGGAATTTTATGGCTGCTAAAAAGCCGGGTTTTCCCCGACAAACAGTGGGAAGAAGACAAAGGCTTGTTTTACGGCCTGTATATCTGGGCCGGGTTGAGCCTGTACTGGATTGCGCCCTTCATTATCGCCTCCCAAAATGTGCAAGCCCCGGCCTGGCTGCTCGGGCTTTCGGTCAGCCTCTACACCTTCGGCATTTTCCTGCACTACACCGCCGACATGCAAAAATATGTGCAACTCAAATACAACCCCGGCCAGTTGATTAACGACGGCCTCATGGCGCGCACCCGCAACACCAACTATTTCGGCGAACTACTCATCTACCTCGGCTTCAGCATCCTGGCCTTGCACTGGATTCCGCTGGCAGTGATTGCGCTCTACCTGGTCGTTATCTGGTTCCCGAATATGTACAAAAAAGACAAATCACTTTCGCGCTATCCGGGTTTTGAAGAGTACAGGCGCAAGTCGAAATTGTTTATCCCGTTTTTGTTTTAGTTTTTTGAGACAAAGATGCCGAATCAAGTATTTTTTGGTATTGGAATTTTTTTTTGGTTACTCGGAACGGTAACCAATTTCTTTGCTCGAGGCGAAGAGACAATGAAACGGCCCCGATGGGCGTCCCTGCTGCTTCTAAATTTTCAGCAAGTTACACCTGTCGCCACCGTCTTTTTGCAAGCATGGGGAATGCTAATCATATTTTATGGGCTATTTGTGGCAGAATTTATCCCAGACCCTTTAATAAAAATGCTTGTTGGAATATTAGGCCCGGTTATACTGACAAGAGTTTTCATTGAAATATTAGAAAATGTCAATTAAGTTCTTCGTAATTTTACGACTACAATTATTTTCTATACTCAATACTTGTCATTTCCAGCGATTGTGGCATCGTACCCGCATGGCAGAATCTTTCCCAGTGCCAAAGATTTCTCACCGCTACGCGGTTCGAAATGACAGGCAGAAACTACATAACCGCCAAAAGAGACACCCCAAATAAGGAGCCTTATAAATGACAGCATACGTTATTCTTGATATCGAAGTCGCCGACCCGGCGGGCTATGAAGAATATAAAAAACTGGCCCCGGCCGCCGTCGCCCTGTATGGAGGCCGCTATGTTGCGCGCGGCGGCAAGGTCGAAACCCTCGAAGGCGATTGGTCGCCATCCCGGCTGGTTGTGCTCGAATTTTCTTCTGTCGAGCAGGCCAAAGCCTGGCTCAACTCACCAGAGTACGCCCCGGCGCTGGCCATGCGGCACAAGTACGCCAAAAGCCAGACCGTTGTCATCGAAGGAGCCTGAATATGGCCGGGCAGTTGATAGCCCGCGGGCGCACCGCCGAAGTGTATGCCTGGGAAACGGATAAAGTCGTCAAGGTGTATTTTCCCGACTTCAGCGCCGAATTCGCCGCTTACGAGGCAAAGGTCGCGACGGTGGCACAAGAATCGGGGGTACCCTGCCCTCGTTTTTATGAGCAGGTCGAATTCGAGGGGCGTCCCGGCCTGGTCTATGAGCGCATTCAGGGCGTCCCGATGTCCCAACTGGTCTTTAAAGGCCCCTGGCGCAGCCCATCCCTGGCAAAACGCATGGCGGCCTTGCACCTGCAAATGCACCAGCCCAGCATCGAGGCCGACCTGCCCAACCAGCGCGAG
Source organism: Anaerolineales bacterium (assembly GCA_020060235.1). Lineage (GTDB taxonomy): Bacteria > Chloroflexota > Anaerolineae > Anaerolineales > Villigracilaceae > UBA8950. The sequence goes on along the minus strand of JAGVAO010000067.1, from coordinate 21,954 downwards.
AAATATACCCGGCGCATCGAGGCGTCAGACATCCTGCCTGCCGCACTGAAAACGCGCCTGCTGGAGGCTTACGCAAAAATTCCGGATGAAAGCCGCCTGTGTCATGGCGATTTTCATCCGGAAAATATTTTGTCGAACGCCGGGGAAGACCTGGCGATTGACTGGGTTGACGTTTCGCTCGGCCACCCGCTGGCGGATGTGGCACGGACGACCATCCTGCTAAAAGGAATGGCGGCGACGGTGCCGATTCCGCCGGTGCGCTGGCTGGTGAACTGGTTCCATGACCACTACCTGCGGGCCTATTTTGCCACTGGCGGCGACCAGACCACTTACCGCGCCTTCCTGCCGATTGTGGCGGCGGCGCGCCTGGCCGAGGGGATACCCGAATTGCAGGGCTTCTTGCTCAAGCAGGCCGAGGCGGTTTACCAGGCATAGGCTTCGGGGGCTTCGCCGTCGGGGCCGGGGAAGATTTCATCCGTTTTTTGGGACGCGCCTTCGCTGAATTCGGTTTCGAGGATGCATACGGTGACTGTCAGTTGCTCGTCAATGCGCATGGGGTACTACCAGATTCTTGAGCAACCAGGATTTGATTCAAATACCAGCTATCAACAAAAAATCAAGCTGGCACAATGGGGCCAAAGTTCCATTGTGTATTCATGGAAACAAATTTTCACACCCATCTCGCGCGCCATTGTAAAGCGCGCGCAACAAGGAAAAACCACTCAAACTATCCTGGCCCAGTTCCCATATCATCACACCACCAATACCCGCATCCCTGGCATAACAAGCTTTTTGCCGTATCAGGTTGCGACCATTAAAAAAGATGTTGTTCACTTCATTTGTTTCAGGCAGTGGATAGTAATTCTCCACAATTTCGAAATAGGCAAAAGAATTGCTCGGCCCGCTCATTGTTCTGCCATAAAACGGCACACCCAAAAAGATTTTATCTTTGGGAATACCTGCCGAAACAAAAAATTCGACGTCGTTGATTGCCTGCTCCAGGGTGGAATGACGCGCACCCCTATCATAAGACATAATATGGATACGGTCTGCTACGTTATACGGCTCAACATTTAAATCTGGGAACGGATAAAGTGCCACGCTCACTAACTTTCCATACGGATTGAAGGCTGCGCGTGTCTCCTTGAGTAATGCAATATAACTGCTAGATTCAGCCACATCGGAGGGAAATTCCCAATCAAAATCAACGCCATCAATATTATTTTCCACACAGAAATCGGTCAGATTCTTAACAAATGCCCGGCGTGCTTTGGCATCCGTTGCCATTGGAGCAAAATTATCTGAACGTTTATAGCCGCCCAACGAGATATGAATACGTATTCCATAATGTTCTTTGACGTCCAGAAGTGATTTTAAGACATCGGGTTTCAGGCGGCTGGTGTCAAGTTTGCCATCAGGAAGCGGCTGGAGTGAAAAAAATATGACGTCTGTCAGACAATTCCCCCAGGTGGGCTCCAATTTTCGATATTCCGGCAAATATCCGATAATCAGGTAATTTTCAGGGAAATCTGAACCCGGAGAGCACCAGCCTTGTTTTCCAACAGTAGCAGTAGCTGTTACAGTGGAAGTATTTGTTATTGTAGGCTGTGGTGTAGCAGTCATGGTTGAAAGTGGTTTAGCGGTTACGCTTGGAATTTGTGTTAAGGTTGGCTCAGGCGTAGGTGGTAGAAACAGCGCTGCTGACTGACAGGCTCCCAAGAAAGAACTTGTCAGAAATACGCATGACAGAATAATATTTCGTTTGCTCGTCAAATTCATGGCTTCATTGTCGCCATAAGAAATCGGTTTGTCAAGAATAAAATTCCAATAACTGTTTTCCACCCTATGAAAGTCAAGTAATCGTTACCGAGGCGGCAGGCTGACCATACGCAACAAAAACACGCCTTTCGGCGCGTTTTCTTTAAATCGAATTAAATTCCGATGTTAGCGCACGCGGCGCTTCCACTCTTCCTTCATTTGCAGGTTGCGCGGGCTATCGCCCGAAGGCAGGGCCAGGAAGTCAATCAACAGGCGGTTGAAACCCGCAGAATCGTCCAACATGGGGAAGTGCCCGACCTGTTCGAGTTGCAGCAGGTGAATCATCGAGGGGGTCAGGTTGGGGTCAAGCATGGGCAGGGTAATGGCCGGGTCGTTTTGCCCGTACACCATCAGGCAGGCGTTGTTCATGCCCAGCAGTTTACCAGTCAAATTAAATTGCTCAGGATTATTGAAAGATGCCTGGACTGCCAACGGGTCAGCGCGGACTCCATCCTCGCGGGCCGGTTCAGACTCGGAGTTTTTTGAAAGCAGCCAGTCGGCCAGGTTCGCCAGGGTATCGTTTCGCATACGGGCATTGACACCGTCGATATCGACCGGGGTATTAATCGCCATGATGCGGTCAACGGTGTTGGGGTGGCGCAGGGTGAAATGCAGGCCGACGATTGCGCCCAATCCGTGCCCAATCAGGGCAACCTTCCCCATACCGAGTTCCTGCAAGAACTGGTCGAGCAAGGCCACCTGTTTATCGAGGCTGTAACGTTCTGTCTCACGGGCCGTATCGCCAAATCCCCACAAATCGACTGCATAGGCGCGAAAATCGGTGGAGGCTGACTGCAAGGCGGGAATCCAATAACGCCATGACCCAACCCAGCCATGCAGGAAGATGACAGGCCGCCCGCGGCCAATCACCTCGTAATGAACAATGCCACCGTCAAGAAGAATCGCGCTCATTGTGTCAGGAAAGTATCCGTTTCGTTTATTTTCCGAACTTCGCCAGTACTTCGCGCACCTGTTCGGTCAACTGGTCGGGCGCGAAAGGTTTGAGCAGGTACTGCTCCGCGCCAACGGAGAGACCCTGTTCTATTTCCGATTCCTGGCCTTTGGCCGAAAGGAAGACAACCGGGATGTGGGCCGTTTCTGCTGTGGCCTTAATGCTCTGGCAGGCTTCATAGCCCGTCATTTTGGGCATACGAACATCCAGCATAACCAGGTCAGGCTTGTGTTCTTTTGCCAGTTCAAAACCTTCCAACCCATTGGCACCTGTAATCACCTCGTGCCCGGCAAAACGCAGGGTAAAGGCTATCAACTCTCGAATATCAGGTTCGTCTTCAGCAACTACAATTTTTGCCATTCCTACTCCTCGTTCTTTTCGGCTGGCACGGTGAAGGAGAACGTGCTGCCTTCACCGGGTATGCCGGAACTGGTCATCCAAATTTTTCCATGATGCATTTCGACCAGTTGTGAAACTATCGAAAGCCCAAGGCCGGTTCCGGGGGTCGCCAGCACCAGCGGGTCTTCGCCGCGGAAGAAACGCTCGAAGACCCTGTCCTGGTCTTCCAGGGGAATGCCGACCCCGCTATCACGGACATCCACCTGCACATCGCCATTCTGGGTGTGAATGCGAATGGCAATGTGTCCGTCGGGCGGGCTGTAATTATATGCATTATCGACCAGGTTGCCCATAATCTGGTGAATTCGGTCGGGGTCAACCATCGCCATCGGCAGTTTGGGGTCGGCATCCACCACGACCGCCATCGGCTTGTTTTCTTCCTGCGAGCGGCGCAAAACATCAGCCACAATTTCCTCGGCCACCTCGCGCAAATCCATCGGTTGCAGGCTGAGGACAACGCGCCCCGTTTCGATGCGCGAAATGTCGAGCAGGTCGTTGACCAGGACATTCAGGCGCTCGGTGTTGTTTTTGACAATGTCCAAAAAGTGTAACTGACTTTCAGTCAACTCACCAGCCGCACCCATGAGCAGGATATCGACATACCCGCGAATGGAGGTCATCGGCGTGCGCAATTCATGGCTGACGGTGGCAACGAATTCCGATTTTAACCGGTCGACTTCGACTTCATGGGTAATATCGCGGAAAATGGATACCGTTCCCAGGAACTCACTCTGCCAGATAACCGGCGCAAGGTGAACCAGCACCACCCGCCCATCATCAAGACTGATTTGCTCGGCATAGGTCTCGCCGGTGTGGCCGGTCGAGTCTTCAGACCATTCGCGGACGGTTTGCATCCAGGTCTGGGAGCTTTTGCCAAACAGGCCGGTAAAGTTTTCGAGCGAACGTCCTTCAACCTGTGGCAGGCTAATGTTAAGAATTTTTTCCGCAGACGGGTTGACAAAACTGATGTCGTTAGATGAGTTGGTCACCAGGACACCGTCGGCAACCGCCTCGAGGATGGCTGTCTGGCGGCTGGCTTCCATTTGCTGCGAGCGCAGATAGGAGCCAAGACGCTCGGCCTGGTCGCGGATAAGTTCGTACAGTTGGGCATTGTTAATCGCAATTGCCACCTGCGAACCAATCGCCTGCACCATTTCAAGAGAGTCATCGGTGAAATAGGCCAGCCGCCGGTGGAAAACCATGATGGCGCCAATGATGTCTTCGCCAACCATCAGCGGAGCAATCACAGCGCTGCGATGATTTTGCGAGCCTTGCGAAACCACCCAGCGCGGGTCGGTATACAAGTCTTCCACCATAACCGGCTGGCGGTTCTTGACCACCCAACCAGCAAGGCCTTCACCCACCTTTAGCTTAAAGGTGCTTTGGTGGGGTCGCAAATCGGTCTGTTCAGAAGTGTCGCTCAGGTAGCCATAACCCGCCCGATAATGCAACATGTTGTCTTCGGGGTTGACAAGCATGATGGTACCTTGTTCGGCGCCGATGGCATCGTTGAGCAAGGCCAGGGTTCGGCTCAAGGCGCGGTCGAGGTCGAGGCTGGCCGAAACCTCGGTCAGAATGCGCAACAGGGTTTCAGTGTTGCGTTGCTCGCGTTCCAGTTCGGAAGTGCGTTCAATGACGCGCTGTTCAAGGGTGGCCGCCAACTGTTGGGTTTCAGAGAACAGGCGTCCGTTTTGGACAGCCACAGTCGCCTGGTTGGCCAGGGTACTGAGCATCTGGATATCATTTTCAGAGTAGGCGTTATGCTGGTAACTCTGGGCCGAGAGCATGCCAATGGTTTTGTTTCCCTGAATCATGGGGACGGCGACAATCGAGTTCGGGGTACCCCTTTCCCCAACCGTTACAGCGCCCTGGCCGTCGGCTTCAGCGGGAGTCAGGGTCAAGAGGGGTTCGCCGGAGGCAATCACCTTGCCGCTCAATCCCTGTCCATAGGGCAGGCGCACACCGGTGATGCGCTGTCCCAAGTCGACAATGTAGACACCGTCGACTTCGTTGGTTTCTTCGTCATGCAGGGCAATCACAAAGGCGTCGATAGGCATCAGTTTGCCAACCGCCTCGTGAATCGAGCGGTAAACTTCCTCGGGGTCGAGGTTCGAACCGATTTCAAAACTTACCTGGTTCAGGATGGCCAACCGTTCGGCAGTCGCCACGGTCGATTGGTACAGGTCAGCATTTTCAAGCGCGATAGCAGCCTGGTTGCCCAGTGTGCGGGCAATTTCAATCTCTGTCGAAGAAAACATGTGCGGCTGGGTGGTCATCGCCAATATGGCATAGTTGCTCTGGCTGCTAAAGACGGGCAGGATGAGCAGGGAACGCGAACCCTCAAGGAATTCGGAGAAGGATTGCAGTTCCCGGTGCGCTGTGATGTCATCGACTACATAAACCGTTTGCGACTCGCGCAATTCGGAAATAATCGAAGATGCCGGCAAGGCGCGATACATGGAGGGCCGTTCGTTTTCTTCCGGCAAGACAGCCAACAGGAAAGACTTCTCGTCACGGTCGAGCACCAAAATCATGGCCGAATCGGCGCCGACTGCGCGCATAAGCTGGCTGGCTGTCAGCCGTAGTACCTGGTCCGCATTAAGCGAGCCGCTCAAATCGGAGGAGAACTGATTCAGCAAAGCCAGGCGTTGCGAGCGTTCGTCCAGCTCCGCTGTGCGGCTCATGCTGTCCTCGAACAGGATGGCATTTTCCAGGGCAACCGCCGCCTGGCTGGCAAAAGTTTCAGCCAGTTGAATTTGCTCAATGCTATAGTAATAGGATTCGGTCTTCTCAACCGCAATAACGCCGATGACATTGCCCTTTACCATAATCGGCAGGCCCAACCACGAAAGGTACTCAGCCTCGACCAGCGAGGAGAAACGCTCATCGGCGCGAACGTCGCCAACCGAAATTGCCTGGCCCGAACCGGTCATTTCCCTGAGCAGGACACTGTCTTCAACCGAAACCGTCAAACCCTTGCGGTCTTCGGTATCACTAAAGCCGCGCGCTTCGGCCACCACCATCTGCTGCTCGTCACGCATCCACAGGATGGCCGTATCGTAGGCAATTACCGCGCTAAGGTGGTCGAGCAACGAAGCGACCAGTTCCTCACGGTTGAGCGAAGAACTAATCGCACCCGCGACCTGGTTCAACGCCTGGAGTTGGGCAGCGCGCTCCTGGGTTGCCTGCACCAGGCGGACATTTTCGAGCGAGAGGGCAACCTGCTGGGTCAGGGACGAAAGAATGGCCTCATCCTCCTGCCTGAACGCAGCAGTGGTGTTGAAGTTATCGAGGACGAGAATACCCATATTGCGTTCATTGGTCTGGATGGGAATGGCAATGCTCGAAACAGGCAAACGTCCACCGGTGGCCTTTCGGTAGCGCAACAAGCCTTCAGCCGAAAGATTGTAGTCGGACGTAAAGTTGATTTCATCGACAATTTGCGCGCGCTGGCTGGCAAACACCCGGCCCGGCAAACCCTCCGACAGGCGATAGGTAATTTCCATTGTGCTGTCATTGTCTACATAATTGGCGGCGGCGCGCGGGACAAGCACTTCATCGACTTCGTCCCACTGCAAGACAACACCTGCATGGGCGGCAGAGACAACGCGCAAGGCGCTATCAAGCAGCGATTGCAAAATTCCCTGTGGGTTAAGGCCGCTTAAGCGACGGCTAAAGTCCAGCAACAGGTTGACTTCTTCAAGGCGCTGTCGGGTTTCGCTCAACAAACCGATATTCTGGACAATGACCGAAAGCTGCCTGCCAATTTGAACATAAACCTGCCAGTCATCCTTCGACAACATCGGCATCGGTTCGGGGTTGGTAGCCAGGACAGCCGCCACAGGCAGGTTGTTCACCACCATTGGAAGACAGATAAATGATTTGGTTTTCAGCGCGGTCAGGAAAGGCGTATCGTGCCAGGTTTCGTCTTCATCGAGGTTGGGAGAAATTATCGCCTCGCCGGTTTGCAAGCACTGGCGCAAGGGGTTGCGCTGGCCAAACATCGCGTCAGGGTTGACACCGCGCGGCACACCGCCAAACACATGCACAATTTGCGGCCCCTCGGCAGTTTCCCTCGCCACGATGGAAACTGTCATGTCAAAACTGAACAAAATTTGCCGCCCCAGCGCGTCGAGGGCAGATACCAGGTCGATTTGACGGCTAATCGCCTCGGTCAGGCCCAACCCGGCGCGGATATGCCGCCCGCGCAGGTTAAGATAGTTAATCGCAACGGTCTGCTCAAGGTCTTTGTTGAGCAATACCGGCAGGTTGCGCTGGCTATAACTGACCAGACTCTTTTGCCGCTGAACTTCAAAAGACAGGCCCGAAATTTCTTTGTCCAGTTCGGCAAACTGGCTGGCATTGGAGATGACCACCTGGAGTTGGGAGGCAAAAATCTCAAGTGCCTCCATGGCAACGGCATCGGGTCTCCTACCGTCGCGCGGGGAATCGACGCTTATCAAGCCCAGGGGATTATTCTGCCCGTCGAAGACCGGGACAAGCAACAGGTCCTCAGGATGCCAGGCGTTGGGCACATCGCTCGAGTCTTCCATCAAGGTCACCACCTGCACATCCCGCGAAACGACCGGCATGCGGTCATTGGGGATAAAGTAGATGTTGGTACCGTGTTCAAACTCGGGCCTGAGCAATTGCGCCAGGCTTTCCCAGGACGGCTGACGTTCCTGTAATTTTGCAAAGGTCTCGTCGGGGACGCCAACTGAAGTAACCCGCTTTAGCGAGGTCGTTTCAGCCTCGTAAAGGCTAATCAGGATGACATCAAAGGGGGTCGAACGTTGAATGCCGCTGGCAATGATTTGCAGCCTGTCTTGCAACGGCTGGTCGGGGCGCAAAGCGCGTGAGGTTTCAAACAGGGTCGAGAGGGTTTCCGAGCGGCTGCGGAGCAATTCCAGGCGTTGTTTTTGTTCCCGCAAACGCAGCGCGTTGGAAATGGCGATGGCCGCCTGGATGCCCAGGGTATGAATGGTTTCAACCAGGATTTCGTTGAAAAAGCCTTCTTCAAAGGAATGCAATTCGATGACGCCCAGCACGAAATCCTGGTAGGCCATTGGCACAACCAGCACCGTATTGACGCCCGGATGCGGTACAGTCTCCCCGGGTTTTTCGACACGAAGGGGTTCCTGTTTTTCCAGGATGGCTGTTTGCTGCCAGAACGATTCGGTTTCGGGGGAATGACCCAGGTGCATGGTAACGACGGGATTCTCCGGCATTTCTTCGCCGGAGACATCGAAAAACAGGACCAGGCCGCAATCGGCGCGGGAAATACGCATACTTTCGTCGTAGATAACGCGCAACAATTCCTTCAAATCAGTCGTGACGGCCAGTTCACGCGAGATACGGCTAACATTGCCTGTTTGTTCCGAGCGCAAATACAAATTATCCTGCGACTGGGTCGAGTAGCGCGAATTTTCAATCGCAATCGCCAGTTGGCTGCCGATAATGGCCGCCATTTGCAAATCATGGTTATTGAACAAATCCATGTTTTGTGAGCCGAACATCAACTCGCCAATTCCCTGTCCGCGCACAACCAGCGGGATAACAATACACGACTCAATTTTCAGCCTTCTTACAAAAGCGCGATAAAGCGGCAAAACCCTGCGGTCTTTTGAAAGATTGCCCGAAAGAAAAGCGCGCTGGCTGCCCGCAACCGTCTGGTGAAAAGCAGAGGGCTTGACATTAATCCGCGCCAGCGGTTTGACCTTTTCAGCATCAAGACCATAAACTGAAGGAATATGGGCGCGCATGACCCCCTCCCGCTCGTTAAGCAGGAAAGTGGCGGCCATCTCAGCGCGCAAAAGTTGCGAGGCTTCCTGGAGGGCAAATGTCAACACTTCGTCCAGTGTCGCATTGGAACTCACCATACTAGCCAAACGACGCATGGCTTCAGAACGCTGGTTTCTCTGACGCGCTTGTTGCACGAGAAGCGCGTTATCAATCATGGCTGCCACCTGGTTGGCAACCAGGTTCAACAGTTGCAATTCATCCGGGCTTAAATTCAGGTTGCCGTATTTATGATTCGAGAGTTGCAGGTAGCCCAGGAAACGGCCCGCCGAAATAAGCGGAATCATGGTGGTGTCGCGCATACTGGCCGCCTGGGCCATATCGCGCAGGCCCAGTTCGTCCCATACCGGGTCAATGGAGGCATCCTGGCTGGTAAGAACGTCCTGGCTGAAAACAAGCTTCTCTGCCGGGCTGCCGGGCCGAATCACGGTCTTGTAAATATCAACAACCTGGGAGGAAAGCCCGAAGAACGGGGATTGCCCCTCAAGCGAACGGCGCTGCTCATCGTAAAGCAAAAATCCAAGAATGTTTACATTAAACAAGGGAACCAGCCCGTCAACAAGGCTGGTAAAAAGGTCGCTAATATCGCGCAGAGAGCCAACCGCCTGGGATAGTTTCGTCAACCCGAGCAGTTGTGTGGTCAGGTTCTCCTGCGACTTATACAGGCGGGCATTGCGGATGGCAACCGCCGCCTGCCCGCTCAACATTTTCAAAATGGCAACATCATCGTTCGAGAAACCGTCACCCTGTACTACGCCCACCTCCAGCACGCCAACAAACTGGTCGGATGTCTGCAAAGGCAGGCCGATGTAAGAACCCATCGGCGGCACCTGGCGGCCATTTGAATCAAAGCGCACCAGGGGGTTTAATCGGGTATTTTCGAGAACAAGTTCGCGCTTTTCAGAAAAAATATAGTTTGCATATTCCCCAAACTGGGTTTCCGACTCTGCCCTGACACTGCGAACCGTTCCTTCCGCGCCGCTCATGCGGTAAAAGGTAAAACTTTCCAGCGCTTCATTCCAAACCTTCAACTCCAAAAAGTCCGAGGCAACCAGTTGCTCAACATGAATCAGGATGGATTGAATAGTGGCTTCAAGGCTTAAGTCAGAAGTGACAGCCTGACCAAAATCGGTAACTGTCTTGAGGGCGTTTTCAGAAAGACCGTCCTGGCTGGCAACTGCCAGAGCGCTTTTCAGCACCCGAATGGCAACCATCATGGACGGAACTGAACCTGGAATCGGATAAGAATTGGCCTCAACCAACCTGCCATTAATTGAAAAACGCGCCTGACCCTGTGAGGCGCATATTTCTAAAAATGTTTCCCCGGGCCGCACACGGCGGCCTATGCGGTCGAGGTTCGGATTTTCCCCCTCTGCCAGGTCGAACAACTCTTTGGCAGCTTCGTTCAGGTAGGTGATACGCCCGCCTGTTTGCACAATCAGGATGGCATCTTCGTGCTCTTGCAGGCGGGTTGCAACAAATTGCGCCGGTTGTTGTTCGGCGGGTTTGACGCGCGGCACTACCCGCAAGACAAACCAAACGCCCAAAACAAAAACCAGCCCAATAATAAGCAAACCCATGCCCAAGGCAAAAGATTGCCCATCAAACATTGGATGCTATCCTTTTACCGCGTTAGCGGCATCCTGACGACGCGCTTCGGCAGCCAATTCCGTTATCTCACGAATATCAGCAAAGGACTGTTTGGTCGGCATCACGGTCCCCACTGCGAGCGTCATAAGTGGGAATTTTTCGCTCTGTCCTTCTGCGCCGGGTGCCATAATATAGCCCTGCTGGCGGTCCATAAAATTGTAGTGGGTCAGAACTTGCTCGGCAAAACGTTCTTTCAGACGCTCACCAATCACAGGGGCGGCCCCTTCAGTAGTAATGATGATGAAGTTATCCCCGCCTGCGTGGCCGACAAAATCGGAGGAGGTGCCCAATTCGTCGAGCACTTCGCCAATCAACATGCCGGTAAAGCGCAAAACATCGTCCCCGGCGACAAAGCCATAAACGTCTTTGAACGGGTCAAAGTTGTTGATGCGCATATCAAGGTAGGCCCAGCCCGTTTCGCGGATAATCTTGCGTAACTGCTCTTCGATGAGCCGTCCCGCCGGTAAGCCGGAACGGGGGTCTGTCAAACTCTCGCGCTCCGAGCGACGAATCGCGCCCTGGACGCGCAGTTTTAGTTCCTCGATGTCGAAAGGCTTGGTAATATAATCATCCGCGCCCAGTTCGAGGCCCTGCAAGCGGTCACTGCGCTCGTCCTTCTGGGTCAGGAAAATGACCGGGATATGGCTGGTGCGGGTGTTCATTCGCAGGTTGCGGCAAACCTCGTAGCCATCAATATCGGGCAGCATGATATCGAGGACGATAAGGTGGGGCAAGACCTGGCGCGTTTTCTCCAGCGCGTCAGAGCCGCGCATGGCAACATCCACATCATAGCCCAAGCCAGAGAAATATATTTTGAGCATGTTGGAGATGTCAACATCATCTTCGGTAATTAAAAGGCGGGCTTTTCCCATAACGAGCCTCCATCAATTTTGACGCCGACGGGCAGTTTTTGCTTTGCGGCGTATGGCCTCAATTGTTTCATCAGTGACTTCTTTTTCAAAAGAGCGAAAACCGCTCAAATAAAAACCATGTTTGCTTGCAATTGCAGATATTTCTTCGACGCGGGCCCTTGAAACATCTTTCCCGAGGGTGTAGTCCTCAAAGCGGCCTTCAAGCGCGAGGGCCATCGTCTCGGCCATGCAGGCATAAGCCTTGCCCGCAGGGAACCCGAAATTAAAGTGAAAATCGACAGGCCCCGGCACATCCACCATACCGCCGTCAATCACAAGTATATCGTTCCGCGCCGCCGCGACCATTGCAGATACATCACGAGGGCGGGCCACATCGCAGACGACGCTGCCAGGCTGCAAGTACTGCGGTTCGATGACGTCATGGATTGCGCTGGTAACAGTCAAAATCAACTGCGCGCGAGAGAGTACATCCATGCTTGTGCTGGTCAAAATCTGCGCTGTACCTTGCTGCTCGAGCCGTTCTTTTAAAGCCTGCAACGCATCAGCACGGCGACCTATTAAGTATAACTCACCTACGGCGTCTGCGAGAAGTTCTGCGCAAACTTTTCCTATCGTGCCTGTCGCGCCAACGACCGCTGCTGTAGCCGATTCCAACCGAATGTCCATCAGCTCAGCGGCTTTTTTGATTGCGTCAACCGCAACGGCCACCGTATAAGAATCGCCAGTTGTAACCGGAATATCGAGAGACTTGGCAACCGTCACACCGGCATCGCCGACCACTGAAGTGAAAGCGCCCAAACCAAGAATATCTGCGCCCAGATTCTCGGCCATTTGGCCGGTCTGAATGATTTTATGATACACCATTTTTTCCGGCAATTCCAACATCCGCCGGGGGGTCAAAGGGCAGGCCAGAAACCAGCCCTTGATTTGCTTGCCTGTCGCCTGTGAAACAATGCCCTCAATTTCAGAGAGATACACGGGCGGGAAAAAAGTGGAGAAGAAGTTGATTTGTTTTTCGCTGAGATACTTACCAAGCAAGGGGTATTTCCTACTGACGTCGCGCTTCGGGTCAATAGGATGGATGATAAATGCAAATGTATCCATGCTTTACCACGACTCTAAATCCTGTTGTTTTTGGTAAAGCACTTTATGCTGGCCGGCGTTTTTCATTTTATGGTGGTCGCTATCCTCAAATCTGATATTTTTATCGATTACCCGACGTTCCTTTGACGCCGCCAGAACGACATCCGACTCAATGGTGCGGGCCGGGTAAACTATCATCCCTGCGCCAATGCGGCAATTGTGTCCAACCGCCCCTCCCAACACGGGGCGGTTGGATGGCTTGAGTTCGTCGTTTCCATCCAACGCGCGAATGGTGGATGGAATGAGATTGTAGTCTGTAAACGTAGAGCCTGCGCCAATAAATGTGTTTCGGCCCACCACACACATTTGCAGGCAGGTATTTTGGGCAACCATCGAGTTGTCCATGATGGTGGTCATAAACAGGGCGGCCTTGAACGGCAGGAAGGTGCCGTCCCCAACGACGGAGAGCATCAACTGGCAATCCTGCGACACGTTGACATTGTTGCCAATAATGCAGTTCTCGATGACTGCGCCCGCGCCGACAGTGACATTATCGCCAATCGTTGTCGGTCCGTGAATAACAGCGTGTGGGTCGATGACGCAATTCTTGCCAATTTGCACCAGTTCAGAGCACTCCAGAATCTGGCGGCCCTCGTAAATCGCGGTGCTGATGATTTTCAGTTTGTAAGCCAGGTCGTTGCTCAGGCGAATTTCAAAGCGATTGCCGCGCTTGAACAAACCAAAGACCACGTCGGCGATGAAGATGTGTACCCAGGTATCAATTGCCAGCATGGCGCGCAACGGAACCTGGAAGACAAGGTCGCCGCGTTCCCCGGCCATGTAAGACGGCACATGATAATAACCCACTTCCCGCGACTGCATGTCTATCACCAGCGGGTCTACATCGGCTACCGGGCCGCGAGGGTAGTACCACATGTCGGCCAGGTATAAATTACCGGCAGGCGTATAGGATACCGACAAGGGCAGCGCGTGCTCACGAAAAGCCGGGTCGTCTATCGAAAAAGCCGCCCGCACGGGACGGTTCTTCTGCACAGCCAGGCGGATAAACTCATCGATAAAATGCCGGTCAAAGAACAAATTGTCGCGGTAAACCAGCATCGGTTCCTGAATTTGCGGCAAACGCGCATTGGATGGGATTTCCAACTCGCGGGTGACGTAAGGCGCAAGGGCATTGCGCTGCAACAACCAGAGCGGCTGGTTCTGGATGCGCAAATCGCGGGCAGGTTCATTGAAGGGGAGGATGGGTCTTTTGGCCTGTAAAATTATTTTTAGCATGGGTTCACCCCAGTGGAGTTTTATCAATCAAAATGCTGCATTGAGAATCGCCCACGGCGCAACATTGCGTTTCTTCTACATTAAACATCTTACCACCGCTTACCCAATATAAAGCCTCTTGCAACAAGCCAACCGCCAGGTGGCAGGCCGGGGCTTCGGTCTTGCGTCCCCAACAAACCGGGCAACGCTCAATGTGCCAGTATAACTGTGTGTCCCGGTCTTCGATGCGGACGCGCTGGTCGCTATGTTTGTTGAAAATTTCGGCAAAGGCGTTTGCGCCAACCCTCAGTTTGGTCTTGAGGGGCAGCAGGCGAAACGCCAGGTCTGTCAGGCCAAAGAGCGGGCCGAACTCAGATAGCCCATGCTGGAAAGATGTGCGCCCCATGCGCATGGATAACCCCCGCCCGCCGTGAGGGCCATAAATCAACTCGAGCGAGGCTTGCAAACCGGCGACAAGTTCAAAGGGAAATTCCAGATTAGTATTTGCAGGGGGATAATTTTCAACAAAACGAGACCCGCCAGGAATCGCGTTCAACACTGCCGACATGCCAGCCTGCCCCAAAATCTCGTCGCCGGACAAGAGCAGGATACGCGCCATTTGGTTTGGATAATGGTAAATGTTGGTAGAAGGATTCATCCTTCGCTTTGCTCTTCTTCATCTAAAAATATTCTGACCGTTTCGGTAAACTCTTTCGCCATGTCCAGCATGACAAAGTGCTGGGCACGTTCCCAATAAACGACCTTGGTCTGCGGGGCGCCCTGCAACAGTGGCTGCCACTGCATGGGATGGACGATGTTATCCCGTCCGCCATAAATCCCCATAATCGGAATTTGCAACTGGGAGAGTTTAGGACGCAAGTCGGTGCGCCGCAGAGAGGCGATACTGCGCAGAAACGATTCAAGCGTGGTACTTGAAAGGTCCTTGTCCATCATGGTCGGGAATTGCGGGTCGGCGCAGATAAACGGGGAAGCGACTTTTATGCCAGCCCGGAAAGCCCACATCATATTAAAAAGCATGAACGCAATAAAGCGATAACCCGCCAGTTTGAGCGGGAAAGCCAGGGACGAACCGACAATCGGTGAACCAACCACAACCACTTTGCTGACGCGCTGGGGATACTGGATTGCAACCGACAGGCTAACCGTACCGCCCATGCTGTGACCAATCAGTGGCGCTTCGGTAATGCCCAGGCGGTCCATAAACTGGTCCACCAGGCTGACAAAATCCTGTACGGCATAGGTATCACGTTTCTTGCCTGATTCGCCAAACCCCCAAAAATCCATCGCATAGGTGCGATAAGAGCGCCCCAGGTAGGCCATTGTATCCTGCCACAGCCCCCACGAGCCGAGCCAGCCGTGAAGCAAAATAACAGGGCGGCCGCGCCCATACACTTCATAATGAACTATTCCCTGGTCAGTAGTAATCGAGGACACAGCAGCATTCTATCTACGATGTTTATTTTTCGTTGCCTTCCATCTCTGCCAGGATGCTGTAAAGCAACTCGAGCAGGACGTTTTTGACCGTATCTTTATCGGTGGCAACGCACGGAAGCAGTTTTACCTTGCCGTCAAGGCGCAAGGCATGACGCATATCTTCCAATTCCCAGGCATCATCAACATCCTGTTTGTTGGCGGCTACGACATAGGGCGTGGGGGCGTAAGCGCGGAAAGTTTCGAGAATGGAGCGCGCTTCGCGGAAGGTTTCTGGCCGGGTGCTGTCAACCATGACGATGAACCCGAGCATCCCTTCGGAAAGGATTTCCCACATGAAGTCAAAACGCTTCTGGCCGGGAGTTCCAAACAGGTAGAGCACCAGGTCTTCATCCACGGTGATACGGCCAAAGTCCATGGCCACCGTAGTTGCCTGTTTCACCGCTCTTTCAGAGTCAGATGAAATCTTGCGTTCAGTAGCGACGACGTCAATTTCACTCACTGAGCGGATAAATTCCGTTTTGCCAGCGCTGAAAGGGCCGGTGACGACCATTTTGACCGTTTGCATAAGTACTTATCCTCAAATAAATTTATATCGAGCGAATACGCGTAATCAGGCGGTTGACCAAAGACTTCTGCTCTTCCCGGTTCTGGACCGGGATGGCTGGACGCGCCCTTTCCTGAACAGGCGCAGCCCCGTCCGGGCGCACGACTTCGACCAGACCCGCTTGAATAAGGCCATAAACAATCCGGCGAATTTCCATATCGCCCATTTTGGCCGCCGAAGCGATTTGCTGGATGGTATTCTTGGGGCTGATATAAGAAACCACCCGCCACTCTTCGACGCTTAAGTTCATCTTTTGCAGGTTCGAGCCGGGACGCTCGGTAAAGCGCAGGGCCATCTCAAGGCTCGGAATTTCATCCTGCAACTGCTCAAACTCGCGCAATTGGCGCGCGCCTTCGATAATCAGGTTTTCCAGATCGAGCCGCACTGTGATGCGGTCGGGTGGCGGCATCATGTCGTTCTCGAAGCGAAAGGAGCCTTCTATCCACGTAAACAGCCGCCGCACCATATCGGTGAAATAAGACTGCAAGGACGACAGGATGTCATCCTGGGTCATATGCCCGGCGTTTATCAGCAACAAGCCCAGCTCTTTGTCTGAAACGTGGGTGGCACGCAGTTGAATGGCGCGCAACTGCCCCGTCGTCAGACGGCTGGTCTTGTGCAGGATGGAGGCGAGATGGCCGTCGTCCTGCCCGATTTGGGCGTAGGACAGTTTTCCATCGCGAAAAGAGACTTTGGCAACTTCGTTAGGGGCTTCGATAACCAAAGTGCCTGTCTTATGGGCCAGGTTTATCAGATTCAATAGCTGGGTGACTGTAAAATCTCGCAAGTTGCCCCGAAGAGCCATAAGCATCCTCTGCGCCCATATACGCGGGCATTAAAATGAATAGATTGATTATACATGCAAGGGATTTATGCGTCAAACATTGCAAAGAATCTGGAAGGTGCGATGATTATACGCCAAAAAATCAGGGCCGGGCTTCAGGAATTACCTCGACCCGCGCAATTGGCAGACCCAGGCTGTAAACATCGAACGAGAAAGTCTGCGGCGCGCCGGCCGCCTGCCAGCGCCGGAACCCGGCCACCTGCCCGGATTCGTCGTAAGCCACGCCAGCCAGCCAGATTTCAGCAGAAGGCGGGCCAGATTGGGAAAACACCAGCCGCCCGCTAACCTGCGCTGAAAGCCCGTCTGCCGAGACCTGGGTCAGCAGGTTGTTGACCTGCACCGGCAGGTAGCGCGGGTCGCCGGGAGAAAGCAGGAAGGCGGTCAGGATGTCGAGACGGGCGGCGAAAGGCCCGGAGGGGCGTAACGGGAAAAAGGCCGCTACCGGCAATCCGGCCCTGGCGGGCAGGATGTTGAGCGGGGCCAGCGCTTCGAGGGCGGATTCCGGTTCGCCGTTTTGATTGAGGATGGAGATTTGGGCGGTGATGTTTTCTACCGGCTCGGCGTGCGGGTTTTGGGCCAGGGCCAGGCACCACATGCCCGCACCGGAGGGGAAGCATTGCAGCGGCCCGACCAGCAATTCGGCGGGCGCAGGGACGGCTTCGGCCACCGACGCCGGACGGGACGGGATTTGAACGACCTGCCCGATACTCAGGATGGTGCTGACGCCGGGGTTGGCGGCCAGCAGTTCATCGACCGTCAGGCCGTAGCGCAGGGCTATCTGGCTGAGGGTGTCGCCCGACCTGACCGTGTAGGCAAACGGCGTGGGGGTCGGGATGACAATCGTAGGTTGGAGGGCCAGCGGAGCGGGGGTCAGCAGGGGCAGGGCCGGGCTGGTCGGCGAGGGGAGCGGACTGGCCGGGGGCATAGATGAAATTTCAGGAAACGGCGAAGCAGGCTCGGGGGAGGGCGAATCCGGCGCGGAGCAGGCCAGGAGCGGGATAAAAAGCGCGAGAACCAGGACGCGGACAGGGCGGCGGAAAAATTCCATTTCTTCATTATACCCAGCATGGTATTTCATGGCGCGAGAGTCTTGCCCGGCTTTCGGGGCTGTGCTACACTTTAGGCATGGACGACGAGATGTTGACGCCCGAAATTTCGGCAGAGGAAATGCTGTTCCACCAGGCGATAGCGTTTATTGAAGAGGGCAAAAACGCCGAGGCGCGCGAGGTGCTGACGCGCCTGCTCAAGACCGACCAGAACAACGCCACATACTGGGTCTGGTTGAGCGCGGCAATGGAGACGTCCAAAGAGCGGCTGTATTGCCTGCAAACCGCCCTGCGGCTCGACCCCGAAAATACGGCGGCGCGGCGCGGCCTGACTCTGATGGGCGGACTGCCGCCGGAGGAGGGTCTGACGCCTTTCCCGATGAATCATCCGCGCCCGTGGGAATTGAAGTTGCAACTGGCCGACGAAAAACCCAAAGAAAAGGGATTCAAGGCTTTTGTGGCCAACCCGGTGGTGCGGGTCGTGGGGCTGATTCTTGCGGGCATCCTGCTTATCGGCGGGGTGATTGGCGGTTTTGCCGCTTCGGGGGCTTTCGACCCCCAACCCACCCGGCGGGCGTTGCCTTCCTTTACGCCCCTGCCCAGCCCGACAGCCGATATGACCCTGCAAGTGTTGGAGCGCGGGCCGCTGGCCGGGCTGATTTCGGCCACTTATACACCCACGCCGGTTTACGCAGCCACCCCATACACCGGGCTTTCCAGCGATACTTATCGCGGCGCGGTGCGGGCTTATGAGCGCGGCGACTGGAACACGGTTGCAGAGATGATGGTGCAGGTGGCGACGCTGAACCCCGGTTCGGCTGATTCGCTTTATTTTGTGGCTGAGTCGCACCGATTCAGGGGGCGTTACCAGGACGCGCTGAACTATTACCAGGAAGCGATTGCGGTCAACCCCAACTTCGCGCCTTCGTACCTGGGGCGCGCGCGCGCCAACCTGGCCCTGAACCCGCGCCGGGTCGTAATTGCAGACCTGGATGCGGCCATTGACCTCGACCCCGATTACGGCGAGGCCTACCTGGAACGCGGCCTGTACCATTTGGGACGCAATAACACCACCGACGCGCTGGCAGACCTGCGCCGGGCAAGCGATTTGATGCCCGGTTCACCGCTGGTGTACCTGGCCCTGGCACGGCTGGAACTGGAACTTGAAAACTACCCCGAAGCGCTGGAAGCGGCCATCCGCGCCAACGAGTTGGATGTGGTGATGCTCGAAACCTACCTGGTTTTGGGCATGGCCTACCGCGCCAACGGCGATACGGACAAGGCGCTCGAGATGCTGGAAATTTACACCCTGTATTCAGACGACAGCAGCGAGGCCTTCATGTTCCTGGGCGCGACGTATTTCAATCGCGGCGAATATGAAAAAGCGCTCGACTCGCTAAATAAGGCCCTGCTGCTCGACAATACCAGTTCGCAAGGCTATTACTGGCGGGCCGAGATATACATGATATTGGAAGAATACGAAAAAGCGCGTGACGATTACCGCCAGGCCCTGCGCAACAACCAGAACTTTTTCGATGCGGGCATTGGGCTGGTGCGCAATTATTACGCCTTTGACGATTTCAACAACGGCTACATCGAACTGTTGAAGTATGAGCGGCTCATCCAGAGCGATACCGACCGCGCCAACTTCCTTTACCTGCGGGCGATTTCGTTGGGAAATATCGGTTTTCCTCGCGAGGCCATCCGCGACTGGGAGGCTCTGCTGGCCCTACCCGAAGAAGCGGTTACAGAGGAGATGCGCGCCGAGGCGGAGGAAAAAATCAAGGAATTACGCCAGGCAACCCCACCGCCCGCAACCCGCGTCCCGACCAATACGCCCGTCCCGACCAGCACACGCGCGCCAACATCCACCCCCTAAACATCAAAAAGCCCCGCAATTGCGGGGCTAAATTTTTATTCTTCTTCAAGTTCCTGGATTTCAGGTTCCTGGTCTTCATCCCTGGCGGCGGATGCCTCGCGCACCTGCGGCAAGGGCTGGGGAACGCGCAGGCGGTCTTCTTCCAATTTGCGCAGGCCGTTATGCACCTGGTTTTGCAGCCGGGAAATTTCGACTTCGAGATGCTGCAAACTCTGGATGACGTAATCGTCGGCGTCCTGGCGGGTAGCCTGGGCATCGGCGCGCGCCTGGGCCAGAATTTGGTCGGCGCGGTTCTGCGCGCTCTTGACGACGGCTTCGCGGTCTACCATCTGCTCGGCCTTTTCGCGCGCCAACTGCACGATGCGGTTGGCTTCCTCCTGGGACTGGGCCAGGATGCGGTCTTTTTGCGCCACCAGCTGCTGGGCCTTTTTGACTTCTTCAGGGATGGTGACGCGCATCTGGTCGATTAAATCCAACATCCGGTCTTCATCCACAACCACGTTGCGGGTAAAGGGAACGGTGCGGCTTTCGTTGAAGAGTTCTTCGAGGCGGTCTACGAGATGCAGGATGTCCATTTTGCTTGCTCCGCTGTCTTCGGTTCAAATACCTTAATTATTCTAGCACAAACACTGATTAAAGAAAAACTTTTGTTCGATTTTTAATCATCCGTACTGCCGCCTTTAGGCGGTAGACCGCCTGCCCCTGCGGGGATGCTTCGCGAAAGGCGGCGGCACAACTTATTAATCCCTGGCGGCATAGGCGGGGCGGTGATGCTCGTCGATGTCGCGTACGCGCTGTTTGAGGGCCGCTTCGACGTGCGGCGGAACCATACTGGAAATATCGCCGTCGAGGGTGGCAATTTCGCGCACGGTGGTCGAGGACAGGAATGTATGTTCCTCGTGGGTGATGAAGGAGACGATTTCGATATCCGGTGAAAGGCGGTGATTGGCCAGCGCCATGCGAAACTCGAACTCGAAATCGGAGAAAACGCGCAGGCCGCGCATGATGACCTGGGCATCGAGCGCCTTGCAGGCGTTGACCGTCAGCCCGCTGTAGCCGGTAACGCGGATTTTGGGATTGTCGGCAAACGACTGCTTGACCAATTTCATGCGCTCTTCGGGCGAGAAGAGCAGGGTCTTGAGCGGCTTGTCGTATACGGCAATGACGACTTCGTCGAACAATTTGGTGGCGCGGTTGGCAATGTCGATATGCCCGTAGTGAATCGGGTCAAATGTGCCGGGGAACATGGCTCGAACCATTTGTTTCTCCAAGTAGCAAAGATTATTTTCAATCACAAGTCCTGAGCGGAGGCCTTGAGTGACAACGAAAGGCCGAAGGTTTTGTTAACAAACGTCCTTCGACTTCACAGCGCAAAAAACGCGCTGTTCCGCTCAGGACTTGGTGCTGTTTAACTCACATCCCCCTTGCCGCTCCAGAAGCGACCGAGGGCTTCGGAAAGCAGGGAATGTTCGGGCTGCGAAAGGGCCGGGTCGATGGCAAACAGGTCGGCAGCGTGCTGGCGGGCCTTTTCGATGAGGGCAACATCGGTCAGCGATGCCATTTTCAGCGTGGTCGCAAAACCGGCCTGGCGCGTGCCCAGGAACTCGCCGGGGCCGCGCTGCTGCAAATCCAACTCGGCCAGGCGGAAACCATCGTTGGTCTCGACCATCGCTTGCAGGCGTTCATTTTCGGCGGCATCGGCCCGGTCGGGGACAAGCAGGCAGAACGATTCGCCGCCGCCGCGTCCGACGCGCCCGCGCAGTTGGTGCAGTTGCGCCAGGCCGAAGCGGTTGGCGCCCTCGATGAGCATCACCGTCGCGTTGGGCACATCCACACCGACTTCGATGACCGTCGTCGAAACCAGGATGTCATATTTTTTGTCGCGCAGGTCGGCCATGATGCGGTCTTTTTCGTCGGGCTTCATTTTGCCGTGCAGCAGGCCCAGGCGCAGGTCGGGGAAAATCTCTTTCGACAGGCGCTCGTGGTCGTCCACCGCCGCCTTCAAGTCTTCCATCTTCTCGCTCTCTTCGATGAGCGGATAGACGATAAAGGCCTGCCGCCCGGCCTTGATTTGGCTGCGGATGAGCGAGTAGGCGCGCTCGCGCTCGGTCGGGGCCAGGACATGCGTCGAAACCGGTTCGCGCCCGGCAGGCATTTCGTCCATAATGGAAAGGTTCAGGTCGCCGTAGAGCGTCAGGGCCAGCGAGCGCGGGATGGGCGTGGCCGTCATCACCAGCAGGTGCGGATTATTGCCCTTGTTGCGCAGGGCGGCGCGCTG
>JAGVAO010000085.1 GCA_020060235.1 Anaerolineales bacterium | reverse complement strand
CGATTACTTTCTGGAAATCGAAGGCATCAAAGGCGAATCCACTGACGCGCCGCCAGCCGAGGACAAACCCCAAATTAAAAATAACGAAGGCGACGGCGGTACGGAAGCGGCATACATCAAATACGATGACATAAAAGGCGAGGCCAAAGACTAATTGATAAAAGCAGCTGCAAATGGGCAGGCAGCCTTCAATTCGGGGTTGCCTGCCCCACTCAAGTTGTTGGTTTACGAGCTATAGAAGTAAAATTGCCCCACCCAACCGCTTGCCGGACATGGCAAGCGGTTTTAATTTAACCCTTGCCAATTTCGAGCAAGTTGGGTAAAATATCGCCAATAGTTGAGCAATCATTCAACTATTTAGGAAAAGACCATGACTGATAACCCGCTCGATGATAAAACCATCACCCAGGTTGCCAGCCTGTTCGAGGCCCTCAGCGACCCGACCCGCGTGCGCATCATCGCTGCGCTAATGGACGGGGAAACCAACGTCGGCGACCTCGTCCAGCGTATCGGCCTGACAAAATCAGCCATCTCGCACCAATTGCGCGGGCTGAAAGACAAACGCCTGATTCGCTCGCGCAAAGAGGGCCGAAATGTCTATGTAACCATCGACGACGACCACGTCGCCGAATTATTCCAGCGCGGTCTCGACCACGCCCTGCACGGATAGCCTTATGCCTGACACCCATTCCCACGAACACGACCATCATGGGCATTCCCATGCCCACCATCACCATGCGCCGACGGGCAAAAATGCCGGGTTCCGCCTTGGCCTTTCGCTCAGCCTGACCCTGGCCTTCGTTATCGTCGAGGTCATTGCCGGGCTGTGGAGCAACAGCCTGGCCCTGCTGACCGACGCCGCGCACAACATCACCGATGTGATTGCGCTCGGGCTGAGCTGGTACGCCATTCGGATTGCCACCCGCCCGGCTCACGCCAACAAAACTTTCGGCTACCATCGCAGCGGCATCCTGGTCGCGCTTTTCAACGCCGCCAGTCTGGGGCTGATTGCGCTGGGCATCTTCAACGAAGCCTGGCAACGCTTGCTGGCCCCGCCCGAAGTCCACTCCGGCATCCTGATTGGGGTCGGGACGCTGGCCTTCATCGTCAATATCGTCACCGCCTGGATTGTCAAGGAAGGCAGCGAAAACGACCTGAACATGCGCTCGGCCTTTCAGCATCTGATGGGCGATGTGCTCTCGACCCTCGGCGCGGTCATCGCCGGGATAATGATTCTCTTCACCGGCTGGAACTGGCTTGACCCATTGGTCAGCGCCCTGATTGGCGGCCTGATTCTGTGGAACGCATGGGGAATCCTGCGCCAGGCCATCCACATCCTGCTCGAAAGCACCCCCGGCGACATCGACATGGACAAACTGCTCAACGACCTGAAAGCAATTCCCGGCGTCGAAAGCGTCCACGACCTGCACGTCTGGAGCATCACCGAGGACATGCGTATGCTTTCCGCGCACATTGTCACCACCGACCAGCCCATCAGCGCGGGGGCGGGCTTGCAGCAGGCCTCCCGGCAAATGCTGGCGGAGCGGTATCACATTCGGCATGCCACCCTGCAACTGGAGTGCGCCAGTTGCAACCCCGGCGGCGTCTTTTGCGAAATGGGGCATACCGATTAAAACGAAGCGAGAGAGAGAATTCCTCGCGCATCAAAACCCTTGTGTAATTTTTGCATTCTCGCTATAATTGAAAAAGGTTTTCAATATCAAAATGACCAAACCCGACAACGCCCCCAACCTGTACGACCAGTGGCTCGACAGCCTGAGCGAGAGCGGCTATCGCGTGACCGCCCCGCGCCGGGCAATTGTGGAAATCGTAGCCAACAGCCCCCGCGCCCTGGGGCCGCTTGAAATCTACGACCAGGGCCGCGCTGAATATCGCGGCCTGGGGCTGGTGACGGTCTATCGCACGCTCGAAAAACTGGAAGAACTCGGCCTGGTGCAGCGCGTCCACCACCCACAGGGTTGCCACATGTACCTGCGCGCGGCAGACGGGCACGAACACCTTGTGCTATGCACATCCTGCGGCAAGGCCGAATACTTCAGCGGCGACAACATCGACAAACTGACACACGCCGTCGCCAGGAAAACAGGTTTCGAAATCCGCGAGCACTGGCTGCAATTGTTCGGCCTGTGTTCGGATTGCAAAAACAAATAAACCAAACCACCCCGGAGCGCAAATTGCTCCGGGGATATTACAGGAGAGAAAATGAAAAAGATTATCATTACCGTTATATTGATTGGGACGCTTGCGCTCGGAGCGTGCGCCCCGCAGCCTGCCGCCGTTTCAAATAGCGGGAGCCAGGCTGAGGCCGGGAACGCGCCCATCCGCATTTTGACGGCAAACAGCATCCTGGCCGACATCACCCAAAACGTGGCCGGGGAACGGGCCATCGTCGAGTCTCTCGTCCCAATTGGGCTTGACCCGCATGCATTTGAGCCCAACCCGCAGGACGTGGCAAAAATCGCCGACAGCCAGGTCTTGATTGTCAACGGGGCCGGGTTTGAAGAGTGGCTGGAAAAGACCATCGAAAACGCGGGCGGCAGCGCTAAAATTATCCAGGCTTCTGAAGGATTGGAGATGCGCGAGCCGGGCGAAGGAGAGCCGGAGCACGAAGAAGAGGAAGGGCATGAAGACGAGGACGAACACACCGAAGGCGACCCGCACTTCTGGCTCGACCCGGTTTCGGTCATCGGGTATGTCGAGAACATCCGCGACGGCTTGAGCGAAATCGACCCGGCTGGCAGCGAAACCTATGCCCGGAACGCGGTCAATTACATCGAGCAGTTGCGCGAATTGGACACCTGGATAAGCGGACAGGTGGCGCAAATCCCGGTCGAGCGGCGCATCCTGGTCACCGACCATGACACGATGGGCTACTTCGCCGACCGCTACGGGTTCACCGTCATCGGCGCGATTATCCCCAGTTTCAGCACCGGGGCCAGCCCCAGCGCGCAGGAACTGGCCGGGCTGGTTGACCAAATCAACGGCACCGGCGCGCCCGCCATCTTCCTGGATGTGGCCGCCAACCCGAGGCTGGCCGAGCAAATTGCGGGTGAAACCGGCGTTACGGTGGTCTTCGACCTGCACACCCACTCCGTCACCACTGCGGGTGGCGAGGCCCCGACCTACATCGCCATGATGCGCCACAATACCCTTCGGATTGTGGAAGCATTGAAGTAGAACAAAACCCTGAATCAAAAACAGGCCGGTCTGGCCTGTTTTTGATTCAAACCTTACACAAGCAGTCGAGCGTTGATTTCCTGCACGTCGGTCTGGTAGCGCACCAGGTCGTCGCGCAGGCGGGACAGGTCGTCGCCGTAGCGCAGGCGGCGGGCCAGGAAGGCAAACTCCTCGCTGCCATAGGGTGGGACGTTGACGTCCTTGGCGTTGCCGCGCACGACGCGCATCGAGTCAATCAGCCAGCGCAGGAAGGTATGCGCCTTGTGCAGGCGGGTGTAGTCGTCTTCGTCCAAAATTCCGGCCTTGTGCAGGGCGTCCATGCAGCTGCGGATGTTCGGCTGGCGCAGGGAGGGGTCCGCCGCGCCGTGTGTGATTTGCAAACCCTGAATCAGGTATTCGATATCCACCAGCCCGCCGGGACTGTATTTGGCGTTAAACGTCCCGGCTGAGACAAGGTGGCGTACCTGGCGCTCGCGCATGGCGCGCATGGCGGTCACATCGAAGGGAACGCCGGTGTAAACGAACGAATCGCGCAACCGGCAGGCCTGCCCGCCGAGCAGCGGGTCGCCGGCAATCGGACGCATTTTGACCAGCGCCTGGCGCTCATAGGCCCAGGCCGGGCCTTCGGGGGCGTAATAGCGGCGGAACGAATCAAGCGAAACGGCCATGCTGCCAGCCTTGCCGTAAGGGCGCAACTGCAAATCGACCTGGAAGATGCCTTCCTGGCGAGCCTGGATGGTCGCCAGGAAATCGCGCACCACCCGCTCGTGAAACTCGGAGGTCGGGATAACCTGCGGCCCGTCGGTCTGGCCGTCCTCGTCGTAGAGGAACATCAGCTCGATGTCGGAGGCAAAGCCCAATTCGCGCCCGCCGCATTTGCCGAGGGCCAGGACAGTCATCTGCGAGATTTCGCCGTCGGCGCGGCGCGGGTGTCCGTGCAGGCTGCGCAAGTCTTCGGCGCACAGGTAGTAAACGTTGTTGACAATCACTTCGCTCAGGTCGGTCAGTTCAGCAGAGAAATCCCAAAACTCGCGGGTGTGCCCGAGCAGGTGACGCATATCGAGCCGGAACATTTCGCGGTCTTTGAAGTCGTTGATAACCTTGCGCCAGGGAGCGTCTTCATGAGGCGGCTGCGGTCCCTGGTGAACCGGTTCGAGCACAGATTCGAGTTCAGCCTGCAACTGCTGGCGCGACTTGGCCGTGTCGAGCGCGGTCAGGTCGGAAACGACCGGGAACAGGTTGGTGTACTGCATCCGCAAGAAATCGTCCCACAGGAAGTCGCTGACTCCCAGCAGGTGCGCCAGGTTGCCGAGCACTTCGGGGCGCTCAATGGAGGCCAGTTCGTCGGGCCAGCCGGGGCGCTCGAAGAGCTTTTCGATGAACTCACGGAAGTGCAGCAAGGCCGAAGCCGGGTTGGGACAGCGCGGCAACAGGTGGGTAAAGTGCTTAATCAGCACGGCGGCGGTGCGCAGTTCGCGCTGCTCCTGGTAGGAGGTGATTTTGCGTCCGTGTTTGTCGGTCACGAAGAGCAGGTCGTTGACACGGCTGCCGTGAGTCTCAACCACCATGCGGGCGATGTAGGTGCGCGTCAGCGAGAGAGCGTTGGTAAATTCGTACAGGAAGCCGAGGGTGTCGGGGGCGTCGAGGCGCAGGGCGGTATAGCGCGAGGAGAGCCGGTTGTCGATTTTGATTTCGATGGGGTAAAGCGGCTCGGCGGTCGGCAGGATTTTCTGGAAGGAGGCTCCGACCCGTTTGGCGAGTTCGCTGCGGGCTTCGCGGCGATTGCCGGCGTGCATCAGTCGCAGCAGGGAGGCCAGGTCGTCGGCGTAGCGCTGCCAGGTTTCGACGGTCGGTTTTTCGCCAACCGGTTGGACGATGAACACATCGACAATTTTGCGGGCGGAGCCGGGCGCGGCCTCGGGTTGGGACAGGCGGGTTAAACGGCGGGACGAGTCACGGGCGGACTGCTCCTGCAGTTCGTAGGTGAAGATTTCGCCCGCCTGGATATCCAGCCCGTAGACGAAGAAAAGGCCGCAAATCAGCGAAAGTTCCCCAAGATAGTCGTAGGCAACAATCGTCACCCGCCAGCGGTCGTCTTCGAGCGGCTGGGCCTCGACCTGGACGAGGTTGTCTTTGTCGAGCGATTGGGCCATCAGGGCATGTTTCTGGATGTCTTCGGGACTGAAGATGGCGGCGTATTCAGCGTCGAGGCGCGCCAGGTGCTGCTGGACGAGCGGGTTGGGGGCTTCCTCGACCGGCTGCGGCACAGGGAGGCTGTCGTCGATGCCGCCGATGTATTTGGCGTAAATGGCGCGAATGGCCAGGCTGTGCTGTTCGTAGCGTTCGATAAGTTTTTCGCGCGCTTCAGCCGCCGAACCGCGAAACCCGAGGCGGCGCGCCAGCAGGGTCAACGCGCCCGGTTCGGAGGGCAGCGTGTAGGTCTGGCGGTAGTGCATCATTTGCAGGAAGTGCTCGACGGTGCGCAGGAAGATGTAGCCATCGGAGAGCGTGCGGCCTTCGGGAGCGGCGAGATGCTTGAAGCGCACCAGGCGGGTGATGGCGACCAGGGTCGAACGCTTGCGCAGGCGCGGATTTTCACCGTAGGCCAGTTGCATGAACTGGACGACAAATTCGACATCGCGGATGGAGCCTTCGCCAAGTTTGACCTCGCCCCACTCGCGCCCGCGCTGGCGCAGTAGTTCTTCGGTGCGCTGTTTCATGGCGTGGACGCTGGCACGCACGGTTTCGGGGTTCTGACCGAAAATGACCGGTTCTATCTGGCGGCGGAATTCGAGGCCGACCTCCAGGTCTCCGGCGATGGGGCGGCCCTTGATGAGGGCCTGCTTTTCCCACAGGCGGGCGTGTTTATGCAGGTAGTCGAGATAGCCCTCAAGGGTGCTAATCAGCCCGCCGTCGCGCCCCCAGGGGCGCAGGCGCATATCGACCCGGTAGAGAAAGCCTTCAGAAGTAACGCTCGAAAGGGCGTCGATAAACTGCTGCCCGAGACGCAGGTATTCGGGCTTATCCTGCCCGGAAAGGAAGAGCAGGTCGACATCGGAACTGTAATTGAGTTCGCGCCCGCCGAGTTTACCCATCGCCAGGACGACAAACCCGGAAGCGGAAACGCCACTGCGGTCAGCGGCATAGGTCAGGCAGGCACGCGCCATGCCATCGGCCAAGGCCGAAAGCTGGGAAGTAACTGTCGGCAGGTCGTACAGGTCGAGCAGGTCGCAGGCGCCGATGCGCAACAGTTCGTTGTGCTGGTAACGGCGCAGCGAATCAAGTTCTTCGCCGGGAGCGGCCAGGGCGCGCATGGCTTCGAGGCCTTCGGCTTCATATACTTCGGCTTTTTTCAGGCGGGAAAGGGAGTCGCGGTCGAGCAGCAAATCGAGACGGCTTGGCGACCGCAGCAGGATTTCGGTCAGGAATTGGCTGCCCGAAAAGATAATGACCAGGATTTCAAGCGCGCGCGGGTTTTGGGCCAGTTTGGCGAAAATTTCCGCCGACAGGCCATCGCTGGTAAATCGCTCCAGATTAATCAGGGCCTGGTCGGGGTCGGCGCAGGCCGAAAGGCTGGCGAGCAGGTGTGGCAGCAATTCTCCCACCGCCGAAGAAACCTGCGGGCCAGAAGCGGCCATACGGCGCAACCGGCGCAGGCTGGCGGCGCTATCGCTGAATCCGAGTGTGTCGAGCAGGGCTTGCGCGGCAGCTTCAGGGAAGTCAGGGTTGAGGAGTTGGTCGGCGCGCAGGGGTGTGTTCATGGGCGGAATTATACCCGCGCCAGGCGCAAAAATAACCGCATTGAACCGGCAAAACGAGCAAGGAGTACCCGTTTGGGTCACGCGCGCGGGCGCAATTGGGTCTTTTTGTGCGCCGTGTGTTCAAAATGGGTCAGAACTTTCTCCGTACGGGTAGTTACCCTTTGCGGCCTGCCTCCTTAGAATGGAAGTAATGAAAGAACAAGGAGAAACACCATGTTAATTGCCATCGTTATTTTCCTGGTTGCCTATATCGCCATTGCCAGCGAGAAATTTCCGCGCCACTGGGTTGCCCTGGGAGGCGGCGGGCTACTGGTTTTGTTCGGGGTGCTGAGTTTCGAAGATGTCCTGACCTACATCAGTTGGGAGACATTGGGCCTGCTGGCAGGAATGTTCGTGCTGGTTTCGATTTTGCAGGAGTCGGGGTTCTTCTCCTGGCTGGCGATGAGGGCGGTGCGCAAGGTCAACTACCGCCCGGCTGCCCTGTTTGTGGTTCTCATCCTGCTGGCCGCCTTCCTGGCCGCCTTTATGGACAGCATCACGGTGATGCTCTTTCTTTCCGCACTGACCATCCAACTCTGCCGGTTGCTGCGCCTCGACCCGGTTCCGCTGGTGATTGCGGAAGTCTGCGCGGCCAACACTGGCGGCGCAGCCACCCTGGTCGGCGACCCGCCCAACGTCATTCTGGGGACGACGCTGGGATTCCATTTTGCCGATTTTGTCACCCACACCGGGCCGATTGCGCTGGCGGGTTCCTTCCTGCTGTTGGGCATGTTCTACTTCATCAACCGCAAAGCGCTTAAAGATGCCCATAATGCCCTGACACCCGAAACCATCGAGGAAATCGAGCAACTTCACCGCGAGCCGCTGCATGTGCGTTTTACCCAGGTCGGGCTGGTTGGCCTGGGGGCGGCTGTCTTCCTGCTGGTTTTCCACATCCCGCTCAGCGAGTGGAGCGGACTGCCCATTACCGCGGCAGTCTCGGCGCTTATCCCGGCCCTGCTGGCCATCGTCGCCCTGCCTGGCAGCCAGCGCAAAGCCGCCATCCTGCGCGTGGACAGCCACAGCATCCTGTTCTTCGCCGGGCTTTTCATCCTGATTGGCGGGCTGGAAAAAGTCCATCTCTTTGAAATCCTGGCCGAGGCCATCGCTGCCGCATCGAACCCGGCGGCGCTGGTAATGGCCCTGCACTGGGGGCCTGGCCTGTTGAGCGGCGTGCTCGACAATGTGCCGCTGGCCCTGGCGATGAGTTATGTGCTCGAAGACCTGGCCGCCATGCCCGGCATGCCCGCGCTGGGGCTGATGGTCTGGTCGCTGGCGTTGGGCGTCGATATCGGCGGCAACCTGACTCCCATCGGCGCATCGGCCAATGTAGTCGCTTATTCTTATATGGAACATAATCACGGCAGCATCGGCTGGAAGCGCTGGATAGGTATCGCCCTGCCGCCGACCATCATCGTCATGGTGCTGGCCTCGCTGCTTGTTTTCCTGAAAGGCCATATCGGCTGGTATTAACCCATTTGGGTCAGGCCGCGCCAGTTTTGGCCAAAATCGGGCATCAAAGAGTGTCCATACGGGTAATAGTCTTTCAAAGCCAGGGGGAATAGAATGTCAACAGTGCTGAACGCATGGGCGTGGGAGTTGTCCAACACACCTCCGGCCTGCCAAGCCTCCTTCATGGCAACTCCCCCGCCTGCGTCGGCGCTCAAACTGATAAACCAACTTTGTTTCACAAAGGAGAGAAAAAATGAAAGCAAACCTGTTGAAATCACTGAAATGGACACGCTGGGTTTTCATCCCCGCCATGGTGGCCGCCGCACTGATTGCCGCCACCCCCGCTTATGCCCAGTCTGCCGACCCATTGGCCGAACTGACCCGCGGCCTGAATACCATGTGGGTGCTGGTCGCTTCGATGCTGGTCTTTTTCATGCAGGCCGGGTTCGCCTTGTTGGAGGCCGGGGTGACGCGCGCCAAGAACACCACCAACATTTTCTTCAAAAACCTGGTGGATTTCCTGTTCGCCACGATGGCCTTCTGGGCAATCGGTTACGCCTTTATGTTCGGTTCATCGGTTGGCGGGTTCATCGGCGCGAGCGAGTTCTTTGTCTCGGCTGCCAGCGCCGACGTGGCCGACCTGCCCGTCATGGCGTTCTGGTTCTTCCAGCTGGTCTTCGCTGGAACTGCCGCAACCATTGTCTCAGGAGCCATGGCTGAACGTACGCGCTTTGTCTCGTACATGATTGCCAGTTTCGTCATCACGGCCTTCATCTACCCCATTGCCGGTCACTGGATGTGGGGCGGCGGCTGGCTCTCGCAACTCGGATTTGTGGATTTCGCCGGTTCGACGGTTGTTCACAGCGTCGGCGGCTGGCTGGCCCTGATGGGCGCAATCGCCCTCGGCCCCCGTATTGGGCGCTTTGCCAAAGACGGCACCGCCATTCCCATCCCCGGTCACTCCATCTCGCTGGCTTTCCTGGGCGTCTTCATCCTGTGGCTGGGTTGGTTCGGCTTCAATCCCGGCAGCCAGCTGGCAATCTCTGGCGATAACGCCGACGCGGTTGCGCTGGTGGCCGTCAACACCAACCTGGCCGCTGCGGCCGGTGGCCTGATTGCAATGGCAGTCAGTTGGATGTTCGTCGCCAAGAAACCCGACCTGGGCACCGCCATGAACGGCGTGTTGGGCGGCCTGGTCGCCATCACTGCCCCGTGCGCCTTCGTTACACCCGGTTGGGCCATCGTCATCGGCGCAGTCGGCGGCGGAATCATCGTCTACGGTTCGATAGCCCTTGAAAAACTGAAAATCGACGACCCGGTTGGCGCTGTCCCCGTCCACCTGATGAACGGCGCCTGGGGCACCCTGGCCATCGGCCTGTTCGCCACCGAAGCGGGCGTCACCGGACTGGTTGCGGGCAACGTTGAACAACTCGTCTCGCAACTCATCGGTATCGTGGCAATCGGCGCATGGTGCGCGGTCACAGGTTACGTTCTGTTCTTCCTGCTGCTCAAAGGCTGGATTGGCCTGCGTGTCTCCCGCGAAGAAGAATTCAAAGGCCTCGACATCGAAGAACACGGCATCGACGCCTACCCCGGTTTTGTCCCGACCCCCGAAACCGGCAGCGCCACCGGCGATTAGTTGCCAGGAAAAATCAACCCCAATCCCCTCTCGCAATGAGAGGGGATTTTTTATATTGAGCAAGAAACGGGTGGAAAATCGTCGCAAAATGGCCTACAATGACAGCATTCGAGGTACCTATGCAAACACTTTCAACCCAATTTACAGAAACCAGCCAGGACTACACCCTTATCGAGCGCGCCATCCGCTACATCGAAGCCAACGCCAGCCGCCAGCCCGAACTGGACGAAATCGCCGCCAGCGTCGGACTGAGCGCTTACCACTTCCAGCGCGTGTTCACCCGCTGGGTCGGCATCAGCCCCAAACGCTTCCTGCAATACATCAGCAAAGAAAATGCCCGCCAAATGTTAAAAGATTCGGGGGATATTCTGGACGTTTCGCACGCGACAGGCCTTTCCGGCCCCGGAAGGCTGCACGACCTTTTGGTGCATACCGAAGCCGCCACCCCCGGAGACTTGAAGCGGCGCGGCGAGGGGCTGGTCATACGCTACGGCTTTCACCCCTCCCCTTTCGGCGAGTGCCTGCTGGCCCTCACCCCGCGCGGAATCTGCTACCTGGGCTTTGTCCAGACCGACAGGCGTGCCGCCCTTGAAATCCTGCGCTCCGACTGGCCGAACGCCACCCTGACCGAATCGCCAGACGACACAGCCGCCTACATCCCGGCCCTTTTCCACATCAGCCAGCATCCCGAAAAACCGCTCGCCCTGCACCTGGCCGGGACAAATTTCCAAATCAAGGTCTGGGAGGCCCTGCTCAAAATCGTTCCCGGACAGGTCAGCACCTACCAGCGCATCGCGGCAGAGATTGGCTATCCGCAAGCAGCGCGGGCGGTCGGCAATGCCATCGCCCATAACAAAATCGCCTGGCTGATTCCCTGCCATCGCGTCATCCGCAAGCAGGGCGAATTCGGAAACTACCGCTACGGCCTGCCGCGCAAAAAAGCCATGCTGGTCTGGGAAGCCGGATTAGCCGAATAAAGAAAACAGAACACGGAGCAAAATGAAAACCAAAATCTGGCTGGCAATGCTGGTCATCTACATCATCTGGGGTTCCACTTACCTTGGAATCCGCTTTGCCATCGAAAGCATCCCGCCCTTCCTGCATGCTGCCATGCGTTTCGCCGTTGCGGGTTTTCTCGTTTTGGGCTGGCGCTTCCTGGCCGGTGACGGACGCCCCACCCTGAAGCAATGGCGCGACGCTAGCATCGTCGGCCTGTTCCTGCTACTGGGCGGCAACGGCCTGGTCTCGTGGGCCGAGCAGACTGTCGACTCGGGCATTGCCGCGCTTGTCGTCGGCGCAACCCCGCTCTGGCTGACCCTGTTTGAATCCATGCGACCCGGCGGCGCAAAACCCGGCTGGAAGGCCATCCTCGGGCTGCTGGTTGGCTTCGGCGGCATCTTCATCCTGATTAATCCGCAAACCCTGGCCGGGGCTGCCTACCGGATTGACCTGCTTGGCGCAGGCGCGGTGGTGCTGGCAACCGTTTTATGGGCCATCGGGTCCATCTACGCTAAAACCGCCGACGTGCCAAAGTCAATATTCATGTTTACCGGCATGCAAATGGCATCCGCCAGCATTGGGTTGTTCATCGCCAGCCTGCTGGCAGGCGAACTGGCCGGCTTCGACTTCCGCGCCGTTACAACCACCTCCTGGCTGGGACTGGCCTACCTGATTGTTTTCGGTTCGCTGGTCGCGTTTGTCGCCTACGGCTGGCTGCTGCGCAATGCACCCATTTCATTGGTCAGCACCTATGGATATGTCAACCCGCTGGTGGCCATCTTCCTGGGCGCATGGCTGGCAGAAGAAGTGCTGACCGGTCGGGTCTTCGTTGCGGCTGCGGTCATCATCGGCGCGGTCATGTTGATTAATCAATCCAGGCAAAAAACATAGCCACCGCAAAGCATCGCTGTAAAAACTCCTCATAATCTGTGACAAAAGTCACACATTATGAGGAGTTTTCGTACTGTCTCGCCAAAAACAAAACCCTGTATTCTATATAGTATGAAGCCTGTCGATAAGCAACCCTGATAACTTCTGCCTGCTTCGATAATAGAATACGGAGGGACCATGCCTGAAAGTAACGTACTGAAGCAAGGCGCCGGCCTGCGCCAACAGGAAGATTTAACCCTGCTGCACGAGGTCAGCGTCGCCACCGCGGGGGTTTCGAGACTGGAAATGTGCATCCAATGCGGCACCTGTGGCGGTTCCTGCCCGTCTGCCGCCGACATGGACCACACTCCGCGCATGTTGTTCGCCATGCTCAGGGCAGGCATGAGGGACGATGTCGTCCGCAGCAACACGCCCTGGATATGCGTCTCCTGTTATCACTGCGTGGTGCGCTGTCCGCAAAATGTTCATATCGCAGATGTGATGTACACCCTCAAGGGAATGGCCATCAAAGCCAAACAGTACAAAGACTCGACTGCGCCCGACTTTTCAAAATCCTTCGTGGATATGGTGGAAAGTTTCGGGCGCAGTTTTGAATTGGGCCTGGCGACCCGCCATTACCTGACCCACTATCCGCTGCGCCTGCCCGGCATGGCTGGCATGGGACTGGGCATGTTGACCAAAAAACGCATGAACCTCGTCCCAAGCCGCATCAAGGACATGGAACAGTTGACCGCCATTCTCGACAAAGCCAAAACCCTGGAGTTGACAGAATGAACGAATACATCCTCTACCCCGGCTGCTCGATGGAAGGCTCGGCCAGGGCCTACAACGACTCACTGATGGCAATCAAGGACACCCTGGGTATCGGCCTGCGCGAAGTCGAAGACTGGAACTGTTGCGGCGCGACCGAATACCTGAGCATCAACCTAATTCCCGCCTATTCGCTGATTGCCCGTAACCTGGCCATCGCATCCAAACAGGCCAACGGCACCCGCACCGTCGTCGCGCCCTGCTCGGCCTGCTATCTCAACCTGGCCAAGGCCGATTACTACATGGAAGAACGCCCGGCCCTCGGGCAGAAAGTCAACGAAGCCCTGGCTGCTGGCGGATTGCACTACCAGCCCGGCTCGCTCGAAATCCGCCACCTGCTCGAAGTGCTCGTCTATGACGTCGGCCTGGAGACCATTAAAAGCAAAGTCGTCCGCCCCCTGACCGGTCTGCGCGTCGCGCCCTACCTGGGCTGCATGGTGCCGCGCCCCGACTACTACAACCGCTGGTCCGACCACGAACACCCCACCGAACTGGACGAAGTGCTCAAAGCCCTCGGCGCGGAGGTCATCGACTTTCCGCTCAAGACCACCTGCTGCGGCGGGCACATGACCCAAATCGGTCCGGAGACGGCCTACGAACTTATCCGCCGGCTGGTTTCTTCTGCCGACACCTACCAGGCGGATATTATGACCACCGTCTGCCCGATGTGCCAGATGAACCTGGACGCCTATCAGGCGGAGACCAACCGCTACTTCGGCACCCACTACCAGATGCCAATCGTCTTCTTCACCCAACTGATGGGGCTGGCATTCGGAATGGACGCCAAAGACCTCGGATTTGGGCTCGAAATCGTCAGCGCAAAGAAAGCCCTCGAGCGGATCGGGGTCGAACTGCCCGAACCGCCAGCAGCCAAGAAAAAAGACGAGGGTCTGCCCATGCCGCAAAGACGGCTGAAGAAAACCGCAACCCCAAAACAGGAGGTTGAAGCATGAGCGCCGAAGAGAAAACCCCCAACAAAAAACCGGAAAAAATCGGTGTCTACGTCTGTCATTGCGGCTCGAACATCGCCGGAATGGTGGACGTGGAGAATGTCGCCAAGTGGGCCGGGGAAGAACTGGCGCACAAAGGGGTGGTGATTGCCCGCGATTACAAATTCATGTGCTCCAGCCTGGGCCAGGAACTCATCGAGAAAGACATCAAGGAATTTGGCCTGGACGGTGTCGTGGTGGCGGCCTGCTCGCCGCACCTGCACGAAAAAACCTTCCGCACTGCAACGGAAAAAGCCGGGCTGAACCCCTACATGTGCGAACTGGTCTCTATCCGCGAGCAGGTTTCGTGGGTACATACCGATAAGGCCGCCGCAACCGAAAAATCGAAGGCCATCCTCTCAGGCGGCGTGCATCGCGTCCTGTTCGACGAACCGTTGCAGGAAATGAAAGTCCCCATCAACCCGAACACGCTCGTCGTCGGCGGCGGAATCGCCGGCATCCAGGCCGCGCTCGAGATTGCCAACGCCGGGTTCCATGTTTACCTCGTCGAGCGCGAACCCTCCATCGGCGGGCATATGGCCCAGTTCGACAAGACCTTCCCGACCCTCGACTGTTCAGCCTGCATCCTGACCCCGCGCATGGTCGAGGCCGGGACGCACCCCAACATCACCCTGCTGACCTGGAGCGAGGTCGAAAGCGTCAGCGGCTATGTCGGCAACTTCAACATCACAATCCGCAAAAAAGCGCGCTATGTCAACGAAGAGTTGTGCACCGGCTGCGCCGTCTGCATCGAGAAATGCCCCAAGAAAATCATCGACGATGTTTACGAAGCCGGGTTGGGCTACCGAAAAGTGGTTTACACCCCGTTTGCCCAGGCCGTGCCCAAGTACCCGGTCATCGACCGCGAGAACTGCACCTACTTCCAGAAAGGCACCTGCAAGGCCTGCGAAAAGTTCTGCCCGACGGACGCCATCGACTTCGAGCAGCAGGATGAACTCTTCAACGTCGAGGTCGGCAACATCATCCTGGCGACCGGCTACGACCTGTTCGATGCCCGCAAAGTGACCAATTACGGCTACGGACGGCTGGCCAATGTATTCAACAGCCTGGAATTCGAGCGCCTGAGCAACGCCGCCGGGCCAACCAACGGCAATATCGTCCTGCGTGACGGCAAGACCACGCCCAAAACGGTCGGTATCATCCACTGCGTCGGTTCGCGTGACCGCAATTTCAACAATTACTGCTCGACCATCTGCTGTATGCAGAGCCTGAAGTTCGCCCACCTGGTCAAGGAACGCACCGGCGCGGAAGTGTACGAGTTCTACATTGACATGCGTACCGCGGCCAAGGCCTACGATGAGTTTTACCAGCGTGTGCTCGAAGAAGGGACGCTGATGGTGCGCGGCAAAGTGGCCGAAGTCACCGATGCCGCCCGCCAGCCGCACGAGGAAGGCAAACTTATCATCCAGGTCGAGGATACCTTCGCAGGCAAACAGCGCCGCATCCCGGTTGATATGGTCATCCTGTCGAACGGCATGGAGCCGCGCAGCGACGCCAAAGAAACCGCCAAGAAATTCGGCATTTCCTGTTCGGCAGATAGCTGGTTCATCGAAAAGCACCCCAAACTCGACCCGGTCTCGACCATGACCGAGGGCGTGATGATTGCCGGCTGCGCCAGCGGCCCGAAGGACATCCCCACCTCGGTCGCGCAGGGAGCGGCCGCGGCGGCGCGCGTGCTCGACAAAATCCTGCAGAAGGAAGTCGCCCTCGAACCCATCCGCGCCACGGTGGACGAAGAGAAATGCTCCGGTTGCCGCATCTGCAACAACCTGTGCCCCTTCAACGCCATCTCCTTCGTCGATGACCTGGCCGTCACCCGCATCAATCCGGCCCTGTGCCAGGGCTGCGGAACCTGCGTGGCGGCTTGCCCGGCAGGGGCCATCAGCGGAACCGGCTTCTCCAACGAACAAATCCTGGCCCAAATTGACGGCCTGCTGATGGTTGCCTGAACAGGAGAACACGATGAGCGAAAAATTTGAACCCACCATCATTGGTTTCACCTGTAACTGGTGCAGTTACCGCGCCGCCGACCTGGCCGGGACTGCCCGCGTAAAATATCCGCCGAACGTGCGCCTGGTACGCCTGATGTGTTCAGGCCGCATGGACCCAACCTTTGTCATGAAGGCCCTGGCCGGCGGCGCAGACGGTGTCATGATTACCGGCTGCCACCCCGGCGAATGCCATTACATCGACCAGAATTACAAGGCCCTGCGCCGTTTCCTGCTCCTGCGCCGCACCCTGGCCGGGCTGGGCATCGAAGCGGGGCGCGTCAAACTGGTTTGGG
The DNA here is from genome assembly GCA_020060235.1 of Anaerolineales bacterium. Lineage (GTDB taxonomy): Bacteria > Chloroflexota > Anaerolineae > Anaerolineales > Villigracilaceae > UBA8950. The sequence continues at coordinate 3,448 of JAGVAO010000085.1, read as the reverse complement.
CCAGCGCCGCTGAGGGCGTACACCTGGCCGAAGAAATCACCAAGCTGGTCGAAGAAATCCGCGCCCTGGGACCGCTCAACTGGCCCAAGTGGGACGAACAAGCCGAACACCAGCCCGAACCCGCCCTGGAGGTGGCCGCATGAGTAAACCAAAATTCGCCATGTACTGGGCCGCCTCCTGCGGCGGCTGTGAAATCGCCGTGCTGAACACCCATGAAACCATCCTGGATGTCGACGCCAATTTCGACGTGGTTTTCTGGCCGGTCGCCATGGATGCCAAATACCAGGATGTCGAAGCAATGGAGGACAAATCCATCTTGCTGACCCTGTGGAACGGCGGCATCCGCACCGAAGAAAACGAACACCTGGCCCACCTGCTGCGCCGCAAATCGCAAATCCTGGTTGCCTTCGGCTCTTGCGCCACAGAGGGATGTATCCCCGGACTGGCGAACCTTTCCTCTGTTGATGATATTTTCGCCACTGCCTACCACACCGTTTCGACGGTTAACCCGGACAACATCCACCCGCAGCCTGTTTTCCGCGTCCCCGAGGGTGAGTTGACCATCCCGGCCATGAAACCTGTGCTGAAAACCCTGGCCCAGGTCGTGGACGTGGACTACTACATGCCCGGCTGCCCGCCTGAAAGCCACCAGATTGCGGCGGTCATCAACCTGGTCATCCAGGTTTTGCAGGGCAAAGCCGAACTGCCGCCCAAGGGCGCGGTCATCGGCGCAGGCAACTCGACCGTCTGCGACGAGTGCAAACGCAAACGGGATGTCAAGCACATCACGGCCTTCCACCGCATCCAGGAGGTGGCCCCGCTCGACCCGGAACTGTGCATCCTCGAGCAGGGTGTGCCCTGCAACGGCCCGGCGACCCGCTCCGGCTGCAACGCCCGCTGCCCTTCGGTTGGGGCGCAGTGCATCGGCTGTTACGGCCCGGCTGAGGGCGTACTCGATTACGGCGCGCGCCTGATTACGTCCTTTGCCTCGGTCATCGACGCCACCGAACCGGCAGAAATCGAACGCATCCTGGACGGCATCCCCGACCCGACCGGCCAATTCTACCGCTTCAACCTGGCAGATTCGTTGCTTCGGGCCAGCACCAAAGCATGGAAAAAGTAGGAGGATGACAATGACCCAACGAATCACGATCGACCCCATCACCCGCCTTGAAGGTCACGGAAAAATCGACATTTTTCTAGACGACAAAGGCGATGTCGCCAATTCCTACTTCCAGATTCCCGAACTGCGCGGGTTTGAGCGCTTCTGCGTGGGCCGCCCGGTGGAAGAAATGCCGCTGTTGACCAATCGTATTTGCGGCGTTTGCCCCGAAGCGCACCACATGGCTGCTGCCAAGGCCGCCGATGCGGTTTACCACGTCGACCCGCCGCGCACCGCCAAACTACTGCGCGAACTACTCTACATGGCCTTCTACGCCACCGACCACACCACCCATTTCTACGCCCTGGGCGGGCCTGATTTCATCGTCGGGCCGGATGCGCCGGTTGCCGAACGCAACATCCTGGGCGTCATCCACAAGGTCGGGCTGGAAATCGGCGGCAAGGTCATCCAGATGCGCAAGTACGGCCATAATACGGTCGAAATCATCGGCGGACGCAAAGTCCACCCGGCCACCAGCATCCCCGGCGGCATCACCAAGATTCTCAGCGAAGAAGAACGTAAAAACATCGAAGAAATGGGGCGCTGGGCGATTGATTTTGCCCTGTTCAGCATCCAGGCCTTCAAAGACATTGTTTTGGCCAACAAAACCTACCTTGACCTGATTGTCGGCGACGTATACACCCACAAAACCTACTACATGGGCTTGGTGGACGCCAATAACAAGGTCAATTTCTACGATGGCAAAGTGCGCGTGGTCGACCCGGAAGGGAAAGAATTCTGCAAGTATGCCCCGCACGAATACCTCGACCACATCGCCGAACGCGTCGAACCATGGACTTATCTCAAATTCCCGTATCTCAAGAATGTCGGCTGGAAGGGTTTCACCGATGGCAAGGATTCGGGTGTTTACATGGCCACCCCGCTCTCGCGCCTGAACGCCTCCGATGGCATGGCCACCCCGCGCGCGCAGGAAGCCTATGAGGAAATGTACGCCACCCTGGGCGGCAAACCTGTCCACCAGCGGCTGGCCATTCACTGGGCGCGGCTGGTCGAACTGCTCTACGCCGCCGAGCATTGGGTGGAACTGGCTACCGACCCCGAAATCACCTCGCCAAACGTCCACACCGTCCCGACCGAAAAACCGACCGAGGGCGTGGGCATCGTCGAGGCTCCGCGCGGCACGCTGACCCACCACTACACCACCGACGAACGCGGCATCCTGACCAAGGTCAACCTGATTGTCGGCACGACCAACAACTACGCGCCCATCCAGATGTCGACCAACAAGGCCGCCCGCAACCTGATCAAAGGCGGCAAGGTCAACGAGGGCTTGCTCAACATGGTCGAGATGGCCTTCCGCGCCTACGACCCGTGCTTTGGCTGCGCCACCCACTCCCTACCCGGCCAGATGCCCCTGGAAGTCAAAATCCACGACAAGGACGGCCAGGTGGTGGATGTGATTAAGCAGTTTGTGGATTAATTCGCAGGGGCGACCCGCTGGGTCGCCCCTGCCCAACGATATGAAAACCCTTATCATCGGCCTTGGCAACCCCATTCTCGGCGACGACGGCGTTGGCTGGGTGGTGGCACAGGAAGTGGAAAAAATCCTGAAAGAGCCCCCCTCTCCAGCTCTCCCCCCATTTTCGGCACCCCCCTCGTCTCCCCCCAATTTCGCGTGGATCAGCGAAATTGGGGGGATGGAGGGGGGCAGAGGGGAGAAGGTGGGGGGTATAAAAATCGAGTGCCTGGCCCTGGCCGGAATCGCGCTGATGGAGCAGATGGTCGGCTACGAGCGCGTCGTCCTGGTCGATTCGCTCAATACCGGGCAGCACGCCCAGGGCGAGGTGGTCACTTTCAGCCTGGATTCGCTCGAAGACCTGCTCCACGGCCACAGCGCCTCGGCGCACGACCTTTCGCTGAAATCGGCCCTTAAACTGGGACGAAGCATGGGGGCCGACCTGCCCCGTGACGAGAACATCCAGATTGTAGCCATCGAAGCCGCCCATGTTTACGATTTCACCGAAGAACTGACCCCCGCCATCGCCGCCGCCGTGCCGGTTGCCGTGAAAAAAGTTTTAGACCTGCTCGAATTGCAGGAAGGAGAGAAAATATGATTTCGCCCGAGTTGCTGCGCCGCTATTCCTTTTTCGGTTTTCTCAACGAAAGTGAGTTGAAAGTCATCGCCATGATTTCGGAAGAAGTGGCATTCAAGGATGGGAGTGAAATCCTGACCGCGAAACAAAACGCCGATTATCTCTACTTTCTGATGTCTGGCAACGGCTCGAACTTTTTCATCGTGGATGAGCGCGAGGGATACAAAAAACT
>JAGVAO010000061.1 GCA_020060235.1 Anaerolineales bacterium | reverse complement strand
GTCGGCGTATTCGTTGGCGGGACGGGCGTGTTGGTCGGCGTATTGGTGGCCGGGGAGGTGGCCGTATGGGTCGGGCCGGGGACTTTGATGGTCACGCTCAAGACAACCCCAAAAGATTGCCAATCAGGGGTTGCCATGCGCCACTGGCTGGTATAAGTGCCGGGAGCGGTCGGCGCGAACATGTTCAGGCGCACACGCGCTGTAGCGCCGATGCCAACTTTCTGGCCGATGCGGGTTGAATCGCTGCCGAGGATATTGCCGCCCACGAACACCAGGCGGTAATCGTTTGTCCAGTTACAGTCACCGGTGCCGGTGTTCTTGATTTCCCACACCTTTGTGAAGCTCTGACCCGGCTGCATGACGGTGTTATCCGGTATGGTGATATGGGCGACAAAGCCCGCGTTGTGGCAGCCCAGGGTTTGGGATGTGACTGTGCCGGTTGGCGTTGGGCTTGGCCCTGGCGTAAAGGTTGCCAGCGGAATTGGGGTGTTGACGAGAATAAATCCTGTCGTGCTGGTTGGCCCGACCTGGAATGTCTCGGTCGGCATGGCCGTGTTGGTTGGGCTGGCGGTGAAGGTCATGGTCGCGGTGGGAGCGGAAAGGGCCGCTTCTGTCAGTTGGGCGGAAAGCGTTTCAGCCGCGGCGGTGTAAACAGCCTCCACGCTGATGATGGTGGGGGTTGGCTCTTGGTTGGCCGCGCCGCATGCGCTCAACAGAAGGGCGACCATAATCCAAAGGATGCCGATTTTATGTTTGGGAGTATGTGTTGTTTTCATAATACAGAATTTTCCTATTTTGTATAGACGGGAAACGCAAGGGATTGGTTCCCAGATGCCGGATTTTACCTCGTTTTGCCGGGAGAAAAAAACGGTCTTTTATACGATACCACCACGATAGGCCAACATTCGCGTATACTTTAGGTAGTGCTTATGACATTTGTCACTGCGTTTGGTTGACAAAAGGTGACAGGCGTGACTAGATTCTATCAACCGGATTTTATATAATCAACTTGTCAGACATTTAAGCGGTTATTTTTGATATATGAGAGCGCGATGAAAAATTTCCTGGCAAAAATCAATAATTCAAAGTATTTTGACGGCTTCATGCCGGTGTTGGCGGCGCTGTCGGCCCTGGCAATTGGGGCCGTCATGCTGCTTTTCCTGGGCGTCAATCCGCTGGTGGCCTACCGCGCCATGTGGGTGGGCGCTTTTGGCAGCTCAAATGCGCTGGCTGAGACAATAGTCAAGGCCGTGCCGTTGCTGCTGATAGGCCTGGGCATCTGTATCTCATTCCGGGCCAAGGTCATCAACATCGGCGGCGAAGGTCAGATGATTATCGGCGCGCTGGCGGCGACAGCCTTTGGACTGTATGTTCCCGAAATGCCTGGCTGGTTGGTGATTGCAATGGCGATGGTGGCCGGGTTTTTCGGGGGGGCTTTTTGGGGGGCGATACCGGGTTTTTTGAAGGCTTATTTCAATGTAAATGAAATCTTGAGCACGGTCATGATGAACGCCATTGCGGTGCAGTTAATGAACTTCTTCCTGCGCGGGCCGATGATTGACCCGAACCAGGCCGAATTGCTCTCGAAAATTCCGCAGACGGCGCGCCTGCCTGAGGCCTATCACCTTGCCCGCTGGCTGCCGACCCGCCTGCACGCTGGCGTCATTATCGCGGTCGTGCTGGCGTTTGTCGTTTACCTGCTGCTCTTCCACACCACGCTCGGGTACCGCATCCGCGCTGTCGGCTTCAACCCTGATGCTTCGCGCTATGGCGGCATTCGTGTACGCCGCCAGGTTGTGATAGCCCTCTTGTTGAGCGGCGCGTTTGCAGGGCTGGCAGGGGCCATCCAGATTTATGGGTTGAACTACCGCATGATTACTGACGGTTCGCCGACCGGGTTTACCGGCAGCGCCGGGTTTAACGGCATTGTGACGGCCTTGTTTGGCGGCTTGCATCCGCTGGGAGCCATCCCGGCTTCGTTTTTCTTTGGCGCGCTGTTGGTTGGCGCCAACAGTATGCAGCGCATTTCGCAAGTGCCCTCGGCTTTTGTGATTGCCCTTAATGGCCTGGTGGTGATTTTTGTGGTCAGCTCTGCCCTGTGGCAGGAAGCCCGCCAGCGCAAACGCCGGATTGCGGAGGTGCGCGACGACTCCCCCCCGCCATCTGAACCCGACCAAGCCACCCAGGATGTGTCCGTATGATTACCGACTTCTTTTCCGCCACTGTTCTTATCGGAATCCTGGCTTCGGGGATTCGCCTGGCGACCCCGTACCTGTATGCCTCGATTGGCGAAACCTTCGGCCAGCGCAGCGGCGTGCTGAACTTGGGCGTCGAAGGGCAGATGTTGATGGGCGCATTTACCGCTTTTTACATCACCCTGCGCACCGGCAACGTCTGGCTGGGATTGCTGGCCGCGATTGGCGTCGGCGCCCTGATGGGCCTTGCGATGGCCTTCGTCAGCATTCACCTGCGAGCCGTGCAGGGCATCAGCGGGATTGGCTTCTACCTGTTCGGCCTGGGGATGAGCGACCTGCTTTTCCAGAAGCTGATGGGCGAGGTCAAAACCGTCAGCGGTTTTGGCGCGATTGAAATTCCTTTCCTGAGCAGCCTGCCGGTGGTCGGGGAAATCTTCTTCCGCCAGAACCTGCTGGTGTATCTCGCTTTCCTGCTCGTGCCGGTGGCCTGGTTTGTGCTTAACAAAACCACCCTGGGGCTGAAAATCCGTGCGGTGGGCGAAAATCCGCAGGCGGCAGATACCCTCGGCGTCAGCGTGGCCGGTATCCGTTACCTGACCGTCACCATGGGCGGTGTTTTTTCGGCCATTGGCGGCGCATCGCTTTCGATTGCCAACCTGAACGTTTTCCAGCAGAACATGACCAGCGGGCTGGGTTTTATTGCCGTCGCGCTGGTTTATTTTGGCGGCTGGAAGCCTTTCGGGGTCTTGTTCGGCGCGCTGTTGTTCAGCATGGTCAATTCCCTGCAATTGTGGATGCAGATTTTGAATGTTCCCATCCCTTCTGATTTCGCGGTAATGATGCCGTACGTCTTGACCATTATCGTGCTTGTGCTAACGGTCGGACGGGTACGCGGCCCTTCGGCCCTGACCAAACCTTTCATCCGCGAGGGCTGACCAGCCCCAAAGGAGGCAGAAATTCCAAATGCCAGCAAAACCCTGTTTGCGAATCATCCATTCCCCAAACCCTGAAGGAGAAAAGAAGATGTCTAAAATGACGAAAGTGTTTACCCTGTTTGCCCTGTTTGCTCTGCTCCTGGCGGCCTGCGCCCCGGCCCAGCCCGAAGCCCCTGCGGCGAGTGAAAAATTGCGCGTGGCTGTGATTATGCCCAGCGCCATCAACGACTTGGCTTTCAGCCAGTCCATGTATCAGTCCTTGGTCGAGATGCAGGCTGAATTGGGTGGCCCCGACAAAATGGAACTGGTCTACTCTGAAAACATGTTCGTGGTAGATGATGCCGCCGCTGCTATTCGCGATTATGCCTCGCAAGGCTACGACATTGTGATTGCGCATGGTTCGCAGTATGGCTCCTCCCTGCGCGAAATTGCCCCCGACTTCCCGACGACTGCTTTTGCGCATGGCACAACTGCCGCGACCTTTGTGGACGAGGGCATTACCAATGTCTTCGCTTATGAAGCCGCCTCCAACGAGGGCGGATACGTCAACGGCGTGATGGCGGCCCTGCTCTCGCAGAGCAACGTTATTGGCGTGGTTGGCCCCATCGAGACCGGCGATGCAAAACTCTACATCGACGGTTTCGTGGCTGGCGCCAAAGCCACCAAGCCCGATTTGACCGTCAACGTCAACTATACCGGTTCGTTCTCGGATGTGGCCCTGGCGGCTGAAGCGGCCAACACCCACGTTTCCGCTGGCGCCGATGTGATGGTCGGCACCGCCCAGATGGTGGTCGGCGCGATTGGCGTTGCCAAAGAGAAGAACGTGCTCTGGCTCGGCACCCAGGCCAGCCAGACCAGCCTGGCCCCCGAAATTGTGGTAGCCAACCAAATCTACGACTGGAAGGTTGTCCTGCGCGACATCTTCAAGTTGATGGGTGAAGGCACCTATGGCGGTAAGGCCTACATCGTCACCCTGGCGAACAAGGGCCTGTACATGGAATTCAACCCGGCCTTCGACCTGCCCGCCGATGTCAAAGCCAAGGCGGATGAGACCATCCAGGGCATCATCAACGGAACGATTAAGCCCTAACCTGTTCTAAATGTTGGGAGGCGAGGCCAGTCTCCTCGCCTCCCAACTGTAATTTTCGACCTTTTAAAACCAACGAGTTTTGCCGCCCGCGATGGAATCATCCACCCCGGGCGGGAAGCCTTGTTTATCCATCGCCGGTATCCCTTACTTTCGCGGCCCAGGAGTTGGCATGTCTGACGTACAATCCATTTCATTCGAGCGCCAGAGAATTGAGCATCTTGAGTTAAAGAATATTACCAAGCGTTTTCCGGGGGTGCTCGCAAATGCCCATGTCGATTTTGACGTTCGGGCCGGTGAAGTTCACGCCTTGCTGGGGGAAAACGGCGCGGGTAAAAGCACCCTGATGAAAATCCTGTATGGCCTGTATCACCCCGACGAAGGCGAAATTTTTATTAATGGTAGCCCGGTGCGAATTGCCTCGCCCAACGACGCCATCAACCTGGGAATTGGCATGATTCACCAGCACTTCATGCTGGTGGACAGCCTGACCGTTGCCGAAAACATTGCCCTGGGGCTGCCCTCCTCACGCGGACTCTTGACCGACCTCGATGTCGTCTCGGCTCGCACCGAGATGCTGGCGAAAAAATACGGTTTGCTGGTCGACCCGGGTGCCTACATCTGGCAGTTGGCGGTCGGGCAGCGCCAGCGGGTCGAAATTCTCAAGGCCCTCTACCGCGGCGCCGATTTGCTGATTCTCGACGAACCGACCGCCGTCCTGACCCCGCAGGAAGTGGATGAGTTCATGGAAACCATCCGCCAGATGACAGAAGAAAAACATTCCATCATCTTCATCTCTCACAAACTGCACGAGGTGATTGCCATCAGCCAGCGCGTCACCGTGCTGCGCAACGGACGGCGGGTCGATTCCTGCCCGACTGCGGGATGCACCAAACACGACCTGGCGCGCATGATGGTCGGCCAGGAAATTGTGATGCCCAAACTCACCACCCCGCCCAAACGCGGCGAAGTGCGCCTGGAACTGAAAAACGTCCACGCCCAGAGTGACCGCGAGACCCCGGCCCTGCGCGGCGTCGATTTGCAGATTTTCTCCGGCGAAATTGTCGGGCTGGCCGGGGTTTCAGGCAACGGACAGGCGGAACTGGCCCAGGTCGTCACCGGATTGCGCCCCGCCACACAGGGACAGGTACTCATCGAAGGCCGTGACATGACCGGCAAACTGCCCGGAGAAATTATCCGCTGCGGCCTGGCTTACATCCCCGAAGAGCGGATGCGCGATGGCATGGTGCAGGATTTCAACATTTCAGAAAACATCATTCTGCGCGACCATAACAAAGACCCTTACGCCAAGCGCGGCTTCCTGCTTCACCGCGTGATTGCCGAATTTACCGACCGGCTGATTGACCTCTTCCACATCAAAACCCCCTCCCGCGAAACTCCGGCCCGCAACCTGTCGGGCGGCAACATCCAGAAAGTTGTTCTGGCCCGCGAACTCTCGCGCCAGCCGCGCATCATTGTCGCCGCCCAGCCCAGCCGCGGCCTGGACATCGGCGCGACCGAATACGTCCACAACAGCCTGCTCGAACAGCGCGAAAAAGGCGCGGCCATCCTGCTGATTTCAGAAGACCTCGACGAAATCCTGGCGCTTTCTGACCGGGTGGCGGTCGTTTACGAGGGCCGCATTATGGGCATTCTCGACAACAAAGACGCCGAACGTGAACGGGTTGGCCTGCTCATGGCGGGCGTCCACCCGGATTAATCTTTCTTCTTGACTCAATGTCCCTCTTGGGCAAAAAAGAAGTAAAATTAATAAGCGTAATTTTTCACAAACCTTTCCCCATTTCCCCCATTCAGGAGACCTATGCTCCGCTCACTCTTGATTTATCTCTCGAAAGCCGCCTGGGCGCAGAACATCGTCACCCACTGGCCGTTTGTCTGGAAGGCGGTCTCGCGCTTTATCGCCGGTACGACCATCGAGGAAGCCCTCAACGTTGTGCGCGCGCTGAACGACAAGGGCATCAACACCACCCTCGACCAGCTGGGCGAGCACACCAGCACGCCCGAAGAAGCCAATCGCGCCGCCGATGGCATCATTGCCGTGCTCGACGCCATCCAGGAAGCCGAACTGCGCTCCAACGTCTCGATTAAATTGACCCAGATAGGCATGGGCATGGACGACGAGGTTTGCCGCGCCAACCTCGAGCGCATTCTCAAGGTCGCCAAAAAACACAAAAACTTCATCCGCATCGACATCGAAGATTCGCCCTACGTCGACAAAACCATCGCCATCTACCGCGAAATGCTCGAAAAAGGCTTCACCACCCGCATGGTCGGTATGGCGGTTCAGTCCTATCTCTATCGCGCCGAAAAAGACACCCGCGACCTGGTCGAAGTCGGCACCACCTTCCGCCTCATCAAAGGCGCGTACAAGGAACCGCCCGATGTCGCCTTCCCCAAGAAAGCCGATGTCGACGCCAACTTCGACACCCTTTCCTCCATCCTGATAGATGCCTCGCTGGCCCAGGAAAGCAAAATCAGCAAGGATGGCCGCCTGCCCGCCATCCCGGCCATTGCCACCCACGACGAAAAACGGGTCGAGTTTGCCAAATTCTATGCCCAAAAAGTCGGCCTGCCCAAAACCGGCCTCGAATTCCAGATGCTTTACGGCATCCGGCGCGACCTGCAAGAGAGCCTGGCCGCCGAAGGTTACCCCGTGCGCGTTTACGTCCCCTTTGGCACGCACTGGTATCCTTATTTCATGCGCCGCCTGGCCGAACGCCCGGCCAACCTGTGGTTCATCATCTCGAACTTCTTCCGAAAATAGCGGTTTATGGATGTCCTGCACCTGGACTCTGACCTGCTCATCGTCAACAAACCGGCGGGGATTCCCGTCCTGCCCGACGGCTGGGACGCGGACTCCCCGTATCTTGTTGGCCGTTTAAGCGAAGAATACGGACGCCTGTGGGTGGTGCACCGCCTCGACAAAGTCACCTCCGGGGTGCTGGTCTTCGCCCGCACGGCGGATTCCCACCGGGCGCTGAACCTGCAATTCGAGCGTCATGAAACCGAAAAGGTCTATCGCGCCCTGGTCAACGGCGAACCGAAATGGTCAGAACACACCGCCCGACACAAACTGCGCGTCAATGTCGGCCACAGCCATCGCACGGCGGTCGACCATGCCAGGGGCAAACCCGCCGAAACGGCCTTTAAGGTTATTAAACGGTATCCCGGCTATGGGTTGCTCGAATGCCGCCCGGCAACAGGCCGGACGCACCAGGTGCGCGTCCACGCCTATGCGTTGGGGCATCCCCTGCTCGGCGACATCCTGTACAGCGCCCCGCCCACCGACCTGATTGCCCGCCCCGCCCTGCACGCCCTGCGCCTGACGATTACCCACCCCGCAAGCGGCGAACGGATGACCTTCGAAGCGCCGTATGCCGAAGATTTTGAGAAGGCCCTGAAGGAGTTGGGATAACCTCCCAAAGTGTAGGGGCGACCCGCCAGGGTATCAGTGGATAACCGTTGGCGAAGCATGCAGGCGATATGTGTTGTTTTCTTGCGCAGGGTGGGTCGCCCTTACTTTATGGGAAAAACATGAAAATCCAAATCCGCGAAACCGATGAAGAGATTCAATTCCGCATTCTCGAGCGCGAGGGTCTGGATGACGAGACCTTGCAGGCCATGTTCTATGCCTTGAAGGACGAGGTCTGGTCGAAGGGCTACCCAAAATCCGCGCTGATGTTCCCTCAAGACCTGGCGCAAATGGAAGCCAATTACAACGCCTACATCGAGTCCGAATTGCACCAGGAGCGCCGCACCCTGGCCGACCTGGACGCGGCCCTCGACTGGCTGTGCGTTGAATTCGAGCGGCGCGGCGTGCGCTGGTGGCTGGTGGGCAGTGGGGCGCTGTACGCGCGCGGGCTGGCCGTCAAGCCGCACGACATCGATGTGATGCTCGAAAAGAGCGACATCGAAAAAATCAGTGAGATGGTTGCGCCGTATATTGTCGAGCCGTTTCACCATGTTACGGGCTGGGTGGTCAAGGGGTTTGGGGTCGTGAATTACCGTTACCGCATCGACTTCGCCTTCGAGCCGGAAGATTGGGTCGATGGGCAAGGCCCGGTTGATTTTGGCCCGTATGCGCGGGCGCGCGTCGAGCCGGTCACCTGGCGTGGCCATGAAATCCTCGTCCCGCCGATTGAATTGCAAATCGCGCCCAACCAAGCCCGCGGACGTAGCGAGCGGGTGGCGTTGATAAGTGAGTATTTGGGGAAGAGATGAAAAAAACCGCCCAGTTTCGGGCGGTTCTGTTTACTGGCAACTGCTTACTAAACACTGGTACTGACAACTGGCTCCTGCCTACTGAATCTTCCGTGCCTCGACATAGAAACGTTTCTCGCGCGCTTCGCCCATCGAGAAGGTTTTGCGCGGCAGGGCGCCGTCAAGGATGACGGTCTTGAACAGGTCGCCTTTGGCCATGCCGGGCAGGTAAATGCCCAGGTTGCCGGGCTGCTGGCCGAGGCGCACGGTCACATCGGCGCCGTGGACGTAGTCGATTTTTTCCGCGCCCTCCTGTTTCAGGAAGGTATCCAGCACGGGCTGGAGGCTGCCAACCGGCAGGTTGGAGGCCGGGTTGGCGATGCGCGCCACGCCGAAGCCTTTGCCGCCGCCGACGAAGCCGATTAACTGCCCGGCGGGGTCGCCCGCGTTGACGGTTTGCACCATTTCATCGGCGCTGGCGGAGGGGGTGTAGGTATAGTCTGCGCCGAATTTTTCGGCCAGGACGGCGTAGAAATCGGTTTTCAGGCCAAACAGCACGCGGTGGATGGGTTCAAATTCCAGTCCCTCGTCGTGGACGTTTTCGAGTTCGACCAGCGCGTAGCGGGCGGGGTGTTCCATGCCGACGTTGGGCTTCATCTGCTCCCAGACGGCTTTGGCGGTCGCCAGGGAGTGGTTGCCGTCGCCCATGGCGAACAAAAGCACGGGGGCGTCCGCGTCCAGGCCATATTTGGCGGTAAAGGCCTCGGGTTGGGCCAAAGCCCGCAAGGCGGCGACCACGCCATTTTCCAGTTCCTGGTCATCCACCGCATAGCCGACGATGTGACCGCTTTCGAGCATCAGTTCGAAGTCGTACAGTTTTTGCAGTTTGTCTTTGGCCGCGCCGATGGGTTCGATGACGGTTTTTTGCGGGTCGTCAATCAGCACCAGGATATGCGGCAGTTCAAGCGGCGCGCCGGTGCGGATTTTCATGCGCGGCGGCAGGCGGTCGATGATGGTGCCTTCGGTGGCGCGAATCAGGCTGGTGGAGCCTTTGGTGTAGTCGTATCGTTCCAGGTCGAGGCACATCATCAGCCCTTTGCGGGTTTTCCCGGCACCTGTCCCGAGGGACGAGGGAACCGTCCGCTCGACGTAGATGAGTCCTTCGCGCGGTTCGAGAATGCCCGCGTCCATGTATTCGCGCATGGTTTTGCGGACGGACTGAATGCGCTCGGCCTCGCCCGGCCGTTCGAGGTAGATTTCGGGCAGGGTGATGCGCAGGGTCGAGGGCGCGTCGCCGACGATGGCTTCGGCCTGTTCCCAGTATTCGGGCTGGGAGGTGAACTGGTCGACGGCGATGACAGCCCATTTGTGCAGGTCGACGCCGTCCTTGGGAAGCAGGATTTCAGGAATTTGGATACCGATATCGGGGATGTTTTTCATAGGTCACCATATGGGTAGGGGCGCAGCATTGCTGCGCCCCTACTACTGATTTTATCGTTTTGCAAATTCCAATACAATTTCGGCTACTTCCGAGCCGACACGGGTCTGGGCTTCTTTGGTGGCGGCGCCGATGTGCGGCGAACCGATGACGTTGTCGAGTTTAAGCAATTTCCAGTCGGTGGGCGGTTCTTCGGAGAAGACATCCAGCGCGGCGGCGGCGACTTTGCCGCTGGTCAGGGCTTCGTAGAGCGCGTCTTCGTTGATGATGCCGCCGCGGGCGCAATTGACGATGCGCACGCCGTCTTTCATTTTGGCAAACTGTTCCGCGCCAATCATGTTGGCGGATTCTTTGGTCTTGGGCAGGTGCAGGCTGATGTAGTCGGCCTTGGCCAGCAGTTCATCGAGCGGGACGATTTGACCGTTCTCGAACTGGGTCACGTAGGGGTCATAGGCCAGGACGGTCATGCCCAGGGCGGTGGCGCGCCGGGCAGTGGCTTTGCCGATGTTGCCGACGCCAACCAGGCCGAGAATTTTGCCGCCGATTTCGTCGCCGGTGAAGGCTTTCTTTTCCCATTGTTCGTTTTTCATGGTGGCGGTGGCTTTATACAGCGAGCGCGCCAGCATGAACATGTAACCAATCGCCAGTTCGGCCACCGAGTCGGAGGAGGCCAGCGGGGTATTGCGGACTTCGATGCCTTTCGAGCGGGCATGTTCCACGTCAATCGTATCGAGGCCGACGCCGCCGCGCACGATGAGTTTCAGGTTGGGGCAGACGTCAATCAACGGTTGGCGGATTTTGGTGCGGGAACGAACCACGGCAACATCGTAGGCTGGCAGGGTGGTCATCAACTCTTCGGGGGTGATTTCAAAGCTGGTGTCCACCGTCAGGCCGGCGGCGCGCATCCGTTCGATGCACTCTTTTTCGGTTTTGTCGCAAACTAAGACTTTCATGAGGATTCTCCTGGTTGGGAATGGGTATGCGGGCTATTTAAGAACAGAACCAGCTCCGGATAAACCGGCTGGCTCTGCTTGAAGGAAAGCGGAAGTTTTCACAAAAATCATTCTAACAACCCGAATAGGCTTTGTCAACGGACAACCATCAGGGGATAAACATGCCAAATGTACCTTGGTGATTAACCCGTCTGGCGGCTATAATTGAAGCGTGGAAATACATGTAGACAAATCAAGGTGCGCCTGCGTGTTCCATATATCTCTGCTATTTACCCACAGGAGAAAAAAATGACCGAAACCATTCATCGCGCCCACAACTTCAACGCTGGCCCGGCGGGTCTGCCGTTGGAAGTTATGCAGCAAGCCCAGGCAGAACTGCTCGATTATAAAGGCACGGGTATGTCTGTTGTGGAAATGAGTCACCGCTCGAAAGAGTTCGAGGGGATGATTACCGAGGCCGAGGCTGATATCCGCGAATTACTTAACATCCCGGCCAGCTATAAAGTTACGTTTATGCAGGGCGGGGCCAGCCTGCAATTTTCGATGATTCCGATGAATTTCCGCGCCCCTGGCGCTTCGGCGGATTACATCGTCACAGGGGCATGGAGCAAGAAGGCCCTGGGCGAAGCCGAAAAACTCGGCGCAGCCCGTGTGGCGGCCAGCACCAAGGCCGGGAATTTCGACCGCGTGCCTGATAGCCTCGACCTCGACCCCAAGGCCGCCTACCTGTATTACTGCTCGAACGAGACCATTCACGGCGTCGAATTCTTTCAGGAACCCGAAGCCCCGGCGGGTGTGCCGCTGGTCTGTGACGCCTCGTCCGATTTCATGAGCCGTCCGCTTGACATCAGCAAATATGCCTACCTGTACGCTGGCGCTCAGAAGAACGTCGGCCCGGCGGGCGTGGTGATTGGCATCCTGCGCGAGGACATGCTCGAGCGCGTGCCGGAGAATATGCCAGTCATGCTCGATTACAAGGTGCAGGCTACTGAAAAATCGCTTTACAACACCCCGCCTTCCTTCTCCATTTACATGGTCGGGCTGGTGATGAAGTGGATTAAGAAAAACGGTGGTCTGGCCGGTATCGAGGCCCGCAACAAAGCCAAAGCCGATTTGCTCTACAGCGCCATCGATGCCAGCGGCGGTTTCTACAAGGGACACGCCCAACCCGAAAGCCGCTCACGCATGAATGTCACCTTCCGCCTGCCGAGCGAGGAACTTGAAGCCCAGTTCGTCAGCGAAGCCAAGAAACTGGACATGATTGGCCTGAAGGGACACCGCTCGGTCGGCGGCCTGCGCGCTTCCATCTACAACGCCGTCGAACTTTCGGACATCGAATTCCTTGTTCAGTTTATGAAAGAATTCCAGACCAGGAACGGGTAGTTCAGGGCCAGTAGCCAGTTTTCAGTATCCAGTATTAGAGTGCGCCTTCCAGTTTGGGGAGACGCACTTTGATTTTTAATCGTCGTCACTGCCACTGGACCCTGGTCACTGTTTACTGCCCACTGCCCGCCGGATACTGTATAATCCTTCCCATGACCGACGATATGAACATGGATTTCTTCTTCCCCGAACTCTCCGAAGACGGCGAGAACATTCCCCTGCCGCCCGCCGAGATGCGCTTCCTCGAACTGCGCGCCGAAGCGGTAATTGACGAAGGGCCGCTGCGCGTGCGCGTCTATGTCGAGGTGACTCCTTTCCAGAAGCGGCCATTTATCGAGGTCGTTCTGACCGGCGAGCAGGGCGAGGAGATTGCGACTGCCAGCATCATCGAGCCGCTCCAGCGCAAGAACGTTTTCACCATGCACATTCGCGGCCCGCAACAACGCGGAAAGTTCCGCCTGTATGCGCGCATGTACTACCCATCCAACACCGACAACCCGACCGACCAGGCAAACCTGACCAATCTCGAAGCCGACCAGGCCGAATATGAGTTTGTGGTCGAATCCTGAATTTCACCCATGCTTTTCAAAAAGGCAGTCAAGTTGCTCTGTGGCGCGCAGGTGTTCGTCTTTTTGATGGCCGCCTGTGCGCCTGTTTTAACCAGTCCTGACCCGACCGGAACCGTCCCGGCTGTCGAACCGACTGCCGCCTCGACGGCAACCTTTGCGCCAACCGCGACTGAAATTTTTATCGCCAGCGCAACGCCTGAACCCCAGCCTTCTGAAATCGCCCTTCCGCCTTTCTTGTGTTCGCCCCTCGCCGTCCAGCCATTGGAAAGTATCGCCGAAATCATCACCCAGCCTTTCATCGCTCCCCGCCAACTGGACGATGGCACGTACAAGGACGATGCCCATCACGGCCTTGACCTGGGCTACTACACCCGCAACGGCGAGAATTTCACCGGTACGCCCGTACTCTCGGCCACCAACGGGCGCATAGCGGCGGTCATCCGTGACCGGCCTCCTTACGGCGATGCCATCCTGGTCGAGACGCCCTTCGAGCAAATTCCTGCCCAGGTCATCGAATCCCAATCCATCCCGCCGGGACATTCGCTGTACGTTCTTTACGCTCATCTACAGAACCTGCCGGAACTCAGCCTGCAACAACCGATTTCCTGCGGCGACCCGCTGGCTGAGACCGGGCTGACCGGCTTCACCGGCGGCCCGCACCTGCACTTCGAGACCCGCTGGGGGCCGGCCGGACAGGACTTTGATTCGATGGCTTATTACCACGTCAACACCAGCGAGGAGGAACGCGCCAATTACGCCGCCTGGCGCATGAGCGGGACTTTTCGACTATTCGACCCAATGATTCTGTTATCCCCGCCTGGCGAAAATTAGGGTATAAAGACCAGCAATACAGGCCGACATTCCAGATTATGAACAAAAAACGCTCCCTGACGATTGTAATTATTCTCTTATTGCTGGCTGCCGCCGCCTTTGCCTGGTTTAACTGGCAAAACGGCGATTCGCCCGCGCAGGCCGATTCCCCGACGCCTGTCTTGGGTGAAGGCGAATTGGGCGACCCTTCGCTGCTTGCGCCTGTCATCGCCGAAGGAACGCCCACTCCCTCCGCGCCGACGCCGACTCCCAGCCGCACGCCCCTGCCGCCCGATGCCGTCTCGACCTTCTTCCTGGCACTTGACGAAGGCGGATTCAGCCGCCTGTACGCCTATGCCCCCTCGACCCTGGCGCTTACCCGCCTGACCAGCGGCCCCTGGAACGACACCTCCCCCGCCCTCAGCCCCGATGGCCGCACCCTGGCCTTCGCCTCCGACCGCAACGAATACTGGGACATCTACCTGCTCGACCTTGCCAGCGGACAGGTCAACCGCCTGACCGACACCCCGGCCTACGACTCCTCCCCGCGCTGGTCGCCCGACGGCCAGTGGATTGTCTTCGATACCTACATCGAAGACAACCTCGAAGTGCTTATCGCCTCGACCGTCAACCTCGGTGAGACCATCCGCCTGACCAGCGACCCGGCCTCCGACCAGCGCCCGTCCTGGTCGCCCAGCGGACGCCAGATTGCCTTTGCATCCGACCGCTCCGGCGACTTTGAAATCTGGGTTGCCAACCTCGACACCCCCGGCGAAAACCGCTTCCAGAACGTCAGCCAAAGCCCCAACAGCCAGGAAACCAACCCGGTCTGGTCGCCCGATGGCAGCCTGCTGGCCTGGGAATCGTCCAGCTTGAACGAGCCGCCGGTCATCCATATTTGGGACTCCTTCCAGCCGCAGGCCGAAGCCCGCCCCCTCGGCCCCGGACGCCTGCCCGCCTGGAACCAGTTCGGCGACCAGGTTGCCGCTGCCATCCGCGAACCCAACCAGGATTACCTGCTGGCCTACAGCCTCGACGGCTTCACCAGCCAGCCGCCCATTCCCATCCAGCCGGCCAACGGCATCTCCTGGCGCAGCATCCCCGTTTCCGGCCTGCCAGCCACCTTCCAGCGCAGCGCTGCCCTGACCCCGGCCGCGCTTTACATCCCGCCCGGCCCGTCGGATGCCCGTACCGGGCTAGCCTCCCTTGCCGATGTCAGCGCGCCGCAACCTTTCCTGCACCAGGGCGTCATCGCGGCCTTTAATGCCCTGCGCGAGCGCACCATCCACGAAACCGGCTGGGACGTGCTCGCGAACCTCGAAAACGCCCACACGCCCTTAACCGCCAGCCTCGAACCGGGGCGCGGCGATTCGTGGCTCTACACCGGGCGCGCCTTTGGCCTCAATCCTCTGCCCCTCAATGCCGGTTGGATGTATGCCGTGCGCGAAGATTACAACGGTCAGACCTACTGGCGCGTTTACCTGCGCCCGCAAGCCCAGGACGGCTCGATGGGCGAACCCCTGCGCGACCATCCCTGGGACCTGAGCGCCCGCTACAGCCTCAACCCGACCGCTTACGAACAGGGCGGCCAACTTCTTGAAAACATCCCGCCCGGTTACTGGGTCGATTTTACCCGCCTGGCGCGCGCCTATGGCTGGCTGCGCCACCCTGCCCAGACCAACTGGCGCACCTTCTTCAAAGGCGCGCTCTTCAACGAATTTGTCATGCCCGGCGGCCTGTCGTGGCGCGACGCCATGCTTGAACTCTACCCTCCCGATGTCCTCATCACGCCTACGGTTGTCATCCCGCCAACGCGTACCCCGACCCCAACCCCCACCGGCTACCGCTACCGCACCCCCACGCCCACCCCGACCTTCACCCCCACTATGCGCCCGACCTTCACGCCTGAGCCATGAAGAAAACATTTTCCGGGTGGTTATTAATTTTATTGATACTTCTTTCGGCCTGCAACCTGCCTGCTGATTCCGAAGCCGATTCGACCCCGGTCGTTTCCCAGCCGGATTCAGGCTTCCCGCAGGCTGCTGCCGTTAAAACCGCCGCGCCCCAGCCGACGCCACTTTGCCCCAACCTCGACTGCCTCGTTGTTACCCCGGCCCCGCCGCCCTCCGAGCCGCTGCGCTTCGACCTGCCGACCCCCGCTGCCGAGCCGGTTTCGGCCTGGAGGCCGCCGCTGTATCCCGTCCCCTGGGCGCTGAACGCCTACGACCACTTCTACTTTGCCCGTCCCATCGCTGCCGACGAGGTCAACTGGCCGCTTGCCAACTACCGTTATGGCGGCGTCTTCTTTGAAAACATCACCCATACCGGCGTCGATATTCCCGCCCGCCCCGGCACGCCTGTCCTGGCGGCTGGCCCCGGCACGGTGGTTTGGGCCGGGTGGGGACTGTTCAGCGGCGACCCGCGCAATGAGAACGACGCCTATGGCCAGGCGGTCGCCATCCGCCACGACTTTGGTTACAATGGCCAGACCCTTTACACGGTCTACGCTCACATGCGCCAGGTCGATGTCGCCCTCAGCCAGTGGGTCGACACCGGCCAGTATCTTGGCGAAGTCGGCGACACAGGATACACCACCGGCCCGCACCTGCATTTTGAAGTCCGAATTGGCGATAATTCCTACTTCCAGACTCGCAACCCCGAACTGTGGATAGCCCCGCCCCAGGGTTGGGGTGTGCTGGCTGGACGGGTGATGGACAGCAACCGCGAACTGATGCGCAAAAAGTCGGTGCTTATCGAATCCCTGCGCACAGGCCGCCAGTGGACGGTTATCACCTATGGGCCTGATTCCGTCCGGCCCGACCCGTACTACAACGAGAATTTTGTCATCAGCGACCTGCCAGCCGGGCTTTATAACGTTTACATTGTCTTCGATGGCCGCAGTTACCGCCTCGAACTGGAAATTCGCCCCGGGCAGGTTTCCTTTTTCACCTTTCGCGGCGAATTCGGCTACAGCCTCGACCCGCCCCCCGCCCCCGGCATGGAGCGCATCTTTACCCCCACGCCAACTGTCAGACCCACCCGCCAACCCTGATTCCAAGCCGAGAACCCAACATGAACGAAATCATCCAAAAATTAAATGTTTATATTGCCAAAGAAATCCTGCGTCAACCAAACCGCGTCATTGCTGCCGATGAAAAACTCATCTCCAGCGGCCTGGTCGATTCGTTCAGTCTGGTAGACCTGGGCCTGTTTATCGAGGACACCTTTGGCGCACGTATCGAAGACACCGAACTTAACGCCGATACCTTCGATACCCTCGAACAACTCGCCGCGCTGATTCAGTCGCGGAAGTAATCAGTATCCAGTATCCAGTAACCTGTATCCAGTAACCAGTCCTGAGCGGAGCCGCCTGCTTTCTCGCACTGCGTTCTGTGCAAGTGTGGCGGCGTAGTCGAAGGATATTCTAATTTCTGCATTCTTCATTTCTAATGCCCACTCTCCCGCACCTGATTCGCAAAAACTACCAGAACAACCCTGATAAAACCGCCATCATCCTGCAACAGGCCGGGCAGGATGATTTACTATTGTCTTACGCAGACCTGGTGAGCGGTTCTTATCGTTACGCCCGTGCTTACCAGCGCGAGGGCCTTCAGCCGGGCGAGGTCGTCATCCTGATTCTCAATCACGGCGCGGATTTGGTCTTCTCATTCTGGGGCGCGATTTTGTATGGGGCCGTCCCCGCGATTATGCCCTTCCTGACCGAGAAACTGTCCCCGGAGCGTTACCGCGCCGACCTGGCGGCCCTGCTCCTGGTGACGCGGCCGGCCGCCATCGTTACCACGCCCGAGTTTGAATCCGAAGTCCGGGCTGCGCTCTCGCCTGAGGGGTCGGTGCGCACTATCCTGCTGACTAACCAGTTGGAAGCCGAAGCGGCCCCGGATTTCGAGCATCTCTCCAGCCTGCAACGTGACCCGGAGGAAGTTGTCCTGCTCCAGCACTCATCTGGCACGACCGGCCTGCAAAAGGGAGTCGCGCTCTCGCACCGGGCGGTGCTTAACCAGTTGGCGGCCTATCGCCAGGCCATCGACCTGCGCGAGGACGATATTGTCGTCTCCTGGCTGCCGCTCTATCATGACATGGGTCTGATTGCCGGGTTCTTGATGCCGGTGCTGAACGAAAATACCCTGGTGCTGATGTCGCCTTTCGATTGGGTGCGCGCTCCTTATAAACTTTTCCAGGCGGTCAGCAAATATCGCGGCACGTTGGCCTGGCTTCCCAATTTCTCGTATAACTTCTGCGCCCAGAAAGTCCGCGAGCGCGATATGGACGGGGTGGATTTGTCCAGCCTGCGCATCCTGACGAATTGCTCCGAACCGGTCAAATGGGAAAGTCACGAGGCTTTTTATGAGAAATTCAAAACCTATGGCCTGCGCGAGGAAGTCCTGAATTGCAGTTACGCCATGGCCGAGAATGTTTTTGGCGTTACCCAAACCCCGCCTGGCACGCTGCCAAAGGTGGATGAAATCGACCGCGAAGCGTATATCAGCCAACGGGTGGCGCGCCAGCCGATGGCGGGAAAAACCGTCCTTAAGATGATGTCTTCGGGCAGGGCCATCCCCGGCACTCGCATCCGCATCCTTAATCCCGATGGGCAGGATTTGCCCGACCGCGTCATCGGCGAGATTGCCCTGCAAAGCGACTGTATGCTGACCGGCTACTACAACCGCCCGGATGCGACCGAAGCCGCCCTGCGCGATGGCTGGTACTTGACCGGCGATTACGGCTACAGCCTGGATGGTGAGATTTTTGTCGCCGGGCGCAAGAAGGATATGATTATTGTCGGGGGGAAGAATGTGTACCCGCAGGATTTGGAGAGCCTGGCCTACGAAGTGCCGGGAATCCATGCCGGGCGCGCGGTGGCATTTGGCATCGAGGACGAGAAGGCTGGCACCGAGGAAGTGGTCATCGTGGCCGAAGTTGATACAGATGACCCTGCCGAGCGACAGGCCATCGCCGATGCGTTGCGGCGGCACATCAGCCAGAATTCGGCCATTGCGCTGCGGCACGTCCACCTGGTTGGGCCGAAGTGGATTGTGAAGACATCCAGCGGCAAGACAGCCCGCTCGGCCAACCGTGCGAAATTCCTTGAGGAAGTAAAGCTTACTTAAACGTTAGTTTGGGGAAGGAAATCTTGGTTGAACTTTGTGGTTAGAAAGGCGTTTTTCGCGCAAAGCCGCAAAGGCCGCCAAGATTTTTTGGTTTTTCTTTGCGTGCTTTGCGGCTTTGCGTGGGATTTTTTGAGCGTAACCAGGCTACAAGCCTTCTCCCGAATTCTATTTGATATTGCGCTTGAGGGTCTTGATTTCCTCTTCGCTCAGGTCGGGCAGGTTTTCAACGCGCTCGATTTGCAGGGCCTGGCGCTGGGCCTCGCGCCACATCTCCAGCCGCGACTTGACCTGGCCCTCGTAGCCCTCCTCGGAGGGGGCGTAGAAGTAGGTGCCCAGCAGGCGTTTGGGCAGGTATTGCTGGGGCGTGAAATGTCCCTCGTGCTCATGCGGATAGAGATAGCCCTGTCCCTGACCGGTGACGGCGTCACGGTTGCTGTCTTGCAGGTGCCTGGGCACACTGCCCGCGCCTTCCTGTTCGATGCGCTGCATGGCCTTGAAGTAGGCCCCGGCGCTGTTCGATTTGGGCGCAGTCGCCAGATACAGCGTGGCCTCGACCAGCGGATAAATCCCCTCCGGCAGGCCGATGAAGTCGAAGGCCTGGGCAGCGGCGGAAGCCACCACCAGCCCCTGCGGGTCGGCCAGGCCGATGTCTTCGCCCGCAAGGATAATCAGGCGGCGCAGGATGAAGCGCGGGTCTTCACCGGCATAAATCATCTTGGCCAGCCAGTACAAAGCGGCATCGGGGTCTGAGCCGCGCACCGATTTGATGAACGCCGAAATGGTATCGTAGTGGGCGTCGCCGTCCTTGTCGTACAGCACGGCCCGGCGCTGGATGGATTCCTGGGCCACGTCGAGGCTGATGTGGATAATCCCCTTCTTGTCGGGCGGGGTCGATTCGACCGCCAACTCTAGCGCGTTGAGCGCGTTGCGTGCGTCGCCGGATGCCATATCCACCAGGTGGGCGCGGGCATCGGCGGCCAGGTCGATTTTTCGCGTTCCGTAGCCGCGTTCCGGGTCGCTGATGGCGCGTTCGAGCAGTTGCCCGACTTCGGCCTGGTTCAGGTTGCGCAATTGGAAAATACGCGAACGGCTGACCAGGGCCTTGATGACCTCGAAGAAGGGATTCTCGGTGGTCGCGCCAATCAGGATGACCGTGCCGTTCTCGACGAAGGGCAGCAGCGCGTCTTGCTGGGCTTTGTTCCAGCGGTGGATTTCGTCCACAAACAGGATGGTGCGCTGCTGGTAGAGCCGGTTGCGCTCCTGGGCGCGGTCGATTACATCGCGCAGGTCGGCTTTGCCCGCCAGGATGGCCGAAAGCGTCTCGAAGTGGCTCTTGGTCTGGTTGGCGATGACCTGGGCCAGGGTGGTTTTCCCCGTCCCTGGCGGCCCCCACAGGATGATGGACGAAAACAATCGGTCGGCTTCGATGGCGCGGCGCAGCAACTTGCCTTCGCCGACGATATGCTCCTGGCCGATGTATTCATCCAGCGTGCGCGGCCGCATTCGCGCGGCCAGCGGCGCGTCTGACTTCATGCGTTCGTTCATGGCGTGGTCGAAGAGGTCGGGCATCTCAATTTTTCCTCTTTAAAATATCTGGAATCTCACCCAGCGATTCAACTTGCGCATCCGGCACAACATCCATTTCTTTCGGGATTCTGGCATAGCGCCTGGCCCAAATCGAAAAAATCCCACCCTGGTTTGCGCCCAGGATGTCGGCTTCGAGTTTATCGCCAACCATGGCCGTTTCGGCGGGCGCAAAGCCCCAGTGCGCCAGGGCCAGCTCGAAAATGCGCGGATGCGGTTTGCGCCAGCCGCAGGCCGCCGAGGTCAGCACAAAATCGAAATAAGGTTCGATACCGAATTTTTCGACCAGTTGGAAGACATCCTTGTTATCCCCGGCATTCGAGACAATCCCCATGCGGCAGCCCTGTTCTCGAATCGCTTCCAGGGTTGCCAGGGCATCGTCCACCAGTTGCCAGTTCGATTGCGAAATGCGGTAACGCGCGTCCAGCGCGGCGCGGACAAGCACGGGCGGAACGTTTTCATGGCCTTTTTCGGCCAGCAGTTCCGTCAAAACGGCGGTGGTCGATGTTTCGATTTGCTGGCTGTCGCGCTCGGCGTAATATTGGTGCAGGCGGGCCGTAAATTCTTCGTGAAAGTGGTCGCAGTCCAAATCCAGACCGTTTTTGCAGAGCACGTCCACCGTCGCCCGGTCGGCGCGCTCGATGACCGGCCCCCAGGCTCCGGCGGGGCACATCAGGGTGTCTCCCAGGTCGAACAGGACGGCGCGAATCATCTTATCCGCTGTCCAGCAAGCCTTTGAGCGTTGCCAGGAAAATCCCCTCTTCTTCGGGCAGCACGGTGCGCGGGTCGAACAGCACCCGGTCGTCTTCGGTGCGGGCAATGATGGCCGGGGATTGCCCGCGTAATTTCTTTAAGAATTGGTTGGGTTTGGGAACATCGAGGCTTAACACGCAGGTTGGCAGGTTCTCACCCGGCAGCGAACCGCCCCCGACGGTCGATTCTGCCGGAACGACCTCACCCTGGCCTGTTTCCCGTTGCCAGTGTTCGGCCCTGGCTTTGAGAGACTCCGGCGTCTGTGAAATCATCCGCCAAATCGGGATTTCCGCCTCCGCCTCGTCTTTCAGGTAATGCAACAGGGTGGCGCTGATTCCGGCCAGGCAGGTTTTGTCGGCGCGGACGGCCCTCGCCAGCGGGTGCTTTTTGATTTTATCGAGCAGGTCTTTCCTGCCGATGATAATCCCGGCCTGCGGTCCGCCCAGCAGTTTGTCGCCCGAGAAAGTGACCACATCGGCCCCGGCATCCAACGATTCCTGGATGGTCGGCTCGTGGGCCAGGCCATATTTCTCGACGTTGAAAAACGTGCCCGAACCGAGGTCGTCGATGACGATGGCATTGTGGGCGTGGGCCAGGCCGCAGATTTCTTTTAAGGACGGTTCTTCGGTGAAGCCGACGATGCGGAAGTTGGAACGGTGGGCGCGGATGACAACGGCCCTGAAAGCGGACTCTTTCACGGACTCACGGATGGAAACGGACGCGGACAGGGCTTCCTCGTAGTCGCTGAGATGGACTTTGTTGGTGCTGCCGATTTCGACCAGTTTTGCGCCGCTTTGCTTCATCACATCGGGCACGCGGAAGGAGCCGCCAATTTCGACCATCTGGCTGCGGGCGATGATGGCGCGTTTGCCTTTGGCCAGCGCTGAGAGCGCCAGCAGCACGGCGGCGGCATTGTTATTGACGACGACGGCGGCTTCGGCCCCGGTCAACTGTTGCAGGAGCGATTCGGCGTGGACAAGGCGCGAGCCGCGCTTGCCGGTTTGCAGGTCGAACTCAAGGGTCGAGTAGCCTGCCGAAACGGCGGTCATGGCCGCTATGGCGGCGTTGCTCAACGGGGCGCGGCCCAGGTTGGTGTGAATGATGACGCCAGTCGCGTTGATGACCGGCTCGAGGCTGGGGCGCGTCCACCCGGCGAGACGGGATAGGGCCAGGGACAGGATTTGCTGGTTTGACGGCACAGCGCCCCCGGCGCGGACATCCGCCCGAATTTCTTCGAGGCTTTCGCGCAGCGCCTGTGTGACCAGTGGGCGGCCACAGGCGCGGATGGGTTCTTCAGCGGCCTGCAACAGGCTTTCGACGGAGGGGATGTTACGGAGCGTCATCGTCGGGGTCGGGGGTTGGGTCGGGCCGGGCGGTCGAGATGGGCGAGACGTCGCTCCAGCGGATGATGTATTCGATGATGATGATGCCGACGGCCAGCCACAGCCCAAGCGAGAAGTTGAGAATGCGTCCCAGTTGCAGCCAGGCCAGGGTTGCGCCATAAACGCCAACCCAGAGCGCCTCGCGCAGGATGGTGCCGGGGCGCAGGCTGTTCGAGAAGGTGCGGTTGATGAAGTAGGAGACGGGCAGGGCGGTGCCGGTCAGGGCGACGACGATGAGGGCGAAAAATCCCCAGCGCGGCCAGAGGGTGGGGAAAGCGTAATTGGTGATTAAAACCAGGCCGCCCCACCCGCCGATGGTCATGAGCAGGGTGGGGAGGAGAAATCGCCGGAAGGGGAGTTGGGGTTGTGATTCGGGCGTGGTTTTCATGCCCGTGATTATACCTGTTGGAGGCGTGGATGTTACGAATTGGCGCGAAAAAATTTTGAGAAATTCGCGCAATTCGATGCCCGCTCATGACCCAGACCCAACATTATTCCCATTCTTTGGGAATTTGGTGGATGTCGTAAGGCACGTTCTGATACACGTAGTAGTTGAGCCAGTTGGTGTAGAACAGGTGGGCGTGCGAGCGCCACAACACAAAAGGCGGCTGGGCCGGGTCGTCGTTGGGGTAATAATTGCGCGGCAGGGCAATCGGCAGGCCTTTGTTTACATCGCGGTCATACTCGGCTTTGAGGGTCAGCGGGTCGTATTCGGAATGGCCGGTGACGTAAAACTGACGCCGGTTTTTGGATGCGACGATGTAGATGCCCGCTTCGGGCGATTCGGACAGGATGTCGACCTCGGCGACTTTTTCGATGTCTGCGCGGCGGATTTCGGTATGACGCGAGTGCGGGGCGTAGAAGATGTCGTCGAACCCGCGCAGGATGGGTTCCTTGGCGAGATTGGCACTGTGCGGGAAGACGCCGAACATTTTGGCGGGCAGTTCGTATTTTGGGATGCCATAGCGATGATACAGCCCGGCCTGGGCCGCCCAGCAAATATGGAAGGTGGAGTGGACGTTTTCCTCGCTCCAATCCATCACGTCTTTGAGTTCGCTCCAGTAGTCCACTTCCTCAAAATCGAGCAGTTCGACCGGCGCGCCGGTGATAATCAGTCCGTCGAATTTCTGGTCGAAGACATCGCGCGGGGCGACGTAGTGCTCGAGCAGGTGTTCGGGTGGGGTATTTTTGGAGTCGTGGCTGATGGTGTTGAGCAGGGTGATTTCGACCTGCAGGGGCGAATTGCTCAACATGCGCAGCAGTTGGGTTTCGGTGGCAATCTTGGTCGGCATCAGGTTCAGGATGGCAATCCGCAGTGGGCGGATATCCTGGCGGCGGGCGCGGTCTTCGTCCATGACGAAGATGTTTTCGCTCTCAAGGGTGGCCCTGGCGGGCAGGGTGGGGGGGATGATGACAGGCATAGGGAACCTCCGTAAAAAATCAGGGGTGAAAGGTGATTTCGCCCTGGCAAATCAAAAGCGGCGGACAGTCTCGCGCAAATCGGAAATTTGCGGGAAGACTGTCCGCCGCCTGGCGAGCGTCCGCGAGGGACGCGCTCGGATTAAGCGTTGCGCTCAACCTCCAGGGCGGTGGGAACAGCCCCCGCCCGGGGCATGGACATGGGCAATTGACAGGGTGGTATTTGTTTCATCGGTTTATCTCTTTCAGAGATTTCGCGCAATTATTATGGATTGCAAGTAAGTTGTCAAGTCGTAAATTGACAATTTGGCTATACAATAATTTAAGCGCGGAAACTTTTCATCCTTTCCGGGCGTCTGTGGGTTATCTTATCCGCAAACGGGGGTTTGACACTCGTAAGGACAGGAGGTGAAACGTACTGATACGGATTCCTGCTTGTGCCTTGTTCCCAGCCCAACGCCGAGGGCCAGGAACGTAAACACTGTCGCTTTTACAACAATTGAAAGAAGGAGAAAGAAATGACCGCCAAACATTTGGTTAGTTTTGCGTTGCTTGTGCTCACGCTTGTCGTTTCGGCCTGTGGGCCTGCTGCCGCCCCGGCCCCGATGAGTTATGCCGAACCTGCTGTGCCAGCTGCGCCCGCTGAACCGGCTGCCGCCGAGGAGCGTTTTTCCACCGGCGCGCCGCTATCCCCGCCCAACGATGACCCGGCGGCGGATATGTTTTTTAAAGACTACGGCGTCAACCCGATGGTGGATGTCGAAGACGATGACCTTTCGACCTTTGCCCTGGATGTCGATACCGGGTCTTATACCGTTGCCCGCCGCTACGTGACGGACGGCAACATTCCTCCGCAAGACGCGGTGCGAGTCGAGGAGTTTGTCAACTATTTCGAGCAGGGATATCCATACCCGCCCGAACGCAGCGCCTTCGGGATTCACATCGACGGCGCACCGACACCCTTCGCCGAAACCGAGCGCTATCACATGATGCGCATCGGCATCCAGGGCTATGCTGTCCCGGCTGATGAGCGCAAGGATGTCTCGCTGACCTTTGTCATCGACGTTTCCGGTTCGATGGACATGGAAAACCGCCTCGAACTGGTTAAGCGTTCGCTCGAATTACTGGTTGAGCAGCTCGGGCGGCGCGACCGGGTCAGTATCGTTGTCTATGGCTCGGACGCGCGGGTGGTGCTCGAACCGACCAGGGGGGACGACCACCGCACCATCCTGAACGCCATCAGGAAATTGCGTCCCGAAGGCGCAACCAATGCCGAGGACGGCCTGCGGCTGGGGTATAAGATGGCGAACCAGTCTTTTAATCCCGAGGCCATCAACCGCGTTGTCCTTTGCTCTGATGGGGTTGCCAACGTAGGCAAGACCGGGGCCGGTTCGATTTGGGAAGAAATCGAACGATATGCCGGCAAGGGCATTACCATGACAACCATCGGTTTTGGCATGGGAAATTACAACGATGTGCTCATGGAACAACTTGCCAACAATGGCGATGGCTTTTACGCCTATGTTGACGACATCAAAGAAGCCGAACGCCTGTTTGTTCAAAATTTGACGAGTACCTTGCAGGTCATTGCCATGGACGCAAAGGTGCAGGTCGAGTTCAACCCGGATGTAGTGGCGCGTTATCGACTGGTCGGCTACGAAAACCGGGATGTTGCCGATGAGGACTTCCGCAACGATGACGTGGATGCGGGCGAAATCGGCGCGGGCCATAGCGTGACAGCCCTGTACGAAATCAAACTCTACCCCGAGGCCGAAGGACGCATTGCCACCGTCTACCTGCGCTGGCGCGACCCGGATACGAACGAGGTGGTTGAGTTGTCCAAAACCTTCGACAGCCGCGACCTCGAAAGGGATTTTGAAGACGCTGACCCATACTTCCAGTGGGCGGTGGTGGTGGCTGAATATGCCGAGGTCCTGCGTGAGAGTTACTGGGCGCGGGGAAGCAGCATCGGCGATGTGCTTGTCGAAGCCCGCCGGGTTGCGGAACGATTGCCATCCCACCCTGATGTAGACGAGTTCCTTGACCTGGTACGCCGGGCCAACCGTCTTGCAGACTGACGGGCCGTCCTAATTTTCCGCAGGCTGTTTGCATCTTTGTTGAGCGGCAGCCTGCGGTTTTTTACGCGAGCGCGGGATTATAATCGCTGCATTCCAGACAATACAAACACATTATGACGACTGATTATTCTCAAAAAATCCCGCTCGATGTCCAACAAGAAAATTTTCGCAACGTCCAACTCGATGCCATCGGCGTCGGGCTGGCTTCTGCCGCTGCGCCTTTCCTGCCGGTATTCCTGGCCCGTTTGGGGGCCAGCAACTTCCAGGTGGGTTTGCTTTCAGCAATGCCCGGCCTGACAGGGCTGGTGCTGGCAATCATCGTCGGCCGTTTCCTGCAAACCCGCCGTAACATTGTTCCCTGGTTCAGCCTGTCGCGCCTGCTGGTTTTGTCTTCCTATGCCCTCACCGGGCTGGTGGCGTTCTTTGTTGCCGACGCGCTGGCAATCAAATCCATCCTGGCCATCTGGGCGCTGGCGACCCTGCCGCAAACCGCCCTGGCGGTGGCCTTCAGCGTGGTGATGAACGCCGTCGCCGGGCCGGAAGGCCGCTACAACCTGCTCAGCCGCCGCTGGGCCATCATCGGCCTGACCAATGCGGTCGTTACCTTCCTCGCAACCCAGATGCTCGACCGGGTTCTCTTCCCGCTCAATTATAAAATCCTGTTCATTGCCCTTTCGGTCGGCGGCCTGGTCAGTTTTTATTTCTCCTGCCGGATTAGCCTGCCCGACCAGGCCGCGCCGCCGCTGGTCAAGGCCGGACAATCGCTGGCGGCGACCCTGCGCGACTATCGGGAACTGCTGCGCGCCAACCCGGCATTTGTTTCCTTTGTCTCGAAGCGTTTTGTCTACCTTTCGGCGATGGCCCTCGGCGCGCCGATTTTCCCGTTGTACTATGTGCGCCAGGCGCAGGCCAGCGACGCCCAAATTGGGGCGATTAACATGACCCTGACCCTGATGCTGATGGTGGGATATTTCTCCTGGGCACGTATCTCGCGCAAGCGCAACGCCCGTTTTGTACTCCTGGCAACCACCCTCGGCCTGACCCTTTACCCGGCCCTGACCGCTGCCACCATTCGCGTCGAGTGGATGATAGCCATTGCCGGGCTGGCGGGTTTTTTCCAGGCGGGCATCGACCTGGTCTTTTTCGACGAGTTGATGAAAACTGTCCCGCCTGAATACAGCGCGACTTTTGTCTCGATTGCCCAAAGCCTGCAATATCTTTCAGCCATCCTGGCCCCGCTGGCAGGCAGTCTGCTGGCCGATACACTGGGGTTGGCTGGGGCTTTGCTGGTCAGCGCGGGGTTGAGATTAATCGGCTTCCTGCTCTTCCTGCGTCCCGACCGCCGCGCTGCAACTCACTGAGTTTGCCAGCATTGACCGGTTTTGCTGTAAAATGAAGGCATGAAGGATTTCCTCGAATTCCTGAATGCCGCCGATGCTGAAAGCCTGCAAGAGATTCCCGGCATCGGCCCGGCGCTTGCCGGGCGGATTGTTGCCGCGCGGCCCTTTGAAACCATCGAAGACAGCCTGCGCGTCAGCGGCCTGGGGGAGAGTTTGCTCCAGCGTTTGCGCAATTCTTTTGACGAAATGGAATCCCTGCCCATGAGTGAAGAAACCGGCCTGGTCCCCTCTCCTCCCTCCCAGCCTGTGCGCGTCGAAGCGGCGGATGCGTCCGAACCCGCCCAGGCGCCTAAAACGGCCAAACCGCCGAAATCCGGCCCGAACTTTTTCCAGCGGCTTGGGCGCGCTTTTCTCGGTTTCCTGAAATTTCTCTTTGTGCTTTTCATTATTGCCGTCATCCTGGGCGGCATTGGCGCGGGCCTGTATTTTGGCCTGCCCTACCTGCACCAGGTGTATGTCGTGCCGGTCAACCAGAACACCGCCCGCATCGCCGAGGTTGCCGACCAGCAGGCCCGCGACGCCTTGGCCCTGCAAGCCGAAATTGTGGGCCTTAAAACGGAAATTGACGACCTGAAAACCCGCGATACCGAATTCGAGACCCAACTGGCAGCCATCGAGACATCCATCGAGGGCCACAGCGCGGCTCTCGAGCGGCTGGACGAGATGCAGTCCAAACTCGACCAGGCTGCCGACCAGCAGCGCGAAGGCCTGAACGCGGAACTGGCGCGCCAGGTGAAATTGACCCGCGTCATCGAACTGCTATCCCGTGCGCGCCTGTACCTGTCGCAGAGCAACTTCGGGCAGGCGCGTCAGGATGTGCAACTGGCCCGAGATTTACTATCCGATTTGCGCGACGACTCCCCGGATGGCGAACGGGTTGCGCTCGATGCGGCCCTCTTCCGCCTCGACCTGGCCCTGGGTAACCTGCCTGGCTTCCCGGTCGTTGCCGTGGACGACCTGAACATCGCCTGGAACCTGCTGGTGCTGGGCGGCGGCGATGCTGTTCCCCAAGAAAATCCGTAATCATCGGGCCTGGCAGGCCTTGACTTATAAATTTTTTAGGAGAAACCCTTATGACTTTCAAAATCAAATTTGGTACCGACGGCTGGCGCGGCGTAATTGCTGAAGAGTACACCTTCGACAACGTTCGGCGCTGTGCCCAGGGCTATGCTTCTTACATGCTCGAACAGGGCAACGCCGGCAAGTGGATTGTGGTCGGCTACGACAAGCGTTTTGCCAGCGAGAATTTTGCCGCCGCAACCGCCGAAGTGCTGGCTGGCAATGGCTTCAAAGTCTACCTGACCGACAGCGCCACCCCGACCCCTGTCATCGCTTTTGCGGTAGTCAATACCAAGGCCTGCGGTGCGGTCAACATCACCGCCAGCCACAATCCGCCTGCCGATAACGGATTCAAGGTTCGCAATGAGACCGGCGGCGCAATCGACCCGGAAGGGTTGTTGCGTATCGAGGCCTTAATTCCCGACAGCATCGATTCTGTTAAACGTTCCACCTACAATACCGAAGTTTCTGCTGGCAATATTGTCGTATTCGACGCCCATGCCCCCTATTTCGAACATATCCAAAAACTGATTGACTTGCAGCCCATCCGCGATGCCGGGTTGACGGTGCAGGTCGATGCCATGTGGGGCAACGGCGCGGGCTATTTCACTAAATTACTGGGTGGCGGCAAGACCAAAATCCTCGAAATCCATGCCGAGCGCAACCCGACCTTCCCGGAGATGAAGCGCCCGGAGCCTATCCGCCCGAACATCGACAAAGGCCTGGAAGCCACCGTTACCAATAAAGCCGATATCCTGCTCATCCTGGACGGTGACGCCGACCGCTGCGGCATCGGCGACGAGAACGGCGAATTTATCAACCAGTTGCGCGTTTATGCCCTGCTGGCCTATTACCTGCTCGAAGTTCGCGGCGAGCGCGGCGATATTGTCAAAACCCTTTCGACGACCAACATGCTCAACCGCCTGGGTGAGATTTACGGCGTGCCTGTCCATGAAACCGGCGTCGGATTCAAATATGTTGCCCCGAAGATGACCGAGACCGATGCCCTGATTGGCGGCGAGGAAAGCGGCGGCTACGCCTTTCGCGGCAACGTTCCTGAGCGCGACGGCATCCTGGCTGGCCTGTACATGCTCGATTTCATGGTGCGAACCGGCAAGAAGCCGACCGAGTTGCTTAAGATGCTTTTCGACAAGGTCGGCGGCGAGTACTTCTACGACCGCGTCGATAGCGCCTTTAGCGGTGACCGCGCCGCCCGTGAGCAGATGATTCTGGATGCCAAACCGGCCACTCTGGGCGGCCTGAAAGTGACCGACCTGATTACAGTGGACGGTTTCCAATTTCGCATGGAAGATGGCGGCTGGATGCTTATCCGCTTTAGCGGCACCGAACCGATTATGCGCGTCTATTGCGAAACCCGCCATGCCGACAAGGTGCAGGCAATTTTGAAGGATGGCTTAAAAGTAGCCGGTATTCAGTAGCCCGGCAGTCTTGTTTTACAGAATCAAAACGGCGCGTAACCGGTCAGGTTGCGCGCCGTTTATGTTGGCGGTGCGTTTATTGCTTGAATCGCTGAAAGGGAATCATCATGGTCATGCCTGTGGCGATGACCACCTGGCCGATTTGCACCCCGACGGCCTGCAAAGGCCCGAAAAAGGGAACCATTGGCAGGGGTTGGGTTCCCAGGCCGAAAATATCGGCCATGCCCGCGAAAACGGCGATAACGTAGCCCGTTGCGATGAGCCGCGTCCCAATGTCGGACAGGATGCTGCGCTCCTGGTTTTTCCACAGGCCCGCCAGGCTGATGTATCCGCCGGTGGCTAAAAACCCCAGCCCAAAGGTGAAAACGCTGATTTGGACAAAACCAATCACCGGGCTGCGGTCAAGCAGGAACCATTCGGGTTTTGCGCCCAACAGGAAGACCATCAGGCCGATGATGCTGATAAACAGGCCCAGGCGAACCTGGTCTGAGCGGGCGCTGGTTAACGAAACGGGGGAGGTTGAAGTTGTATCCTGACTCATTCGGGGAGACTCTTGTGCAGGTGGTTTAACCAGTTCAGGCCCATGATGGATTGAATATCGCCTGTCGAATAGCCCCGCGCTTCGAGCAGGGCGGGCAGTTTTTGCAGGTCGGCGATAGTATCAAGTTCTGGCGGTACAGATTGTAACCCAAAACCGCCGTCGAAATCGCTGCCGATGCCGGCGTGCAGGGCGTTCCCGGCGCGCTGGCAGATGTAGTCGATGTGGCTGGCGACCATGTCGAGCGGACATTGGCTGCGCGGGTCGCCCTTGCGCCAGGCTTGGTCGAGGAAGAGGTTGAAGGGGATGACGCCGATGACTCCGCCGCGCTCGATGAGCCTGTCGATGATTTCGTCGGTCAGGAAGCGGTTGCTTTCGCCGTGCCGCACCATTTTGAGCGGGTTGGCGTGGCTGGCGACGATGTGGCCTTCGTAGAGGTCGAGGGCCTCGAGTGCCGATTCCCAGGCCATGTGGCTGATGTCGAGGCTGAATCCGCGCTCGGCCATGCCTGCCAGCAGGGAACGGCCTTCGGGCGTGAGCGGCCCGGGTTCGCGCGTCCCGCCGCAGAAGCGGGTGGATTTCCAGGCCGGGCCGATGATGCGCACCCCGCGCTGCCACCACTCGTCGAGTTCATCCACGCTGCGGATGGCCTCGGCGGCCTCCATCAGCGTCACTAGGCCGGTCGGGGCGGGCGGGTTGCCGGGTTGCTTCCATTTTTCGACAACGGCGGACAGGTCGCGGGTGGTGCGCACCGGCTGGAATTTGTCGGGGTGGCGGTCAAAGAGGCGGTCGTAGGCGTCCATTTGGGCCAGGTAAATCCGCCGGGCTTCCTCCGCATTGGCGTAGGTCAGGATGTCCCAATCACCCAGTTTGGTTCGGGTGGGCGCGGCGAAAAGGGTGCCGAAGACCAAGGCGACCCGGCCTTGCTGGAACTCAGGCCAGCCCAGCAGGGTGTCGCCGTTTTTTTCGGCGGCCAGGCTGCCGATTTCACGCTGGCGGATTTCGTGTGCCGACAGGCTGTAATCGCGCCCGTAGGTGAGCATGTTCCAGGCCAGGTCTTGATGTGCATCTATGATGAGATGGGTCATGGTTAGAAAAAGAGCGCACCGGGGTTGGTGCGCTCTTGCATGGTTTGTTCCGGCTTATTCTTTGTCTTCAGATTCGGCTTTGTCTTCGATTTCGGCCTCATCTTCGACCTGCTCGATGATTTCTTCGCCCAGTTCAGCGGTCAGGGATTTCATGTCGAGGTCGGTGTAGGCTGCCGAGTCAACTTTTCGCAGGCTCAGGCCAATGCGGCGCTGGTCGGAGTCGATGCGGATGACGCGCAGGGTCAGGCTGTCGCCTTCCTTGACGGCTTCCTTGGGGTGGTTGATGCGGTTCTCGGACAGTTCCGAAATGTGGATGAGGCCTTCGATGTCGCCTTCGAGACGCGCGAACGCGCCGAATTTGGTCAGGCGGGTGATGGTGCCTTCGACCAGTTGGCCGACTTTGAAAACGTTGACCTTGTCCTGCCAGGGGTCTTCCTGCAAGGCTTTGATGGACAGGCCGATGCGCTTCTTTTCGCGGTCGATGTTGATGATTTTGACCTTGACCTCGTCTCCGACTTCGAGCACTTCGTTGGGGTGCTGGACGCGCTCCCAGGAAACCTCGGAAAGGTGCACCAGGCCATCGGCGCCGTTGATGTTGACGAAGACGCCAAATTCGGCAACGCTGGTGACGCGGCCGGTATGCACCTGGCCTTCTTCGAGTTCTTCGATGACGCGTTCTTTGATGGATTGGCGGGTTTCGGGGTTGGCGGCGCGTTCGGAGAGAATCAGGCGGCGGCGGGAGCGGTCTACCTCGATGATGCGCACGCTGATGGTCTCGCCGACCTGCTTGGCCCAGCGGTCAGGCGTGTCGCCCTGGATTTGTCCGCGGCGGGCCATGCTGATTTGGGATGCGGGCACGAAGCCGCGCAGGCCGTGAACCAGCACAATCAGGCCGCCCTTGTTGTAGCCTTCAACAAGGCCGTCGAAGGTTTCGCCGCTTTCCTGCATTTGTTCGACCACTTCCCAGCCCATTGCCTCGCGGGCGCGGACATAGGACAAGACCACGTTGCCGTATTGGTCTTCAGGGTTGACGACGTAGACAGGGATTTCCTGGCCTACCTGCAGGGCTTCCCGCTCCGATGCGGGAATTTGGTCCAGTTCACGCCCGGTGAGGACGCCTTCTGACTTGGCGCCAACGCTGACGAGAATCTGGGAGGGGGAAATGCTGGCAATGACGCCGGTCCGAATTTCACCCTGGCTTGGGAATTCCAAACCGGTGTCAGACTGCATCAAGGCTTCCATGCTTTCCATTGCGCCATTGCTGTCGGGAATCAGTTCTTCACTGCCCCCGTTGCCCAACTGGGCATTTTGTTGTTCCATCATAAAGAGATTGCTCCAGTACAAAGAGATTGCGCCGATTATAAATGTATATCGCAGGGTTGACAATGGGGAATAGTGAACTGGGGGATATTTAAATTGACAAGCCTTGTTCGCTATGATATAAACTGCCCAATTAGTACTCATCCAGAGAGGCAGAGGGACCGGCCCTGTGAAGCCTCGGCAACCGCAAAATGCTGGTGCCAATTCCGGCAGGCCGCGCGGCCTGGGAGATGAGAGCGGACACTTTTCGATTGTCGCCTCTCGCTGGAGAGGCGTTTTTGTTACTTGGAAAGGCTCGGATGGAACAGGAACAGATTTGTCCCGAGTGCGGTGCGTCTGGCAGCCTCTGCCAGACCCGCTTCGACGAATTCCTTGCCCTCGAGTTCAGCGACCCCGGCTATGGCGCTGTCCACCACCTGACGGTTGCCGCCTATATGTTGCAGCATTCGAGCAAACTGACCCGGGAAGGCTGGCTTTACGAGCGCGAGTTATTGCGGGAATTCCTGGTCGAAAACAAACCTCCCGCGCTCGTCCGCCAACAAAATCGGGATGTGGTTGACAGCGGCAAACGCCAGTTCAAAATCAAATCCCGCACCGGCCAGCCGGTCATCGCCAAAACCGCGTGGGCCAGGACGATTTGCGATGTCCGAACTGAAAGTGCAGAAATCTACTGCAAGGATGTGACCGAATGGGCGCGGGCGGTGCTGGAAGATGCCGAAAAAATCTCCGAAATTGGCAAGTAAATCAAACAACATGCGCCGCACTTATTCGACAAAAATAAATCGTAAAATTCGCGAATTCGATGCGAAAGAAACCAGGAGTAAATCAATGACCCCTCGCACCTACACCAACCGCCGCTACCTCGACGCCCTCGAAAAGAAAGTGCTCGTCTTCGATGGCGCGATGGGCACCAGCCTGCAAAAGCAAAACCTGACCGCCGAGCACTTTGGCGGCGAACAATACAACGGATGCAACGACTTCCTCGTCATCTCGTACCCCGAAGCCGTCGAGAAAGTCCACCGCTCCTTTCTCGACGTCGGCGTGGATGTGCTCGAAACCGACACCTTCCGCTCCAACCGGTTGACGCTGGGGGAATATGGCATTGGCGAGCGCACCATCGAAGTCAACGTGGCAGCCGCTTCTCTGGCTCGCCGCCTCGCGGACGAGTATGCCGCCAAAACCGGCCAGCCGCGCTTCGTCGCCGGTTCCATTGGTCCCTCGGGAAAACTGCCCTCCGCTGATGACCCTGAACTGTCGAATATGCAGTTCGACGAGTTGGCCGACCTGTTCCGTGAGCAGGCGGTCGGGCTGATTCAAGGCGGCGTGGATGTGATTCTCATCGAGACCTCGCAGGACATTCTCGAAGTCAAGGCAACCATCAATGGCGTGACCAAAGCCTTCGAGGAGACCGGCGTCTGGCTGCCGATTCAATGTCAGATTACCCTCGACACCAGCGGACGCATGTTGCTCGGCACCGACGCCGAAGCTGCCATCGCCATCCTCGAAGACCTGCCGATTGACGTCATCGGCCTGAACTGCTCGACCGGCCCCGAACACATGCGCGAACCGATTCGCATCCTCGGAGAAGGCACGCGCCTGCCCGTTTCGTGCATTCCGAATGCCGGACTGCCGCTGAATGTCGATGGTCAGGCGGTTTACCCGCTCGAGCCGGAGCCGTTTTCAGATGCGCTGGTTGAATTTGTCACCAAAAACAACATCTCGGTTGTCGGCGGATGTTGCGGCACTACGCCCGAGCACCTGAAACTGCTCGTCGAAAAGTTGAACAACTTCCAGCACCCGCCGCGTCCCGAATCCGGCGTGCCGAAACTGGCATCCGGCATCAAGGCCATGACCATGCAGCAAGACCCGGCGCCCTTCCTGATTGGCGAACGCTGCAACGCCCAGGGCAGCCGTGCCTTCAAACGCCTGCTGTTGGCCGAAGACTGGGACTCCATCTTGACCGTCGCGCAGGACCAGGTCAGCAACGGTGCGCACGGGTTGGATATTTCGGTGGCTGTCACCGAACGTGCCGATGAGCCCTTCCTGATGAAGCAGGTGGTGCGCAAACTGGTGACGGCGGGCATCGACCTGCCGCTGGTCATCGACACCACCGAAGTGGACGTGCTCGAAGTGGCGCTGAAAACCGCGCCGGGGCGCTGCCTCATCAACTCGACTCACTTTGAAGCAGGGCGCGAAAAAGCCGACAAGATTTTCAAACTCGCCAAAGAACACAACGCTGCCGTCATCATCCTGACCATCGACGAGAAGGGCATGGCCAAAACCCGCGAAGATAAATTGGCCGTTGCCAAACGCATTTACGATGTGGCCGTCAACGAGCACAGCCTGGCCCCCTCCGCGTTGGTTTTCGACGACCTGACCTTCACCCTCGCCACCGGCGACCCGGAATTTGCCGAGTCGGCCATCGAGACCATCGAAGGCATCCGGCTTATCAAAGAGAACCTGCCCGGTGTACTGACCTCGCTGGGCGTCTCGAACCTGTCCTTTGGCCTGTCTGCCAACGCCCGCCCGACGCTCAATTCGATTATGCTTTACCACTGCGTCAAAGCCGGGCTGGATATGGCGATTGTCAACCCGGCGCACGTCAAGCCCTATGGCGAAATCCCCACCGAGGAACGCGAACTGGCTGAAGACCTGATTTTCAACCGCCGCCCCGACGCACTCCAGCGTTATATCGAATATTTCGAGGGATTCCAGGGCAGCGGTGAGAAAGAACAGGTCGACCCGACCATTGGCATGACCGTCGCGGAGCGCATCCACTGGCGCATCCTGTCGCGGCACAAGGAAAATATCGAAGCCGATATCGATGAAATTGTTGCCGATGGCACCGAACCGAGCAAACACGAGACCGCCGTGCGCGTCCTCAACACCGTCCTGCTGCCAGCCATGAAAGAAGTCGGCGACAAATTCGGCGCGGGCGAACTCATCCTGCCCTTCGTGCTGCAATCCGCCGAAGTGATGAAAAAAGCCGTCGCCCACCTCGAAAACTATCTCGAAAAGCAGGAAGGCGTCAGCAAGGGCCTGGTCGTGCTGGCCACCGTCTATGGCGACGTGCACGACATCGGCAAAAACCTGGTCAAGACGATTCTCTCCAACAACGGCTACGATGTCATCGACCTTGGCAAGCAAGTCCCCGCGGAAACCATTATCAGCAAAGCCGTCGAATCCAATGCCACCGCCATCGGCCTTTCGGCGCTGCTGGTTTCCACATCCAAGCAGATGCCGCTCATCGTCAATGAACTGCAACGCCGCAATCTCAAATTCCCCGTCCTGGTCGGTGGGGCTGCCATCAACCGCCGCTTTGGCCGCCGCATCCTGCAAACCGAAAACGGCGAATACTACCAGCCCGGCGTGTTCTATTGCAAAGACGCCTTCGAGGGCCTCGAAACGATGGACAAACTCATCGACCCCGAGCGCAAACCGGTTTTGCTGGAACAATTGAAAAAAGATGCTGATATGGAACTCGGGCGCGCTTCCCAGACGCCGGAGCACCGGAAAACGGGACAGCGCAGCACAATTGACCCGCAGCCTGTCTCGCTGCCGCAAGGCGTTAGCTTCGGCTGGAAAGTTGTCCGCGCCATGCCGCTCGAGATGGTTTTCCAGCACCTGAACATCAACGAACTCTACCGGCTTTCGTGGGGCGCCAAGAACACCCACGGTGACGAGTGGACCAAACTCAAAGCCGACTTCGACGCCCGGCTCGACAAGATGAAGCGCGACGCCATGAAAACTGGCTGGCTTAAACCCCAGGCCGTCTACGGCTACTTCCCCTGCCAATCCGATGGCGACGACCTCATCATCTACGACCCTTCAGCTGTTTCCAGGCAGTTGACGAAAATGACCTTCCCCCGCCAGCCCTACGATGACCATCTTGCCCTGAGCGACTACTTCGCCAGCGTCGAATCCGGCCAGATGGACGTGGTCGCCCTCCAGGTTGTCACCGTTGGTCTGGAAGCCACCGAAAAGTTCGACGCCCTTCAAGCCGCCCACGACTACACCGAAGGCTACTTTGTGCACGGACTGGCCGTCCAGACCGCCGAAGCCACCGCCAATTACCTGCACGAACACATCATCCGCGAGTTGGGGCTGCCTGCCGGCCAGGGCAAACGCTATTCGTGGGGCTACCCCGCCATCCCTGAGTTGGAAGACCACCGCAAAGTCTTCGACCTGCTCCCGGCTGAGAGCGAACTCGGCATGAGTCTCAGCCCGGCTTACCAGTTAATCCCCGAGCAATCCACTGCGGCAATTATTGTGCATCATCCCAAGGCGAAGTATTACTCGGTAGGTGAGTCGAGAGTTGAGCAGTTGATGCGATAGCAGGAAAACAAAATGCCAAACTTTTTACAGTTACTCCAATCCCCCACCCCCCTGCTCGCTGACGGCGCGATGGGTACCCTCCTCCACACCCACGGCGTGGAGCACACCCACTGTTTCGACGAACTCAACCTGACCGACCCGGCCAAAGTCGCCGATGTCCACCGTCAGTACATCGAAGCGGGTGCGCAAATCATCCTGACCAATACTTTCGGCGCCAACCGCTACAAACTACACAAACATGGCCTGGACGAAAAAACCGCCGAAATCAACCGCGCTGCTGTTGCCCTTGCCCGCCGCGTGGTGGATGCTTCGTTCAAAGATGTGCTTGTTGCTGGCGATGTCGGGCCGCTCGGCGTGCGCCTGGCCCCTTACGGGCGCGTCCAGCCCAACGAAGCCCGTGAAGCCTTCGCCGGACAGATTCAAGCCCTGGCCGGGGTCGATTTAATCGTCATCGAAACCATGACCGACCTGTACGAAACCGTCGAAGCCATCGCCGCCGCCAAAGCCACACTGCCCGAAACGCCGGTTGTCGCCACCATGACTTTTACCCGCGACGACCGCACCCTGCTCGGCGACGACCCGGCCAAAGTGGCAAAGTCCCTGGCCGAAGCCGGGGCCGATGTCATCGGCGTCAACTGTTCCGGCGGGCCGGCCCAACTCATCCGCATCCTGCGCGAAATGCGCCGCGCAGCCCCCGAAGCCCGCCTGTGGGTCAAGCCCAACGCGGGCTGGCCCGAACACGTTGGCGGGCGGGTGATGTACGCCGCCGCGCCCGAATATTTCCGCGATTACGTGCTCGAGTTTTGGAAAGCCGGGGCCAATGTAATAGGCGGATGCTGCGGGACAACGCCCGAACATATTGCCGCCATGCGAAATACGCTGGATTCCGCCCCGGCGGTCACGGTCGAACCCGTCAGCCTGTCCGCCGTTTCGACGGGCGATGCCGAACCCGCCGAGGTTCCCTCCGAACTGGCGCAGAAACTGGCATCCGGACGGTTTGTCTTCGCCGTTGAAATGGACCCGCCGCGTGGGCTGGCAACCCAAAAACTGGTGGCCGCTGCCTCGCTGCTCAAGGAAGCCGGAGCCGATGTCATCGACGTGGCCGACAGCCCGATGGCGCGTATGCGCATGTCGGCCTGGGCGGTTTGCAACACTGTCCAGCGCAAAGTGGAAATAGAAACCACCCTGCACTTCCCAACCCGCGGACGCAACCTGCTGCGCGTGCAGGGTGACCTGCTGGCCGCGCACGCCCTGGGCATTCGCAACATCTTTGTCGTCATGGGCGACCCGACCTCGATAGGCGATTACCCCGAAGCCGCCGATAATTATGACCTGGTTCCATCCGGCCTGATTAAACTCATCAAGCAGGGATTCAACGCTGGCGTTGACCATTCCGGCACATCGATAGGCCAGCCGACCTCCTTCTTTGCCGGTTCCGCGCTCAATTTGTGTTCGCCCCAGCCTGAGACCGAAATCAAAAATCTCAAACGCAAACTCAAAGCCGGAACGGATTTCTTCCTGACCCAGCCCATCTATGACGCCGAAAAAGCCAGGGCATTTTTACAGCGTTTCGCCCAAGAGACCGGCGCGCCGCTCGACAAACCGGTGCTGGTCGGCATCCTGCCCCTCGCCAGCGTGCGCCATGCCAACTTCCTGCAAAACGAAGTGCCAGGAATTGTGATTCCCGAATCGACCATGAAACGGATAGAGTCCGCAGAATCAGCCTCCGCCGAAGGTGTTAAAATTGCGATTGAATTAATCCAGCAAATCAAGGAATGGGGGCAGGGTGTTTACATCATGCCGCAATTCCACCGTTATGATTTGGTGGCGGAGATTATCGAGGCATCGAAATAATGATTGTAGGGGCGATTCACGAATCGCCCTTACAGAGGACGACATTATGCTACTGACCATCGACATCGGCAACACCAACCTGACCATCGGTTTATACGAGGGTGAAACGCTGGCCTGGCACTGGCGGCTGGCGACAGACCATGCCCGTATGCCAGATGAATATGGCTTGCAACTGCTTGGCCTGCTGACCCATGCCGGACACAAACCCGCCGACCTGACCGGTATTGCCACCGCCTCGGTCGTGCCCAACCTGACCGGGCGCGTGACACGGGCCTGCAACGAATACTTGAAAACTGACCCGCTGGTGGTCGATGCGGGCGTCAAGACCGGCATCCGCATTCGTTACGAAGACCCCAAAGCGGTTGGCGCGGACCGCGTCTGCGATGCGGCGGCGGTGATGAAGTTGTACGGCGGCCCGGCCTGCGTGGTCGATTTTGGCACAGCCACTACCTTCAACGCTGTCACCGCCGAAGGCGACTATCTGGGAGGGGCAATTACCGCCGGGGTCAACCTGGCTGCCGAGGCTTTGTTCCAGCGGGCGGCCAAATTGCCGCGCATCGACTTGCAGCGCCCGCCGAGCGTCATCGGGCGCAACACCGTCCATGCCATGCAGTCGGGGTTGCTGTTCGGGTACGTCAGCATGGTCGAGGGCATGGTGGCGCGCTTCCGGGCAGAACTGGGGCCGCAGATGAAAGTGATTGCCACCGGCGGGCTGGCGGAAGTTGTCGCCCGCGAAACCGAGGTCATTGACCACATTGCCCCCTGGCTGACGCTGGATGGCCTACGTATTATCTGGGAAATGAACCAACGTGAAACTTAAGTTTCTGGAACAAAACAGCCTGCTTATTAGTATTATTTTCCTGGGGGCGGTTTTACGCGTAGAAAAACTGAATTTGCCGGTTACTTACGATGAAGCCTACACCTACATGGCCTTTGTCCGGCAGGACTGGTGGGGGATACTATCAGATTACAGCCTGCCCAATAACCACATATTCAATACTTTGCTTATCAAAATAAGCACGGGCCTGTTAGGCAATCACCCCTGGATGTTGCGCTTGCCCGCGGCCCTGACCGGGTTGGCGGCCATTCCCCTGGTCTATGGGCTGGGCAGGCGTTTGTACAACACCAATGTCGCTTTGCTTGCCGCTACATTGGTGGCCGGCTTGCCAGCAATTATTCATTACGATACTGGCGCGCGCGGCTATAGCCTGGTGAGCCTGTTCACCCTGTCTGGCTTCTTGTTTGCCTGGTCTGCAATCGAAAAGGGCAGGTGGCATGATTGGCTTGGGCTTTCGATAAGTATTGCGCTGGGATTCCTCTCGGTGCCGACCATGGCCCTGCCTGCGGGCGGAATTTATCTCTGGGCCCTGGGCGAAACCTGGATGCGCGGCGAGAGAAGATTTTCGCCTTACTTGCATTGGCTTTCTTCTGGTTTTGTGGCGGGTCTCTTGACCCTGGCATTCTATACCCCGGTATTGCTTGTCACCGGCTGGCGGAAATTATTTGCCAACAGTTTTATCCAGCCGGTTGAGCCTGATGCTTATTTTTCAAAAATTCTCCTGCGTCAACTTTCTCAAATCTGGGAATTTTGGAATCGGGAAATGCTGCCAGTCTTAGGCTTTTTGCTCATC
Source organism: Anaerolineales bacterium (assembly GCA_020060235.1). Classification (GTDB taxonomy): domain Bacteria; phylum Chloroflexota; class Anaerolineae; order Anaerolineales; family Villigracilaceae; genus UBA8950. The sequence continues at coordinate 53,814 of JAGVAO010000061.1, read as the reverse complement.
CTCGGCATTGCGCTGTCCCTGGTCTTTTCGGCGCGGAACGCTGGCGCCCGTTTCCATTTTGCCGTTCCGATTGTGTTGTGGATTACCCTTTACGTTCTTCTCCGCCACCCGCAAATTTTTGACCGTTTCTTCTCTTTCCTGTTGCCCCTGGGCATGCTCTGGGCTGCCTCAGGCTGGCTCGGGTTGACTGATTGGCTCCTCAAGGGGATGAAGTTTAATGCCAGTAAAGGGCTGGTTTTCCTGTCCATAGGCCTGCTGGCATTTATGGCCCTGGTTTCCGTTCCTGAAATCCCCGCCAGTTGGAACAAATTAAGCAATGTTGAAGTCATCGCTCATGATATAGCGCGCGCAATCCAGCCTGGCGATATGGTCTTGGCTGGCTATCCAAACGATACGACGCTCTGGTATTACCTGCACCGTGAAGGCGTGGACGATTCAGCCTGGCACATTCGTGAAGATTTTCAGCGGGCCTTTATATTGACATCAACCTACTATGAGCAGACCGTTGAGCAGGTTATTGCCCAAAAGCGGTTGGAATTGAATCTCTTCGATATGGAGAGCCTTACCTGGCTCCAGCGTGTCGGTTTTTTGGAGTTATACCTGGTCGATGCCCGTTGAGGTAGTTCATCCTGCTCTTTCTACGGACAGCGCGGGTCGGTGCGTGGGGCTGGCAGCGCACCGAAGGCCTCGCGCGCGGGGTAGCCGTCCCACTCCGGCGGGATGGACAGGTTGAGCGCCCAGGCTGCGGTGGCGGCGGTGTCGGTGGTGTGAATGGACACACCCAACTGTCCTGGCGTAATGCCCGGCCCATGAATGACCCACGGAATGGTCATCTCTTCAGGGTGGCGCGAACCGTGCGAGCGCTCACGCCCGCCATGGTCGGCTGAGATGATGAGCAGGGTGTCTTTACGCAGGCCGGATTCTTCAAGGGCGGCCAGGATATTGCCGAGGGCTTCGTCGGCGCGGCGCAGGACGCTGAATTGCTCTGGGGAAAGCCAGCCGTAAAGATGCCCCATCCAGTCGGTGGTCGGGAAGTGGATGAAAGCCAGGTCAAAGCCTTTTTGCAGTTCGGGGATGATTTCGGCGGCGATGACCAGGTCGCGGTCGGGAATGTAGCGGTACACGTCTGTCGTCTCAGGGGGAGTCACCTGGCGCAGTTTTTCTTTGCCCACAACCATAATGGTGCGCAGTTTGGCGTCTTTTGCCAGGCTGAAGAGCGATTGACCTTCGGCATAGCCCATCATGGGGATGTAATCGTTCCAATTAACGCCGTGTTTGGCCGGGCATTGACCGGTGAGCATGGAGGCGTGGTTGGGAAGGGTTGCGCTGGGGAAAACCGCCTGGGCGTTGAGCGAATAAGCGCCAGATTCCATCAGCGCCAGCAGGTTGGGCATGGGGGCCATAAAAATGGCGTCGGGGCGCAGGCCGTCGATGCTGAGTATCAGCACACGGCGTGGGCGGGGCATTTCGGTTGGAGTCGCTGTCGGGGTGTTGGTCGGCGTGGCGGCGGGCGTGGATGTAGGCCCAAGCGTCGAAGTGGGAGCAATTTCGGGGGAGGGCGTTGTGGGAGCAGGCTGCGGGGCAGTATCAGGCCGGGAGGCGGGGTAAAGGCCGCAGCCGCTGAGCAGGCTTAGCGCTATCCCCAGGCGCAGCAGGGAGAGAAGTTTTTTTTGCATCGGTCAGGGCGCGCTGGCGCGTACCAGCAATTCGGTCGGCAGGGAAATGACACGCCCCGGCTGGGCCTCGCCGTTGATTTGGGCCAGCAGGGTTTCGACTGCCAGGATGCCCAGTTCGCGCAGGGGGTTGATGACGGTGGTCAGGGAGGGGTGAAAGTAAGCCGATTCGGCCAGGTTGTCAAAGCCGACAATGGCGATGTCTTCAGGTACGCGGGTGCTGTTGGCGTGGCAGTAGTGCAGCGCGCCGAGGGCCATCTGGTCGTTGCTGATGAAGGCCGCGTTCATGGCCGGGTATTTTTGAACGAGTTCTGCGAAGGCCGATGCGCCGCTGGCCGAAGACCAGTTGCCGATTGCCTGTTTTTCGGGGCTGGCGGGCAGGCTGGCGTCTTTGAGCGCATCTTGCCAGCCTTGTTTACGCTGGCGGGCTTCGAGCGATTCTGGCGGGCCGCTGACCAGGCCGATATGTTTCCTGCCGCTGGCGAGCAGGTGTTCGACGGCTTTGCGCGCGCCGCCGTAGTTATCGACGGTGATGCTGGTGTAGTTGGGATTGGGGCTGCTTTTTAGGAAGACGATGGGCGGGCAAAAGGAGGGCAGTTGTGACTGGACAAGTTTTACGTTTTCGTTGATTTCAGGCGCGGCGAAGATGATGCCTTCAACATGCCGTTCCATGAGCGCCTCGATGACCGGCACAATATCGGGCGTATCGAAGCGCGGCAATTCTTTAATGAACAGGGCATATTGCGAGGATTCGCAGCGTTCATTAATGCCGTTCAGGGTTTGTGAAATACCTACATATTTCAGCCCGGCCAGGATGACGCCCAGGGTGTAACTGCGCTGCTGCACCAGGCTGCGCGCCAGGGCGGAGGGGCGGTAGCCCATTTCGGCGACGGCTTTTTCGACCAGTTGGCGGGTTTCGGGGGAGACGTCGGACCGTTTGTTGATGACCCGTGAGATGGTCTGGGTTGAAACGTTGCACACGCGGGCAACGTCTTTGATTGTCACTTTGTGGATGTGTTGTTTCGCCATAATCGATTCCTGGGGGCGGTTTTGTCTTGTAATTTTTATTATACCTTTGTTACAATACTTCGTTAGCGATAACGGCAACGATACCAGTGGCGAATATGGCGGCGTTGCTTTCAAAAACCTGGCTGGAATAATTTTTTTGGAGGATTATGAATGCAAAACACGATTTTGTGAACTATGCTGGCTACGATTGTGCCAGGCTGGCAAATGAGCAGGTCGAACTGCTGGTGACTTGTTCTGTCGGGCCGCGCATCCTTTCGTTGCGTTTCGAGGGCGGGGAGAATTTGTTTGCCGAGCATCCTGACGCGGTGGCTGAGCGCCCCGATGGCAGGCTCTATCATTTTATTGGCGGGCACCGCTTGTGGCATGCGCCGGAGCATATGCCGCGCACGTATGTGGTGGATGATGCCCAGGTCGAAATCGAGCCGCTGCCGGGGGGGCTTGTCGTACGCCAAGCGCTTGAGACTGAGACGGGCATCGAGAAAATTATCCGAATCGAATTGGAAGCGGGCGCACCACGCCTGGTTGTCACCCATACGCTGACCAACCGCGGATTGTGGCCGGTCGAGTGCGCTCCCTGGGCGATTACCCAACTCAAGACCGGGGGGATGGCCATCCTGCCGCAGGCGGACGAGGAAACCGGCCTGCTGCCAAATCGCAGCCTTGCGATTTGGCCCTATACGGATATGTCGGACCCCAACCTGGCCTGGGAGCGGCGGCACATTTTGCTTTCTGCCAACCTGAAATCGCCTTTCAAAGTTGGCTTCCCAAATCCGCGCGGCTGGCTGGCTTATTGGAACCAGGGTGTCTTGTTTGTCAAGCGCGCCGCATACCGGCCCGGCGCCCATTATTATGATTTTGGCAGTTCGAGCGAGTGTTATTGCAACCAGCAATTCATTGAATTGGAAACCCTGGGGCCTGTCAGCCTGCTTGCGCCGGGAGATTCCCTGACCCATGTCGAGCATTGGGAATTGCACCGGGTGGAGTCCTGTCCCTGCGATGAGGCCGGGGTGACCGGGTTGGTGGAACGCCTGGCACTGGGATAGTGGAAGAGTTGTGAAAAAAAGTGCTTGACATTTTCTTCTTTCTCCCTACACTATTTATATAATGCCTGCGGGTGAAAGTTGTGCGTTCCTGCCCTGAGAAAAAGCACGATTTTACCCGAAACGGGTACAAATTCTTTTTCGTTCGGGAGGAAGCCATGCCAGCACTTAATCGCGTTCAATTGATGGGCTACCTGGGTAAAGACCCTGAGAGCCGCTACACGCCAACGGGCAAGAAGGTGACAACTTTTAGCCTGGCAGTGACCCAGCGTTGGAAGACCGCCGGTGAGACCAAGGAATATACCGAATGGGTCAACATCGAGGCCTGGGGCGGGCTGGGCGAGATTTGCGAGAAGTACTTGCACAAAGGTTCTCTGGTGTACATAGAGGGCCGATTGAAGACCGATAAATATGACGAAAAAGGTGAAACCAAATACTTCACCAAGGTTGTGGCCTTGCAAATGCAAATGCTCGACCGCAAACCTGCCGATGAACCGGTGATGGAAGTGGATGAAGACGCCGGGGAGTATGAGGCCTGAGCAATTACAAAATAAAAGCGGGATGGTGGCGATTGCCATCATCCCGCTTTTTGTGAGGCTCACTATAGCCCTTTGCTGAAGTGGAAATACAGGTCGTTCCAGCGCAGTTTGTCCTTGAATGCCTCGATTTCGGTCTTCTCGTCGATGAGCAGGAATTCAATTCCGGCCATCGAAGCAAAATCGCGCAGGTGCTCGGCGGTTACGACATAACTGAAACTGGTGTGGTGCGCGCCGCCGGCGAAAATCCAGGCAGCGGCGGCGGTTTTCAGGTTTGGGCGCGGCAGCCACAGGGCGCGGGCGACCGGCAGTTTGGGCAGCGGTTCGTCGGTCGGGACGACATCGACCACGTTGGCAACCATGCGGAAGCGCTGGCCCATGTCCATGATGGACGCGCCGATGGCCGGGCCGGTGTTGGCGTCGAAGATGAGACGCACCGGGTCGGCTTTGCCGCCAATCGAGAGCGGCAGGATGTCCAGTTTGGGCTTCGCGCCGGATTTGGCAATCGACTGGCAGATTTCGAGCATGTGCGCGCCGAGAACTTTGTCCCCGCTCGCGCTGAAGTGGTAGGTGTAATCTTCCATGAACGAGACGCCGCCTTCCAGCCCGGACGCCATGACCTTCATCGCGCGGACGAGGGCCGAGGTTTTCCAGTCGCCTTCCGCGCCGAATCCGTAGCCGTCGCGCATCAATCGCTGGACGGCCAGGCCGGGCAGCTGCGCCAGCCCGTGCAAATCTTCGAAGGTGGTGGTGAAGGCCTTGAAGTTGCCCGCCGTCAGGAAGTTGCGCATCCCGACCTCGATGCGCGCGCCTTCCCGCAGGGAAGTATTGCGCTCACCGCCGGGACGTAGGACCGGGGCAACCTCGTACTCGTCGAGATAGGCCTGCATCGTCTGCTGGATTTCTGTTTCGGAGGCTTCGTTGACGGCGTTGGCCAGGTCGCCCACGCCGTAGCCGTAGACGCTATACCCGAACTGGATTTGGGCCTGGACTTTATCGCCCTCGGTGACGGCCACATCGCGCATGTTATCGCCGAAGCGGGCGACCTTTGCGCCCTGCCAGTCGGCCCAGGCGGCGGCGGCCCGCGCCCAAACGCCCAGTTCGCGCTGGACTTCGGCATCCTGCCAGTGACCGACGACGACCTTGCGCTCGAGGCGCAGGCGCGAACCGATGAATCCGAACTCGCGGTCGCCGTGCGCGGCCTGGTTCAGGTTCATGAAGTCCATATCGATGTCGGCCCAGGGGATTTCACGGTTGTACTGGGTGTGCAAGTGGGCAAACGGCTTTTTGAGCAGGGACAGGCCGGAAATCCACATCTTGGCGGGCGAGAAGGTGTGCATCCAGGTGATGAGGCCGATGCAGTTTTTGGCCGAGTTGGCCGCCAGGCACAATTCCCGGATAGCCTCCGGTGTGGTAACAACCGGTTTGAAAACCACGTTGACCGGCATTTCTGCCGATGCGTCCAGCGCCGCTGCGACTTCGCGCGAGTTGGCGGCCACCTGTTCCAGCGTCCTGGGGCCGTACAGGTGTTGGCTGCCGGTTACAAACCAGATTTCATATTGGGTTAAGTCAATCATTGAGGGTCTCCTTTTTCTTTTGGGACACGGATTTGACGGATTACACGGATGAACACGGATTTTTTAAAGTTTTAATGCTCTATCCGTGTTTATCCGTAAATCCGTGTACGGGTTTTTGGATTACTGTCCATAATAGGCATTTTTGCCATGCTTGCGCAAATAGTGCTTATCGAGCAATTCCTGCTGCATCGGTGGCAGGCCGGGCGTGAGCGCCAGGGCGTGGAAGTTCATAAATGCGACTTCCTCCAGCACGACCGCGTTGTGGACGGCGTCGTCCGGGCTTTTGCCCCAGGCAAACGGGCCGTGACTGTACACCAGCACCGCAGGAATGGCATCGGGGTCTTTGTCCTGGAAGGTCTCGATAATCACCGCGCCGGTTTCCTTTTCGTATTCGCCCTGAATTTCAGCCGTTGTCATCTTGCGCGTGCAGGGAATCTCGCCGTAGAAATAATCGGCGTGGGTCGTGCCAAGCGGCGTGATTCCGCGCCCGGCCTGGGCAAAACTGGTCGCCCAGCGGCTATGGGTATGCACAATCCCGCCGAGGTTGGGGAAGGCTTTATACAGTTCGAGATGGGTGGGGGTATCGGAGGATGGCTTGAGTGAACCTTCCACCACCTTGCCGCTTGCCAAATCGACCACCACCATATCGGCGGCTTTCATCGTCTCATAAGAAACGCCCGAAGGTTTGATGACCACCAATCCCTTGGCCCGGTCAATCCCTGAGACGTTGCCCCAGGTGAACGTGACCAGGCCGTGTTTAGGGAGTTGCAGGTTGGCGAGAAAGACTTGTTCTTTGAGTTGTTCGAGCATGGGTTCTCCGGGAGTGCGATAGTCGATAACTTGATAATTCGATAATTCTTTATTCGAGTATCGAATTATCGAATTACGCTTTCAGCCCTTCCACCGCCGCCCGTTCTATCGCCAGGCCGTGCTTGTAGCGTTCCATAAAGGCCGCAAACCCGGCTACATCATTAGCGTCGGGGGCGATGGTCAGGGGGTTTTCAGCGGCAAAGACTTTTTCGTTGAGATAGGCTTCGAGAGATTCGCCGCCCGATTTGTTCAGCAGGTACGCGGCCAGCAGGGCCATGCCCCACGCGCCGCCCTCCCCGGCGGTGGACATAACCGAGACGGGAACGTTCAGCGCTGCCGCCATCATCTTCTGGCCGACTTGGGGCGTCTTGAAAAAGCCGCCATGACCGAGAATCTGGTCGAGTCCAACTTTTTCCTGCTCGAAGAGAATGTCCATGCCGATTTTCAGCGCGCCGAGCGAGGAGAACAGGTGCGCGCGCATGAAGTTTGCCAGCGTAAAGCGGCTTTCGGGCGTGCGGACAAAGAGCGGACGGCCCTCCTCGAAGTAGGTCAGGTGCTCGCCCGATACATAGTTGTAGGCCAGCAGCCCGCCCGCGTCGGCGTCGGCTTTGAGGGCCTGCTGGTAGAGCGTCTCGAACAGTGTGGACTGGCTGACTTCCATCCCCAGGGCGTGGGTAAATTCTTCAAACAGGCCCACCCAGGCGTTCAGGTCGGAAGTGCAGTTGTTGGAATGAACCATCGCCACCGGTTTGCCGGTCGGGGTGGTGACCATGTCGATTTCGGGATAAAGCCTGGAAAGCGGTTTTTCGAGCACAATCATGGCGAAAACCGAGGTGCCAGCCGAGACGTTGCCGGTGCGAGCCGCGACGCTGTTGGTGGCGACCATGCCGGTTCCGGCGTCGCCCTCGGGGGGGCAGAGCGAAATCCCGGCTTTGAGTTCGCCAACCGGGTCGAGCAGTTGCGCGCCTTCGGCGGTCAGCGTCCCGGCGTTTTCACCCGCAACGAGGACTTTTGGCAGGATGTCTTCGAGTTTCCAGGCGATGTTCTTTTCCGCGAGTTGTGCGTTAAACAGGGCCAGCCTGTCTTTGTCCCAGTCATTGGTGGCACTATCAATCGGGAACATGCCCGAAGCCTCGCCCACGCCAAGCACTTTCTGGCCGGTCAATTTCCAGTGGACATAGCCCGCCAGGGTGGTCAGGTGGTCAATTTCGTTGATGTGCGTTTCGCCATTCAGGATGGCCTGGCACAGATGGGCGATGCTCCAGCGCTGCGGGATGTTGAATTGGAATAATTGCGTCAGTTGTTCGGCGGCCTGGCCGGTGATGGTGTTGCGCCAGGTGCGGAAGGGGACTAGCAGGCCGCCATTCTTGTCGAAGGCCATGTAGCCATGCATCATGGCGCTGAACCCGATTGCGCCGGTGGTTTGGAGCGGGACGCCGTACCGGGTTTTGACATCGGCCCGCAGGCTGCGGAAGGCATCCTGCAAGCCCGCCCAGACATCCCCCAGGTGGTAAGTCCAGACACCGTTTTCGTAAAGGTTTTCCCACTCATGGCTGCCGGAGGCGATGGGGACATGGTTTTCAGCAATCAGCACCGCTTTGATGCGTGTCGAGCCGAGTTCGATGCCCAGGGTGGTTTTCCCGCTGGTGATGGCGTATTGGATGTCGATTTGGTTCATGTTCATCTCCTTTTTGGGACGGAGGACGGTTGACGGACGACCGAGGGTTTCCATTTGCCCTCCGTCTTCGGTCTTCCCTCAGTCTTATCCCGGATACCAGATTTTGCGTGGGTCGTCGCCTGCGCGGACGTAGTCGAAAGCCTCGTCAATCATCCGCTTCAGGTCGTATTCGGGACGCCAGCCGAGCAGGAATTTGGCTTTGGTGTTGTCGAGCCAGGTGGAGTGGTATTTGGTCTGGATTTCGACGAGGGGCAAACCGCGCGTTTCGTGCAGGTAAGCGCCCATTGCGCCGTAATCGACCGGTTCGTCCATGCAGATGTTGAAGAGTTGCTGGCGGGCTTTGGGGTGGTTGAGGGCGGCCAGGATGGCGCTGGCTAAATCATGGACGTGGACAAAATTCCGTTTAACGGGAGCCAGCGCCGGGTCGAGCATGACCGGTATGGCCCCGGCCCGGATGTAGGCATCCGCCGCTTCGGCGTCGACCAAATCCCGCCAGCGGGGGCCGCCAAAAACGTCCTCGCCAAACGAGAGTTGGAATTTGAAATCGTCCTTTTCCATAATCCAGGGCGCGCGCAGGCAGCAGCCGTTCAGGTCGTATTGAATGTAATACTGCTCAAGCATGACTTCTTCGAGCACTTTGGAGAGGGCGTAACAGCCAGGGTAGGCCGAGTGTTTCTGGGTTTCGGTGACGGGGATGGGGTGGGGATAGACGAAATGCCCCATACCCGCATCGCCGCCGACCATGATGAACTGGCGGAAGGTCGGGCTGGTGCGGCAGGCTTCGAGTAGCCAGAATAGTCCCTTGACGGCCACATCCATGATTTGTTCGGGCGTTTCTTTGACTGTGGCGAGGTGTAAAACATGGCTAACGCCCTGCATGGCGGTTTCGACAACGTCGCGGTGTTCGATGGAGCCGAAAACGCTCTCGACCCGCGGGTGAGCCGGGAAGGCGCGCTTATGGCACAGGGCGCGCACGCTGAAGTGGTCGAAAGCCGGGTCAGCCAGCAGGCGGGCAATGAAGTTTTGTCCCACTTTGCCGGTCGCGCCGGTAACGAGGATGAGGGCGGGTTCGGTCATGGAAAAATCCTTTTACCGCCAAGGGGCCAAGTCGCCAGAATTTTTTTGTTTTTGGCGTCTTGGCTCCTTGGTTTCTTGGCGGTTTGCTTTTAGCATTTGACCCACGCGCCGTTGGAATTGCTGGATTGGATGACCGCATCCACAAAGCGCACACCCAGCAGGCCGTCTTGTGAGTTGGGGAAGTGCAGGGCGAGCGGGTCGGGCTGGGTTCCGGCGCGGCGGGCGGCGATGGCTTCGGCGGCGTCGGAGTAAAGGTTGGCAAAGGCGTCGGGGAAACCTTCGGGGTGTCCGGCGACGAGGCGGGTGACGCGCGCCGCGAGCGGGAGCGTACCGGGCCCGTTGGGGGTGCGGTTTTCGGATGGGCCGCGCAGGGGCTTGAAGGTCAGCGCCTGCGGAAATTCCTGCATCCATTCGAGGCTGCCCTTCGTGCCGCTGACGCGGATGCGCAGGCAGTTTTCGACTCCCGCCGCAGCCTGCGTGACCCAGAAATTGCCGCGCGCGCCGTTGTCGAAGCGCAGCAGCGCCCCGGCATAGTCGTGGATTGGGCGGCCCGGCACGATTGCGCCGATTTCGGCGGCGACTTCGTCCACTTCGAGGCCTGTGATGAAGCGGGTCAGGTTGTGGGCGTGGGTGCCGATGTCGCCCATGACGCGCGAGGGGCCGCCGCGCACGGGGTCGAATTTCCAGTTGTCGGGAGAGAAGACTTTTTCTTCATCCGCTTTGCCGCCCTGGACGTACTCGACCTGCACGAGGCGAATCGTGCCCAGTTGACCGTCCGCGACCATGGCGCGCGCCTGGCGCACCATCGGGTAGCCGGTGTAGTTGTGGGTCAGGCAAAAGACCAGGCCGGTTTGCTGCACTTTGGCGTGCAGGGCTTCGGCTTCGACCAGGGTGTTGGTCATCGGCTTGTCGCAGATGACATCGATGCCGCGCTCCAATGCCCACATGGAATAGTCGAAGTGGCTGTCGTTGGGGGTCATGATGGCGACCGCATCGACGCCGTCAGGCCGGGCGGATTCAGCGTCGAGCAAGGCTTTTACATCGGTATACAGGCGGTCGGGTGCGAAGCCGAGTTCTTTTCCCGCCTGGAGGGCTTTTTCGGGATTCGACGATAGCATGCCGGTGACAATTTCGTAGCGGTCATCCAGCCGGGCGGCCTGACGGTGCATTGCGCCGATAAACGAGCCAGGGCCTCCGCCGATGACGGCCAGGCGCAAACGACGCCCAAGCAGGGCAATGACAGGGTTAAGTTGCATGGTTACTCCTTTGCCAAAAATTCACGGATGACTTGCGTGACCATCTTGTGGTCATCTTCTTGCGGCAAGCCGGAAACCGTGACCGCCCCTACGACACCTGTACCGCGCACGATGACGGGGAAGCAGCCGCCGTGAGCGGCAAACAGGCTTTCGGGGATGAGATACGCTTCTTCGATTGTTTTGCCTTGTTCTTTCAGTTTTTGTCCCATATAAAACGAACTGTGCCCGAAGCGATAGACCACGCGCACCTTGCGCTTAATCCACTCGTCGTTGTCAGCGGCGGCGCCGGGGAGGGCGGCGTGAAAGAGCTGCTGTTCGCCGCGCATGATGTCAATGGTCACAGGCAAACCCTGCGCCGTTGCCCGCGCTACCAGCAGGCTGCCAAGTTGCCAGGCGGTTTGTTCGTTGAATTGCGCAAACTGCAATTCAGATTCTTCCTGCAATAACTGGCTTAGTGTGGTTTCCATGGCGGGTTTCCTGAAAAGGGCAGGGAATAAAGATTTGGTATATGTTATCGTTACCGTTATCGTTCACATATTATTATAACAAAGGTATAATAGAAATTACAAGTTAAAAAAGATTCCCGGGAACAGGATTATGGCAAAACAACGCATTCAAAAAGTGACCATCAAAGACATTGCGCGCATCTGTAACGTCTCGACCCAGACCATTTCGCGGGTTATCAACAAACGCCCCGATGTTTCGCCGGAGACGCGCGAACTGGTCGAAAATGCGATTGCCGAAATGGGCTACCGCCCATCCGCGCTGGCGCGCAGCCTGGTGCAGCAGCGTAGTTATACGCTGGGGGTAATCATTGCCGGGCTGCGTTATGTGGGCGTGTCGCAAACCTTGAACGGCATCAATGAAGCCTGCGAAGAAGCAAGTTACTCGCTGCTGGTTAAAGAGTTGCCGCGTTTTAATACGCCCAACATTGTGCCGGTCATCGAGACGTTGATTGCCAGCCATGTGGAGGGCATTGTCTATGCCGCGCCGGATGTTAACGAGAACGTCAAAGTGGTGCAATCGCAGTTGCCCTCGTTTTGTCCTCCGATTGTATTCCTGAAGAGCCAGCCCAATCCGAACTATGCCAGCGTTTGCGTTGATAATTACGGCGGGGCGCGCAAGGCGGTCGAATATCTGCTCTCGGTTGGAAGGCGGCATATCGGCTTGATTACCGGCCCGTTGGATTGGCTGGAGGCCCGCCAGCGCAGGCAAGGCTGGGAGGATGCCCTGGCCAACGTCGGGGTGGATGCGGGCGCGAAGAAATGGTCGCAGGGTAACTGGTCTTCGGCCAGCGGGGAGGCCGCTTTTGCCGAACTTATCCAAAAATATCCGCAAATGAACGCGGTTTTTGCGAGCAACGACCAGATGGCGCTGGGCGTGCTGCATTATTGCCACGCCAATGGCATCCGCGTGCCTGAAGACCTGGCCGTGGTCGGGTTCGACGACCTGACCGAATCGGCCTATTTTAGCCCGTCGCTGACCACAGTTACCCATCCATTGCGTGAAGCGGGAATTTTAGCCGTCAAGACCCTGCTGGCCCAAATTGAAGGCCAGGAACAAACTGAGAGGGTCGTCACCCTGCAAACGCAGTTGGTGCTTCGCAACAGTACCCCGTAACCAACAGCCCGCCGAATAAACCTGGACAGCCCCCGCATTAGGCGGGGGCTGTCGCTTGAAGGAGGAAACAAGTTGTTTGCGAGCCGGAATTTTTTGCCTAAACCCCGGCTTTAGCCCTTGTTCTTGTTATACACATCGAAGAAAACGGCCATCAGGAGCACAAAGCCCTTGATTGCCTGCTGCCAGTCGATGCCAATGCCCATGATGGACATGCCGTTGTTCATGACGCCGATGACGAAGGCGCCGACCACCGCGCCGATGATGGTTCCGATGCCGCCGCTGGCCGATGCGCCGCCGATGAAGCAGGCCGCAATCACATCCAGTTCAAAGCCGACGCCGGCCTTGGGGGTGGCAGTGTTGAGACGGGCGGCCACAATCATGCCGGCCAGGGCAGCCAGGACGCCCATGTTGACGAAGGTCAGGAAGAGCAGGCGCGGGGTGTTGACGCCCGAGAGCCGGGCCGCTTTCTCGTTCCCGCCCATGGCGTAAATGCGGCGTCCGATGACCGTCTGGCTGGTCACGAATGAGAAAAGCGCAATCAGGGCGGCCATGACGATGAGCACGTTTGGCAGGCCCTTGTACGAGGCCATCAAATAACACAGGCCCAGAATCGCGCCGGAGATGAGTGCGTTCTTGGCGATGAAAAAGTACATGGGGGTGACTTCAAAGCCGTAGCGCAGCTGGTTTTGGCGGGCGCGATAGTCCATGACAAACAGACCGACGACCATGATGACCGCTATCAGCATGGTCGTGATGTGAAAACCTTCAAAGTTGAAAATGTCGGGGATAAAACCCGTGCTCAAGCGCTGGAATTCAACCGGAAAGGGGCCGACCGCTTCGCCTTGCAGGATGAGCAGGGTCAGGCCGCGGAAAATTAACATGCCTGCCAGGGTGACAATGAAGGCCGGGATTTTGACGTAAGCGACCCAGTAACCCTGCCAGGCGCCCACAAGCGCGCCTGCAACCAGGCACAGCAGCATTGTCAGGCTCCAGTGGAAACCCAGTTTGACCATCAAGACAGCCGCAATCGCGCCCACGAAGGCCGCAACAGAGCCGACCGAAAGGTCAATCCAGCCTGAAACGATAATCAGCAACATGCCCAGGGCCATGACAATGATGTAACTGTTTTGTAGCACAAGGTTGGTAATGTTGATTGGCCGCATCAAGATTCCCTGGGTAGCAAATTGGAAGAAAATCATGATGGCGACCAGAGCAATCAACATGCCATATTCGCGGATGTTGCTCTTAAAAAGGGCAGTAAGGGTTTTCATTCGTCATTCACCTCTTATTGTGTCATGATGCACTTCATAATCGCTTCCTGCGAGGCTTCACTCGATGCCATTTCGCCGACAATTTTTCCGTCGCGCATGACGTAGATGCGGTCACACACGCCCAAAATTTCAGGAAGCTCTGAAGAAATCAGGATGATGCCCTTGCCTTCTTCAGCCAGGCGGTTGATGATGGTGTAAATTTCGTATTTTGCGCCGACATCGATACCCCGGGTAGGCTCGTCCAAAATCAGGATTTCGGGGTGGGCAAACAGCCACTTGCTCAGAACTACTTTTTGCTGGTTGCCGCCTGAAAGGTTGACCGTCTCTTGCAAGATGCTCGAACACTTGATGTTCAGGGCTTCCCGGTAGCCTACAGTTGCCTGGATTTCGCGCGGTTCGTTAATTACCCCGCCGCTTGAGACGTCATCAAGGTTGGCGATGGTGATGTTGTCCTTGATGGTTTCAATCAGCACCAGCCCGTAACTTTTACGGTCTTCGGTGGCGTAGGCGATGCCGTTGGCAATGGCTTTGTCGATGGTGCTGACATCGATTTCCTTGCCGTGTTTGAGGGCCTTGCCGCTGATGCGCGTTCCATAGGCATGCCCGAAGATGCTCATCGCCAGTTCGGTGCGGCCAGCACCCATCAGGCCTGAGATGCCAACCACCTCGCCCTTGCGCACGGAGATATTGACATTGTTGCTGACCTTGCGGTCTTCATGCAGGGGATGGTAGACATTCCAATCGCGCACTTCAAAAATCACATCGCCAACTTCCGCGTTGCGCGGCGGGAAGCGGTGGGTCAGGTCGCGCCCGACCATGCCGCGAATGATGCGGTCTTCGCTAATCTGGTCGACGTGGCAGTCGATGGTCTCGATGGTTGCGCCGTCGCGCAGGATGGTGATTGAATCGGCAACTTTCGAGACTTCGCTTAGTTTGTGGGAAATCAAAATCGAGGAGATGCCGTGCTCCTTGAACTGGAGCAGCAGGTTGAGCAAATTCTGGCTGTCGCTTTCGTTCAGCGATGCAGTCGGCTCATCGAGGATGAGCAATTTGACTTCTTTGGCCAGGGCCTTGGCAATTTCAACCAGTTGTTGTTTGCCCACCCCGATGTCGGTAATCAGCGTTTGGGGGGATTCGTCCAGCCCGACCCGTTTGAGCAGGTCGCGGGTCTGGGAAATCGCTTCGTTCCAATGGATAATTCCGTTTTCGGCGCGTTCATTGCCGAGGAATAAATTTTCTGCAATCGAAAGAAATGGAATAAGTGCAAGTTCCTGGTGGATAATCACCAGCCCAACTTTTTCAGATTCGACAATGTCGCGGAAACGACATTCCTGCCCCTGGAAGTAAATTTCGCCGTCATAAGTGCCGTAAGGATAAACGCCGCTGAGCACTTTCATGAGCGTCGATTTCCCGGCCCCGTTTTCGCCAACCAGGGCATGAATCTCACCCTGTTTGACGCTAAAGTTTACATTGTCAAGCGCCTTGACACCCGGAAATGTCTTTGTGATGTTACGCATCTCTAAAATAACATTTGACATAGGACTTCTTCCCTTAAGATTTGTGCCAGGTTTCTTCTATCTTGCGGCTTGATTACAATTCTACATGGAATTTGGCCAATTCACTCGACAAAAAAAGGGTGTGCAGGCAAATTGTATACCTGCACACCCCTGCAAACCAAATTACTTGAGCTGGTCAGCGGTGTAGTAGCCGCTCTCAACCAGGTACTTCTCGTAGTTGGTGATGTCAACGCTGAAGGGGGTCAGCAGGTACGAAGGCACAATCTTGACGCCGTTGTCGTAGGTCTTGGTGTCGTTGATGGGCACTTCCAGGCCTTTCAGGGCGGCATCGACCATGGCGGCGGTTTGCTTGGCCAGTTCGCGGGTGTCCTTGAAGACGGTGTAGGTCTGCTCGCCGGCAATCATGGCTTTGACGGAGGCAACTTCAGCATCCTGGCCGGTGATGACGGGCATGGGCTGGTCGGCGGTGCCGTAGCCAACGCTCTTGAGCGCCGAAATGATGCCGATGCTCAGGCCGTCATAGGGGGACAGGACAGCGTCAACGCGCTTGTCGGTGTAGTAGGCGCTCAGCAGGTTTTCCATGCGGGCCTGGGCAACGATGCCGTCCCAGCGCAGGGTCGAGACTTTGTCCATGCCGGTCTGACCGGACTGTACGACCAGTTTGCCGCTGTCGATGTAGGGTTGCAGGACCGACATGGCGCCATCATAGAAGTAGAAGGCGTTGGTGTCGTCGGGCGAGCCGCCGAACAGTTCGATGTTGAAGGGGCCGGGCTGGTTCTTCAGGTCGAGGCCGGTTTCAATCTGGGTGCCCATGATGACGCCCACGCCGAAGTTGTCGAAGGTGGCGTAGTAATCAACATTGGCCGAGTTGACCAGCAGGCGGTCGTAAGCGATAACGAGCACACCGGCTTCCTTGGCCTTGGCGAGCGTGTCGGTCAGGGTGCTGCCGTCGATGGCGGCAATCACCAGGACGTCGGCGCCCTTGGTAATCATGTTCTCAATCTGGGCCAACTGGTTCGGGATGTCGTCGTCGGCAAACTGCAGGTCGGTTTTGTAACCCATTTCTTCGAAAACCTTCACCATGCTTTCGCCGTCAGAAATCCAGCGGGTCGAGGTCTTGGTCGGCATCGAGATACCGACGGTCTTGACATCATCACCGCCAGCGGAGCCGCCAGCCGGAGCGCAAGCGCTCAGGGCAATTGCCAGCACCATCAAAAGCGACATTACGAGGGTCAAACTTTTCTTCATTTTCTTTTCCTCTCTTCTTGCCTTGGATAAATGTGTTTTCTCGGCATCACACCTGCCGGGATTGACGAATGGGCAGCCGATAACGAATGTTATCGATAACGTTATCGATAACAATGTTACTTGATAAAATTTGGTTTGTCAATATCAAATATGACCCTGAGCAAAAGATTGTGACAAAAGTCAATGACTATCCCGCCAGCCCAAAACGAAAACGGGATGATGCGCCAATTGCCATCATCCCGTTTTCGTTTATCGTTTATTTTGGATTACAGTTTTTCGAGTTCGTCCACCATGCCCGCCAGCACGTCGAAGCCGCCCTGCCAGAAGGCCGCGCTGCGGATGTCGATGCCGGATTCTTTGAGAATCTTTTCGGGCGATTCAGAGCCGCCCGCGGCCAGCAGTTTCATATATTTGGGCTTGAACGATTCGCCCTCGGCCTTGAACTGTTTGTAGAGCGCCAGCACCAGCAGTTGCCCGAAGGCGTAGGCATAGACGTAGAAGGGGGTGTGGTAGATGTGCGGGATGCTGACCCACTCCCACTTGAACTCGTCGCTGACTTCGACCGCGTCGCCAAACTGGATTTTGAGATTCTCCATGTAAGCCGCGGCCAGGTCGTCCACGGAGGCGTTGTTCTGCACCATCTCGTGGGCCTGTTTCTCGAACAGGGCGAAGAAGGACTGGCGCATGATGGTGGCGTAGTTGTCGTCAATCTGGCGGAAGAGCATGTCGCGCCGCACGGCCGGGTCTTTTTCCTCGGCCATCAGGCGGTCGATGAGCATCATCTCGCCGAAGGTGGAGGCGGTTTCGGCCAGCGGCAGGCAGGAATGCT
This sequence comes from Anaerolineales bacterium, assembly GCA_020060235.1. Classification (GTDB taxonomy): domain Bacteria; phylum Chloroflexota; class Anaerolineae; order Anaerolineales; family Villigracilaceae; genus UBA8950. Next base: position 36,653 of record JAGVAO010000061.1, on the reverse strand, counting down.
GGGTAAAGGCGGTATGCTCCTCGGCCATCATCGAGTGGATGGCGTGACCGAGTTCGTGGGCCAGGGTGGCAACGTCGTCGCCTTTGCCCTGGTAGTTGACCAGCACCCAGGGCGTCAGGGCGGGTTCGACCGTCCAGCAGAACGCGCCGCCGCGTTTTCCCTTGCGGACTTCACTGTCGAGGTGATTATCGTCAAAAACGCGTTTGGCCTGTTTGCCGAAATCGGGGTGGAAATCGGAGAACGATTCGAGCACCATTTGGGCGGCCTTGTCGAAGGCATATTCCTTGCTCGATTTGCTGACCGGGGCGTAGACATCGTAGCGGCGCAACTTGTCCATGCCGAGCAGGCGGGCCTTGATTTTGAAGAAGCGCTGGAAGACGACCGCGTTCTTCTGGGCGACATCCAGCAGCGCGTCGACGGCTTCATCGGGAATATCGTTGCCCAGGTTGCGGGCGGCGATGGGGTTGGCGTGTTTGCGCAGGCTGACGTTCTCGTTTCGCCAGTCGCGGACGACGGTCTGGTACATCTGCCCGAGGATGGGGCCGTCGTCGCCGTAGACGCGGTACAGTTCGCGGTAGGCAGCGGCGCGCAGGTCGGGGTCGGCCATGCGGACGTAGGACATCAACTCGCCGCGAGTCAGTTCTTTCGTTTCGCCATCCACTTCGAGTTTGAAGGTGTAGCGGTTGGTAATCGAGTCGTACAGGTTGGTCAATGCCCCGACCCCGGTGACGTTTTTCAGGTTGACAATCTTTTCTTCCGGCTCGCTCAGGGTGTGCGGCTTTTGCAGGCGCAGGGCTTCGAGGTAATACCGATAATCGCCCGAAACATCGAGGAAGCGTTTGACGCTGGCGTCGTCGAGGTCTTTCCACCACAGGCTGAAGAACAGGGCGCGGTTTTCCATTTCGGCAAAGAACTGCTGCACGCGTCCCATGAGCGCCATGGCGGTCTGGTTCTGGGTGTCGGCAGAGAACATCAGCCCGGCAAAGCCGTAGACGCGGTGTGCCAGGCGAGTGGTCTTTTCGGAATGCTCGAGGATTTCCATGAAGCGTTCCACGTCCATGCCGGGATTTAACTCAGTGCGGAACTGTTCGAATTCCGCAACCTGTTTTTCAAGTTCCCCAAAAGCGGATTCCAGTTCCGGCGCGTCGGGGGCCGGGAAAAGGTCGGTCAGGCTCCAGGGGGAAAGGCTAACGGTCATAGAAATACTCCTTTAAGTGTGGGTTAGACGTTTGCCTAATTTTATCAGGGATTCGGGGAAAGTCCCTTTTTTGGCGTCGTTTGCCAGGGTTGGGGACGGATGGTATTGGGGACAGTCACTTTCAAAGTGGCTGTCTCCTGTTTTGATATTCTTTTCAGGCGGGAGTCCTATCGGGGTGCAACTTCCGGCCTTACAGCCCGGCCAACTTGCCGACAAAATGAGTGCTTATTAGCACAAAACACAACTGCAACAATTTTAGTTGGATTCTTGTTGTTGTGTTTTTATTAAATCTCGCATTGTGACTCATAGTCCGTAGACCTATAGACGACCGGAGAATAAGATATTGACCATGACAAACACCACATGATGTAAAATGAACAAAAGTTTGTGTTATTTTGATCGATTGTTGAAGAGAGAAATTCGATGACAAAGAAAAATTGGACTCGTAATGAGTTGATTCTTGCCTTCAATCTTTATTGCAAAACCCCATTCGGGCGAATCCACATTCATAATCCTGAAATTATTAAGCTGGCAGAAATAATTGGGCGTACTACTTCGGCCGTATCTTGGAAATTGGCAAACTTTGCAAGCCTTGATCCCACTTTAAAAGAGAGACAAATTGCGGGAGCTACACATGGTAGTCGTCTTGACACTGAAATTTGGAATGAATTTAATCAAAATTGGGAGCAATTAAGTTTTGAGAGTGAAAAGTTGCTGGCAAACCTGGCTGGAAAGCCGGTTGAAGTAGTATCAGAAATATCTCTGTCTGATTTGCCGGAAGGAAAAGAGCGTGAATCGGTTGTGAAAACACGGGTAAATCAGAGTTTTTTTCGCAAGGCCGTTCTTGCCGCTTATGATTATCGTTGTTGTATTACCGGTTTGAGCTTGCCAGAGCTTTTGAATGCAAGTCATATTGTGCCGTGGTCTATTGATACTCAAAATCGCGTTAATCCACAAAATGGTCTATGCCTGAATGTCATCCATGATCGAGCATTTGACCGTGGTTTGATGACTGTAACACCCGATTTTCGAGTGAAAATTTCTCCTGCAATAAAAAACACATCGAACTCTGCAGTTCAAGATTTTTTGCTACGCTACGACAATGCTCAAATTCATATGCCGACGCGGTTTAAGCCGCAGAATGAATTCTTGAGCTATCACAATAATAATATTTTTCGAGCATAGCAGATGAAATGCGTTCGTTTCAATTACCTTTACCGAGACGGTGCAAATTTCAAAAAATGGGGGGAAGTGGTATTTTCCAACCCCAAAGAGATTTCCCCACCAAACATAGAGGCGCGTTTATTGCGCGCTTTTTTGCCAGACAGTCAATTTGTTGCAAGTCAGATTGGAATTCCTGAAGTTTTTCTGTTTCTCGCATCCAAAATGACAACATACGATCATTGTTTTCATGAATTTGATTCAATTGAATTTTGTCAAGAAACCCCTACGGATGTTCATAACCGATCTATTGATATGTTTTTAGCGGATGTTGAAAAAATAGCGCTAAAGGGTTGGGTTGCTTTTGACATTGCGGCGCTTTTGTAAAAAAGCGGTGAATTATTTGCGCCATACTTCCTGTTTTCTATTTGAGATGTGGTTTTTACGTTCTCTCGGAGCTAACGTGAAACAAACCACCCGTATTTTCAGACCGCAGGTGACAGTCACGTTCAACGTGACTGTCACCTGTTTGCTTTCCATAACCAGATTCCCAGGTAACCGACCAGCGCCCCGGCCAGGTTGGCCAGGATATCCATCCAGGTGTCGAAGCCGCTCGAGTCAAACTGGTAGCCCATTACATATTTTGAGACGAATTCATACAACTCTGAAAAGACGCTGAAAAACGAGGCAAACAAGACCAGCAGGAGCAGGTTGGCTGCCAGCAGCGCGGGTTTGTTCCCCGCCAGCGGGCGCAGGCTGACGATTCCGCGCCCCCGGGCCAGGTCGAAGTTGAGCGCGAAATACTCATAGACCAGCGCAATGGCTATCCCGCCGCCCAGGAAGTGCAGCATCTTGTCGTTGAAAATCCAGTACGGAATCAGTCGAAACGAGAAAATGACAAACGCCGCCCCGAGCAGGTGGGCATAGGTCTCGCGCTGGAAAGCCCAGGGGCGTGACGGCAGCACATCGCGCAGCAGCGGCAGTTTGAAAATCCACAACAGCAGGGGCGGCAGGGTTAAAGCATAGACCATGAACAGCACCCAGGCAATGTTGTAGATGGGGTCGTACCAGGAGATATTTTCGAGCAGGTAGGCCAGCGGGTCGAACAAGGCTAATTATTAAACCGGATATTCAACACATCGCCGTCTTTGACGATGTACTCCTTGCCTTCCAGCCGCAGTTTGCCTTTGGCCTTGGCCTCCACCAGCCCGCCCAGTTCGACCAGGTCGGTGTAGGCTGTCACCTCGGCGCGGATGAATCCCTTTTGCAGGTCAGAGTGGATTTCGCCAGCCGCTTCAGGGGCGGTCGCGCCGCGCCGCACCGTCCAGGCCCGGCATTCGTCGGGGCCGACGGTGAAGAAGGATTGCAGGCCGAGCAGGTCGTACGACAGGCGAATCATCTTGTTCAGGCTGGGTTCGTCGATGTCGTATTCTTCCATGAACAGGGCCGCGTCTTCGGGCGAGAGTTGGGCAATTTCCATTTCCAGTTTGCCCATCAACGCCACTGAGGGATGGTCGAGCGCCAGGGACGGGGTTTGCTGTCCCTCGCCCAGGTTGAAAACCGTCAGCACGGGTTTGCGGGTCAACAGCCCGAAACTGGCGAGTTCCTTTTGTTCGTCGGGAGAAAATTCAAGGCTGCGCAGCGGCTGGTTTTCGTTCAGCGCGGCCAGAAGCCGCTCGAAGAGTTCGGTCTGGCGGGCGTTGAGGGCCTTATCCGTCCCGCCTTTCCTGCGCTCGTCGGCCAGTTTTTCGAGTTTGCGCTCGACGGCAATCAGGTCGTTGAGCAGCAGTTCCGAGAGCATCGAATCCAGGTCGCGGGCCGGGTCGACCGAGCCGCTGGGGTGCGGGACGTTTTCATCCTCGAAGCAGCGCACAACGTTCAGGAAGCCGTCCATCTGCGTCAGCGTGTTGAGCAGGGTGCCAGAGATGCCGCTTTTCGAGCCGTCCAGCCCGGCGATGTCGGCGTAGGCGACTTTGGCGTAGATGGTTTTCTTGGGGTTGAACATGCCCGAGAGTTTGTCGACGCGCGGGTCGGGCACGTCCACAACAGCATTGTGGACTTCGATGCGCCCCGCCGAGGCGTGGGTGGGCGTGTCGTTGCGGGTCAGGGCGTTAAAGAGCGTAGTTTTTCCAGATTGGGGGAGTCCGATAATTCCGAGTTTCATCTTGACCTTAAACTTGAGAGTGGTATACTTGCGGGCGCGACACAATTTTTGCCGGAGTGGCGGAACTGGCAGACGCGCACGACTCAAAATCGTGTTCCGTAAGGAGTGAGGGTTCGATTCCCTCCTTCGGCACCAAACGCTCAAGGATTATACCTGAGACAATCAAAAAACCACCCATTGGGGTGGTTTTTGGTTTTATAACACACGTCGGAACAAGAATCCCCGGCTACCTTTTGTGTTTTTTCTCGCGCACACCGTCCCGGTGTCCTTCGGGAAAGCCGCAAAGACCGCCAAGTTTTTTTGGTTTTCTTTGCACACTTTGCGGCTTTGCGTGAAAATATTAAGCAAAATCGGGCCTAAAAGTCTTATCCCGAATTCAAGTTTTACAGGGCCTTTGCCAGTTTTTCGCCAAACCCTGGCGGGTTGCTGGCCTCGATGACCAAATCCTTTGCCCCATGAAACCGCATAAAATCGCGCAGGGCCGCGGCCACATCGGCGGTCAGTTCGTCATCGGGCGCGATGCCCGGCTCAAGGTGCAGGGCTTTCAGGCGCAGCAGGCCGGTTTTGCGCTCCATCTTCGGGTCGAAGCGCCCCACCAGCCGGTCGTGGTGCAGAATCGGCAGGCAGAAGTAGCCGTAAATCCGCTTCGGCGCGGGCACATAGGCCTCCAGCCGCTGGCGGAAGCCCCAAAAGGCCTCGTCGCGCCCCTGCGCCCACCACAGGTTGTCGAAGGGATTCAGGAAGGTGGTGCGCTGCGGGCGGATTTCGCCGTTGGCCGCTCGCTCCAGGACTTCGGCCTGGTCGCGGTGGACGAGCAGCGTTTGCACACCCGTCAGCGTTTCGCCCTGCACCTCGACCAGGATTCCGTTTCGCAGCAGGTCGGCCAGCAGGGGGCGGGCTTTGGTCAGTTTCATCCAGGTGTAATCGGCGGGGTTGCGCGGCAGGCTGACGCCCAGGGCTTTTGCGCCGCGCTCCAGCCAGAAGCGGTCGCGCTCCTCGGCGGTCGGCTCGGTGCGGTCGGCCCATTCGGGCAGGACTCGCTCGGCCAGGTCGTAGGCGCGCTGGAACTTGACCCGGTCGGCAATCATCAGGTCGCCAAAGGCAAACAGGTATTCGAGCGCCACCTTGGCCGGGCGCCAGTTCCACCATGCGCCGGGCGGGTGGTCGCCGCGCTCGAAATCGGAGACGCGCAGCGCGCCCTCGCGCCGGATGCGTTCGCGCACAAAATCGACCGTCTCTTTGTGATGGATGTCGTTCAGCCAGCGCGTGTACCAGTTGGACGGGTTTTCGCGTAAACTGCGCTGCTGCGGCATCTGGTAGCGATACTCGCTGGTCGGGATGTAACAGGCGGCGTGCTGCCAGCCCTCGAAAATGCGCCGTTCAGACGGGTCGAAGGCCAGGCGGTCGAAGAGGGCGCGGTCATAGTCCCCGTGCCGCGACCAGAGGGTCAGGTAATGAGCGCGGGCGACCATTTGCAGGGTGTCAATCTGCACCGCGCCGAGGTGGTTTACTGTTTCGTAGATGGAATCCAGGCTGGCGAGCGGCTCGCTCCCGTTGGGGGTATCCAGCCGGGTGGCGTGCAAGGCCAGGGCGCGCAGGGCGGTGAGGGGGTAAATGGTCATATTTTTCATCCATCGTAGGGGCGCAGCATTGCTGCGCCCCTACCGTAAAAACAACAACGCCACGCCGCTGATGGCGACCAGCGTGCCGAGAACCGATTGCCAGTTGAGTTTCTCTTTATAGAAAAAGTAACTGATGGGCAGCATGATGATTGGCGGCAGGGCCATGATGGTGCTGGCAACCCCGACCGCCGTGTGCTGGACGGCCAGCAGCGAGGCCGAGACGCCGAAAACCGGCCCAAAGAATGCGCCAAAGACGGCCCAGCGCAATCCCTTCGGGGTGGCGAGGACGGTTTTGACCGTTTTGACGGCCTGTCCCTGGAAGGCGGCCAAAATCCACAGGCTGGCGACGGCGGCAATCATGCGAATCAGGGTGGCGGCGAAGGGGGAGAAGTCGTTTCCCATGGCCTGTTTGGAGAGCACCAGTCCGAGGGCCTGGCCGAGCGCGGCCAGCACCCCGAACAGCACGCCCTTGCGCCAGTCGCGCCGGTTTTGCGTGCCGCTTTCGTCGCGTACCAGCACCACCCAAGAGATTCCGCCGAGGGTGATGACAATGCCGAGAATTTGAACCGGGCTGAGGGTCTCGCCGAAAAAAGCCCAGGCGGCGAACGCTCCGAAGACCGGGGCCAGGCTGAGAAGCAGCAGCCCAAGACGGGGGCCGATATAACGGTAGGCGCTGAACAGGAAGGCATCCCCCAGCGCCAGCCCGACAACGCCCGAAAGCGCCAGCCAGCCCCAACGGTCGAGACCGGCATCGTAGGGGATGGGTTTGCCGTACAGGACGGCATTAATCAGGATGAGCGCGACCAGCGCCAGCACGACTCGCAAGCGATTGGTGACCTGTGAGCCGAATTCGCGGGTGGCATTGCTAAAGCCGACCGCGCTCATGGCCCAGCAAAAAGACGTCAGTAATGCGGAAAGTTCACCGAGGAGGGGCATATTTGAAGGGGAGTTTTGGGGGAGGAATGTGCAACCGGCACAGTATATCCGAAAAGGCTGCGGTGGCGCAATTGCGAGGCCAGGGCTTTGCCGAATATCCTGATAAATACCCGTTTTGTGCGTGACATTTTGCACTTGCGGCGGCCTGTCGGGCGTGCTATTGTAAAAATCTCCGCAATGCGGAAGATTTCCCCAACACAGAAAGGAAGGAAACCTGTATGAAACGCCTGTATTTTTGGTTTGCCCTGGTACTTGTAATGAGCCTGCTGCTCGCGGCCTGCGGCGGCGCGGCGGGGGGCAGTCAACTCGACGTCATCAAGAAGGCCGGGGTCATCAAAGTCGGCACCAGCGCAGACTATCCGCCCTTCGAGTATATCGACGAGAGCGGCAACAAGGCCGGGTTCGACATCGAACTGATGGAAGAGATTGCCAAGCGCCTGGGCGTCAAGGTCGAGTGGGTCGATATGCCCTTCGATAGCCTGATTGCCGGTGTGCAGGAGGGCAAGATTGATATTTCCATCTCGGCCTTCAACTACACCGAAGAGCGCGACCAGGTGGTGGATTTCAGCGACACCTACTACGACGGTGAAGACGCCTTCGCGGTGGCCGATGGCTTCGCCGGGAGCATCCAGGCTCCTGAAGATGTGGCCGCCTACAAAGTGGGCGTGCAGAACGGAACCACGCAGGATGGCTGGCTGACCGGGCTGGTGGACGAAGGTTTGTTGGCTGAAGCCAACCTGTTCCGCTACGACCGTGCCGACCAGGCCGCGCTTGACCTGAAAAATGGCCGCATCGATGTGATGATGGCCGACTCCGTGCCGATGAAGGCCCTGGCCGCGCAATTGGGCGGGCTGAAAATCGTCTATGAAGGCGTTGTGTCGAGCGGCCCGATGAACATCGTCATCCCCGAGGGCGCAACCGAACTGGGCCAGGCGATTAACGAGGTCATCGCCCAACTCGAAGCGGAAGGCTTCATCGAAGCCCTGGCGCTCAAACACTTCGGTCAATAGTTACCCATGGCCTGGCAGGCTGCCCCAGCCTGCCAGGTTTTTTATTTTGGGAGGCCCATGCTGCAAAATTTCTTTTCATACATCCTGCAAGGGGTTTCGATAACCATCGCGGTCACACTGGTGGCCCTGCCTGCCGGGCTGGCGCTGGGATTGGGACTGGCGCTGGTCAACACCTATGGCGGCCCCTGGCTCAAACGCCTTTCAGCGGCTTACAGCCTGTTGATGCGCGGCGTGCCGCCGGTGGTGTTGCTTTTCATCTTATATTTCATCCTGTCTGGCAACGTTGTCAACCTGACGCCTTTCTGGGCCGGTTCGGTTTCGCTGGGCATCATCAGTTCGGCCTACCAGATGGAAATCCTGCGCGGGGCGCTGCTCTCCATCAGCGGCGGGCAGATGACTGCCGCGCGGGCCATCGGGATGAGTCGCTGGCAGGCCATTCGGAACATCATCCTGCCCCAGGCGCTGAGAATTGCCATCCCACCCTGGTCGAACGAGGCTTCGATTGTCTTGAAGGATTCTTCGCTGGTCTATGCCCTGGGTGTGCCTGAAATTTTGCGCCGCGCCCAGCAGTTGAGCGCCACCACCCAGCAGCCGATGCTGGCCTTTGGCGCTGCCGCGCTGATTTATTTTGTGCTGGTTTTCCTCGTCAATCGCGGCCTCGATACGCTGGCCGAAAAGACCAAACTCCCCACCCAGGCTGCCTGAAATTGGAGCAAACCATGGATTCTCCTATTTTACAAGTCAAGAACCTGACCAAAATTTACGGCCAGAATGTCATTTTTCAAGACATTTCGCTGGACGTCAATCGCGGCGAAACCATTGTCATTATCGGCCCGTCTGGCACGGGCAAGAGTACCCTCTTGCGCTGCATCAACCTGCTGACCCCTGCCAATAGCGGGCAAATCTTCCTGAACGGCCAGGAAATTACCACGCCGGAGGCCAACGAGGACAGGGTTCGCCAGCAGATTGGCATGGTTTTCCAGAACTTCCTGCTGTTCAATCACCTGACCGCCCTGGACAATGTGATGGTCGGGCTGACAAAAGTAAAAAAGATGCCCAAAGCCCGGGCGCGTGAAAAGGCTCTCTATGAGTTGAACCGGGTCGGGCTAAGCGACCGCGCCGACCACTATCCCGGCCAGTTGTCGGGCGGGCAACAGCAGCGCGTCGGCATTGCCCGCGCCCTGGCGATGGACCCCAGCGTGATGCTCTTCGACGAGCCAACCTCGGCCCTCGACCCCGAGCTGATTGGCGAGGTGCTGGGCGTGATGGAAACCCTGGCGCGCGAACATATGACCATGTTGGTCGTCACCCACGAGATGGGCTTTGCCCGCGAGGTCGCCAACCGGATTGTCTTCATGGAAAAAGGCAGCATCGTCGAGCAGGGCAAACCCGACGACCTGTTCTACCGTCCGCAACACGAGCGCACCCGCGAATTCCTGTGGAAAATCACCGAGTTGTACGGCAATAAGGAAGAAAAGCATGAGTGATGTGCCTGAGTTTTTCCTCCGCTTTTGGCCGCAACTGCTGCAAGGAGCGGGTATTACCCTGCTGTTAACCGTCCAGGGATTGGCCGCCGGGCTGGTGCTGGGATTGTTGAGCGCGCTGGCGCGGGTGTATGGCAACAAATTCTGGCGCGGGCTGGCGGTCGGGTATGTCGAACTCTTTCGCGGAACGCCGCTGCTGGTTCAGTTGTTCCTCATCTATTACGGCCTGCCAGGGCTTGGGATTACCCTCTCGCGCGAGTGGTCGGCCTTCCTGGCGCTGGGGCTCAATTCGGGCGCGTACCAGGCTGAATATCTGCGCGGCTCCATTCTGGCAATCGGCGAAGGCCAGATGATGGCCGGGCGCGCCATTGGCATGTCGAAGTGGCGCGCGATTTGGGAAATTGTCCTGCCGCAGGCTTTGCGGCTGGCCATCCCGGCCTGGGCCAACGAGCCGGTTTCTTTGCTCAAATCCACCGCCATTGTCTTCCTGATTGCCGTGCCTGAGTTGATGGCGGTCGGCAAGACCATCGCCGCCCGCACCTACAACCCGATTGGGGCTTATGTGACTGTCGCGCTGGTTTACCTGGCGGTCGTCTACCTGCTCGATGCCTTCCTGAAATGGGCCGAGGCGCGAGTCAAAATTCCCGGCTTTGAGGCCGAGGGGCGCAAGGCCTAGGGTATACTCGCGGCATGAGGAAGTTATCCTTGCCTAAAAATTGGGTACAGGTTTTGCTGCTCCTGCTTGGCCTTGCGCTGGTCGTGTTTTTTGGCCTGCGCGCTGGCCGGGCATTTTTTCACCTGCGCGGCGGCGATTTCCACCCCGAAAAGCCCAACCCGCAGGATATTCGCGGCTGGATGACCCCGGCTTACCTTTCGAAGGCGTTTCGCCTGCCGCCCGATTACCTGTACGAAAAATTGGGAATCCCCGCCGCCGGGAACGAAAAACGCAGCCTGCAAGAGATTAACCGCACCTATTACCCCGACCAGCCGGGCTACGTCCTGACCCGCACCCGCGAGGTTATCATCGAGTACCAGCAGGAACGGCCTCCGCGTCCGCCCAATCCGCCGGAGGCCCCGTCGCCGCCATGACCGAATCGCTGGGCGAACTGGGGCTGTCCCTGTTGCTGACGTACGGCGCCCCGGCGCTGGCGTTTTTCCTCCTGGTTGGCGCGGCGGGCCTGCCTGTGCCCGCGTCGCTGATTCTGGTTGCCGCAGGCGCGTTTGCCCGCCAGGAATTTATGGACTGGCGGCTGGCTGCTCTCTGGGGATTGACTGGCGTGGCGCTGGGCGACAGCCTGGGCTTTGGGATAGGACGCTTCCTCACCCGTGGCCGGGTTCGCGATTTCCTCGAGCAGTCACCACACTGGGAGACGGCCCGCGAAACTTTCAACAGCCAGGGCGGGGCCTCGATTTATTTCTCGCGTTTCCTGTTTACGGCGCTGGCTGTGCCGGTCAACCTGCTGGCGGGGGGCAGCCGCTACCCGTTTGGAAAGTTTTTCCTGTTCATGTTCCTGGGCGAGTCTACCTGGGTTTTCCTGTACGGCGGCCTGGGCTACGCCTTCGGCAGCCAGTGGGAACTGGTCAGCGAGTTCCTTTCCAACTTTGGCGGCCTGGCCCTGGGGATTGCCCTGCTGGCGGCTGCCATCTTTCTCTGGCGCAGGAACCAACGCCTGGGCGTGGAATCTGCTTGAGAATCGCCGGGGCAGGCGCGGGGGAGTCCGCGTCCAATCTCACCAAAAGGAAGGCCAGTTTGGCGGTAAAATAGCAGGATGACTGACGAATTCGATGTCCTCCATCCCCAACCCTTATTGATTGTTGTTTCCGGCCCTTCGGGCGTTGGCAAGGATACTGTCCTTCAGCGCATGAAGGAGCGTGAGTTGCCGTTTCACTTTGTGGTCACGGCCACCACCCGCCCGCGCCGCGCCAACGAAGTGCATGGGGTCGATTACTTTTTCCTGTCCAAGGAAGAGTTTGCCCACATGATAGATGAGGACGAATTGCTGGAATATGCCATCGTTTACAACGATTACAAGGGCATCCCCAAGCAGCAGGTGCGCGAAGCCCTGGCCAGCGGCAAGGATGTTATTATGCGTATCGACGTGCAGGGCGCGGCCACCCTGCGCAAACTCGCGCCGGATGCGATTCTCATCTTCCTGACCACCGAAAACGCCGACGATTTGGTGCACCGCCTTGAAACCCGCAAGAGCGAAACGGCGGAAAGTTTGAGCCTGCGCATTGCCACTGCCCGCCAGGAATTGAAGCGGGTGGACGAGTTTGATTATGTGGTCATTAACCGTGAATTTTTTCTCGACGAGACGGTGGATACCATCCGGGCGATTATTTCTGCCGAGCATCACCGTGTAAAGCAAAGGAATGTGAGTCTTTAATGTACGAAGAGCAATATCCGCAAAGTGAGTATCCCCCGCCGCAGCCGGCGCGGGTGGCGTTGCCCCAGTCTGTGCCGTATGTGACCTATGTCATCCTGGGCTTGACCGTGCTGGTTTACCTGGCCCAGATGTTAAGCGAAGTTGTGTTTGGCACCGACGTCCCGGCCTATTTTGGGATGAAAATCAACCAGTTTATTGTCAATGGGGAGCTGTGGCGGCTTTTCACCCCGGCCCTTTTGCACGGGTCCATCCTGCACATTGGATTCAATATGTATGCCCTGGTGGTGATTGGCAGCGGCCTCGAGCGATTCTTCGGGCATGGTCGTTACCTGGGGCTTTACCTGGCCGGGGCGTTTGCCGGAAATGTGTTCTCCTTCCTGCTGACGCCGAATCCCTCGCTGGGGGCTTCGACGGCTGTCTTCGGCCTGCTCGGCGCCCAGGGGCTTTTCCTGTATCGTCATCGTGAGTTGTTCGGTGGGCAGGCGCGCTCGGCCCTGCAAAGCGTTTTGTTTATTGCAGGGGTCAACTTTGTGATTGGCCTGCAGCCGGGCATCGACAACTGGGGACACCTGGGCGGCCTGTTGGGCGGGCTGATGTTTACCTGGTTCGGGGGCCCGAAATTGATTGTCGAGGGCGTGTACCCTTATTTCCAGTTGACCGATGAGCATGGCAACATACAGGCGGCGACCGCCGCATTGATAGTCCTGTTTATTTTTGGGGTGCTGGCCTTTTTGGGCATTCGGGGCTATGGCTTTTTCTAAAAATCATAAAATCCAAATGTAGTTGCATAAAGAGGAACCTATGAAACAAATCTGCGTTGTTGGTGTTGGCTATGTTGGCCTGGTGACGGGCGCTTGCTTTTCAGACCTGGGAAACCGGGTGATTGCGCTGGATGTCAACCAGGAGCGTATCGAAAACCTGAAAAAAGGTATCATGCCCATTTACGAGCCGGGACTCGAAGAACTGGTGCGGCGTAACGTCACAGCCGGGCGGTTGTCGTTTACCACCGATTATGCCGAGGCCCTCAAAGATTGCGAATTCGCTTTCATTGCGGTCGGCACGCCCTCCGGCGTGAACGGCGAGGCCGATTTGCAGTATGTTGCTTCGGCGGCCACATCGATTGCCAAAAACATGAAAGCCCCGCTGGTTATCATCAACAAATCGACTGTCCCGATTGGCACCGGCGATTGGGTGGCAGATATCGTCAAGCGCGAACAGCCCCAGCCGATGGATTTTGCGGTGGTTTCCTGCCCCGAATTCCTGCGCGAAGGCTCGGCCATCGGCGACTTTACACAGCCGCACCGCACCGTGATTGGTTCCTTCGACCGCGAGGCTGCCAACAAAGTGGCCCAACTGCACCTGCCCCTGCGCGCGCCGATTGTCATCACCGACCTGCGCACTGCCGAGATGATTAAGTACGCCTCGAACGCCTTCCTGGCGACCAAGATTTCCTTCATCAACGAAATTGCTGAAATCTGCGAAGCCTACGGCGCGGATGTCAAGGAAGTCGCCGCCGGCATGGGCTATGACGCCCGCATCGGACGCCACTTTTTGGATGCCGGTCTTGGCTGGGGCGGTTCATGCTTCCCCAAAGACGTGCTGGCCCTGGCCTACATGGCCGAGGAAAAAGGCCTCGACCCGCGCATCCTGAACGTTGTCACCGATGTCAACTACGACCGCCGCAAGGCCGTCGCGCGTTGGACGGAGGAACTGCTCGGCGGTTCGGCCAATGGTAAGACCGTCGGCCTGCTTGGCCTGGCCTTCAAGCCCAACACCGACGATATGCGCGACGCCCCCTCGATTGATATTGCCCAGGCCCTGGCCGCCTCCGGCGCAACCGTCCGCGCTTACGACCCGGTCGCCATGGACGTGGCCGCGCCCATGTTGCCCGACGTCCAGATGTTCAAAGACCCCTACGAAATGGCGAAAGGCTGCGACGCCCTCGTCGTTGTCACCGAGTGGAACGAGTTCAAACAACTCGACTTGGAAAAAATCAAAACCCTGCTCAAAAGCCCCATCGTCATGGACGGCCGCAACATCTACGACCCAACCCGCATGCGCGAAATGGGCTTCAAGTATCGGGCGATAGGAAGATAGTCAGTTACCAGTAATCAGTGACCAGAAGCCAGTGAGCAACGGATACTGAACGCTGAATATTGATTACTGACCACTGGAATCCGACTATGAGCGACCTCGAACACGTCAACAGTTTTCGTGATTTGCTGGTGTACAAGAAATCCCGGATGCTCTCAAGGGAGATTTTTGGGCTAACAAAAGAGTTTCCCAAAGAAGAAGCCTATTCCCTGTTTGACCAGATTCGCCGCTCATCTCGTTCTGTAGGCGCACAGATTGCCGAAGCGTGGGCAAAAAGACGTTACGAAAAGCATTTCATCAGCAAACTGACCGATGCTGATGGCGAGCAGCACGAAACCCAACACTGGATAGGCATTGCGTTGGATTGCGGCTACATCTCGCTTGAACAGACCAAAGACCTGGTCGAAAAATGCGAAGAAATAGGCCGTATGCTCGGTGGCATGATGAACAAAGCCGACTTATTCTGTAACCCCAAGGCTATTTCCATTCAGGAAGAACAAGCCGTTTACTTGACCAGTGGTCAGAAGCCAGTAACCAGTAGTCAGTGACCAGTAACCAGATTAAAGGCTGACGACTGGATACTGATTACTGGACACTGGACACTGAACACTGGATACTGGATACTGATGACTGACTCCCCTCCCGTTTGCGATTACGAAGGCTCCGACTACCAAACCTCCTTCTGGGACAAAGGCGGCCGGGCCTACGAAGACAAAGTCGAAGAGATTGCCCTGCGCCGTATGCTGCCCGCGCAGGGCAGCCTCTTGCTTGAACTCGGCGCCGGGGCCGGGCGCAACACCCCGCGCTACACCGGCTACGAGCGCATCGTCCTGCTCGACTACTCGCGCACCCAACTGGCCCAGGCCCGCGAGCGCCTTGGCGATTCGCCGCGCTACACCTACGTCGCCGCCGATGTCTACAAAATACCCTTCGTCGACGGCCTGTTCGACGGCGCGACCATGATTCGCACCCTGCACCACATGGCCGACGCCCCAAAAGCCCTGGCCCAGGTGCGGCGCGTACTCGTCCCCGGCGCGGCCTTCATCCTCGAATTTGCCAACAAACTCAACCTGAAAGCCATCCTGCGCTACTGGCTTGGCAAGCAGGACTGGAACCCCTTCAGCCTCGAACCGGTCGAATTCGTCGCATTGAATTTCGACTTTCATCCCAAAGCCATTCGTCAGTGGATGACCGAACTTGGCTTTCGGCTGGAGAAAACGCTGACCGTTTCCCACTTCCGGTTGGGGATACTCAAGCGCCTCCTACCCGCCAGCCTGCTCGCCGCTATGGATGGCCTGGTCCAACCGACCGGCGCACTCTGGCAACTGACCCCCAGCGTGTTTGTGAAAGCCATCGTGGGTCGGGATGCTATCCCGGCGGCCTCGGCCAGCCACAATATCATTGACTGCTTCCAATGTCCCGAATGCACGACCCACCCGCTCATCAACCGGGCTGACCACCTCGACTGCCCCGGCTGCGGACGCAAATGGGCCTTCCGCGACGGCATCTACGATTTCAGGGAGCCGCTCGCCTGATACGTTGCTGGATAAATCAAAAAGTGCAGGCTTTTTGCCTGCACTTTTTGATTCTGCGGGATGCTATTCAAACACGATTTTGTCGTCTTTTACGGCTACTTTAACCGCGCCGCCTTCGGCGAATTTACCCCCCAGCAGTTCCATCGAAAGCGGACTTTCTACAAATTTCTGGATGGCCCGCCGCAGCGGGCGGGCGCCAAAGGCCGGGTCGTACCCTTCCTTGGCCAGCCAGGTGCGCGCTTCGGGACTGAGCGTGACCTTTATTTTGTATTCATCCAGTCGGCTTTGAACTTCGTTCATCTGCAAATCGACAATCTGTTCCATCTGTTCGACTGTCAGGGCTGAGAACATGATAATTTCGTCGATGCGGTTCAGGAATTCGGGGCGGAAGGTGCCTTTCAGCGCCCGCTCGATTTTCTCATGAGACTCGCGCTCGTCTTCACTGACATTGCGCTGCACGAAGCCCAGCGCGCCGCTCTTGCGGACGAACTCAGTGCCCAGGTTGGAGGTCATGATAATGACCGTGTTGCGGAAATCGACCACGTTGCCCTGTCCGTCGGTCAGGCGGCCATCGTCGAGGATTTGCAGCAGCGAGTTCCAGACCTCGGGGTGGGCCTTCTCGACCTCGTCAAACAGCACCACCCGGTAGGGGCGGCGGCGCACGGCCTCTGTCAGTTGTCCGCCTTCCTCGTAGCCGACATAGCCGGGAGGCGCGCCGAACAGGCGGCTGACGGTGTGCTGTTCGCGGTATTCGCTCATGTCGATGCGCACCATCGCGTCTTCGTCGTCGAACATGAACCAGGCCAGGGCCTTGGCCAGTTCGGTCTTGCCGACGCCGCTTGGGCCAATGAAGATAAATGAGCCAATCGGGCGGCTCGGGTCTTTCAGCCCGGAGCGCGCGCGGCGGATGGCATCACTGATGGCGTGAATGGCCTCTTCCTGGCCGATAATGCGCTCGTGCAGGCGTTCTTCCATCTGCAGAAGTTTCTGCGATTCGGTTTCCATCATTTGCGTGACCGGGATGCCCGTCCACTGGTGGACGACCTCGGCGATGTCCTGCACGTCCACGACCTCGTCGATGTGGTGTTCGCGTTCCCACTGGTCGCGCAGGGATTTGTACTCGTCCTCCAGGCGCAGGCGGTCGACCTTTTTCTGGGCGGCGCGTTCATATTCGCGCGCCAGGCCGGCCTGCTCTTCCTCGGCGGCCAGTTTTTCGATGTCGTTTTTCATGCTCTTGAGTTCGGGCGGCATCGAGTAGAGCGCCACGCGCAGTTTGGCAGCGGCCTCGTCCATCAGGTCGATGGCCTTGTCGGGCAGGTGGCGGTCGGTTACGTAACGGTCAGCCAGTTGGGCGGCGGCTTTCAGGGCGTCATCTGAAAAGCGAACTTTGTGATGGGCTTCATAGCGGTCGCGCAGGCCCATCAGCATTTTGATGGTGTCGTCGACCGAAGGCTCGTCCACATAAATCGGGGCGAAGCGGCGTTCGAGGGCCGGGTCTTTCTCGATGTGCTTGTGGAACTCGTCCAGCGTGGTTGCGCCGATGCACTGCAACTCACCGCGCGCCAGGGCCGGTTTGAGCATGTTCGAGGCGTCCATTGCGCCCTGGGCCGCGCCCGCGCCGACAACGGTGTGCAGTTCGTCAATCATCATGATGATGTCGCCCTCGGCGCGCTGGACTTCCTCGATAACGGCTTTCAGGCGTTCCTCGAACTCGCCGCGGAAGCGCGACCCGGCAATCATGGCGCCCAGGTCGAGCGCGACGACTTTCTTGCCGCTCAAAATCTCCGGCACGTCGTTGCTCTCGATTTTCTGCGCCAGCCCCTCGACGATGGCGGTCTTGCCGACCCCGGCTTCGCCAATCAGGACGGGGTTGTTCTTGGTGCGCCGCGAAAGGATTTGAATCAGGCGCAAAATCTCTTTATCGCGTCCAATCACCGGGTCGAGTTTGCCTTCGCGGGCCATCTGGGTCAGGTCGCGCGAGTATTTTTCAAGGGTGCGGTAGCGGGTTTCGGCCTGTGGGTCGGTCACGCGCTGTCCGCCGCGCAACTGCATGACAGCCTCGTGAACCCGCTCACGGGTGATTCCGGTCGTTTCCAGAATTCGGGCTGCGGGGGTGTTGCGCTCCGTCAAAATTGCCAGGAAGATGTGCTCGGTCGAGATGTATTCATCCTTCAAGCGGTTGGCTTCCTCGTTGGCCAGGTCGATAATCCGTTTGACGCGCGGGGTGATGAAAATCTGCCCCGCCCCGCCGCCGAAGATGTTGGCCTTTGGGCTGGCGCGCAGGGTGGCATCCAGCCGGTCGGCCAGGGCCTGGGCGTTGACGTTTAGGTTCTCAAGGATTTGGGGAATCACCCCGCCGGGCTGTTCAATTAAGGCCAGCAGGATGTGCTCGGTGTCAATCTGGTTGTGCCCGTAGCGCTGGATGATTTCCGCCGCGCGTTGGGCGGCTTCCTGGGCGCGTTCGGTAAAGCGGTCAAATCGCATCATGGCAGGTTTTCCTTTGGTCTTTTATTCAACCCTGCAGGTTTTCTGGGCAGCCTCAGGGCCTTCACAATGAAGGAATTATAGCAAAAGGCGCATAGGCGTACTCAATGAACGGTGTAAGAAATGCGTATGAGTCTATTCTACACTCGATTTTGCCCCCAAGTTATAATTGAGGTAATGAACCTGACATTACCCCTGGCAGCAACTACTTTCGGGCAGGCGCGCCCGCTCAACATCCTGCGCGACCTGTCAGCGGTTGCTGACCTGATTGAATTGTGCTTTGACAAAACCCTGGATTCAGACGGGCGCGCCCAGGTTGGAGAGATGCGCCGCCACGCCCGCAACCGCGACTTCCTGAACTGGGCCCCGCACATGGCGGATGCGATTTCGCTGCCGCTCTCCGGCTTTGTCTGGGAGGATGGGGGACGAGTGGTCGGCAACGCCAGCCTGGTGCCCTTTCACCGTTGGGGACGCCGCATCTACCTGATAGCCAACGTCGCCACCCACCCCGATTATCGCGGGCGCGGTATCGGGCGGATTCTGACCGAAATGGCGATGCAGCGGGCGCGCGAAAAAGGCGCAAATTCGCTCTGGCTGCACGTGCGAGACGACAACCCCTCCGCCATTCACATTTACCACGACCTGGGCTTTCGCGAGCGCACCCGCCGCACCGAATGGTTTGCCCATTCCGGGGGCATCCCGCAGGACACCGCAGGGCCGGGGCTGAAAATCCGTCCGCGCGCGGCGGGCGATTGGCCTTCCCAGCGCAACTGGCTCGAACGCGGCTATCCGCCCGACCTGGAATGGTATCCCGGCAGCCAGCCCTCGTGGGACTCGTTCGGCCCGCGCCTTTGGGACGGTTTTTACCGCCTGCTGATGGACATTGACGTTTCGCAATGGGCGGTCGAGAAGGACGGGCAATTGCGCGCGGCGGTCAGTTGCCGTTTGCGCGAAAACCGCAAGGCGTCGGCCTGGCTGGCCGCGCCGCCCCATCCCGACTCGCAGGCGTTGACCGAACTGCTCTTGTATGCCCGGCGCACGTTTGTCCACCAGCGCGGCCTGGGGCTTGAATACCCCTCCGGCCCCGCCGACGAAGCCATCCGCGCTGCCGGTTTTTCCGCGCGGCGCACCCTGTTGTGGATGGAAGCCCCCGGCCAGCAACTAAATTGACGGTCGGGCGTATAACAGAATAGCGCGACCAAAGGGCCTGCGGCCCGGAATCTCTCGCGCAACAAGGAGAAAAAAATGAACAAATTCCTGATTCGCTTACTGATTAATGCCGTTGCCCTGTACGCTGCTGTCAGCCTGGTTCCGGGGATATTGCCCCTGCCGGGGACAACCTGGGTTTCTTACCTGGGCCTGGCGCTGATTTTTGGCCTGTTGAACGCTCTGGTACGCCCCCTGCTCAAATTCCTGACCTGCCCGTTGATTATCCTGACCCTGGGGCTGTTCACGCTGGTGATTAACACCCTCTTGTTCTGGCTGACCGGTCTGATTGGCCTGAATTTCGGCATCGGCTTCACGGTGGACGGGTTCTGGCCTGCCTTCCTGGGCGGCCTGGTGGTCAGCATTGTCAGTGTTGTCCTGACGGCCTTCATCAAAGACGACCGACGGTAGCACACAACCGCCCAAAGCAAACGCGCCCGGCTTTCAGGCTGGGCGCGTTTGCTTTTTTGTTCCGCGAACGGATTAGTCCTCCAGGGCGCGGGCCAGGGCCAGGAATTCTTCCCACTCTTCCTTGAAGAAATGAATGGTCAGGTTCCCCAACTCGACATGATAGGTGGTTTCGCCATCGGGTTCGTCCGCTTTCCAGACCAGGTAGTTCTCGGTTTCGGCCAGGGTTTCGGTTGTGGGTTCGGTA
This sequence comes from Anaerolineales bacterium, assembly GCA_020060235.1. GTDB lineage: Bacteria > Chloroflexota > Anaerolineae > Anaerolineales > Villigracilaceae > UBA8950. Next base: position 16,717 of record JAGVAO010000061.1, on the reverse strand, counting down.
TTCTTAGGCATTGTCAACTCCTTTCGCAATATTAAGCAAATTATAGCATCCCTGACTATTTTACAGGCTTTTTGGTCAGTTTTTGCCATAAAGCCTTAACGATTTCGATTTTGTCGCTGATTTGTTTGCGCAAAGGCTCAGGCGGGTGACTGTCCTCGAATCCCTGCCAGGGGTCGATGTCGAGCATTTTGCGGATGACATAACGACCGGCGAGTTGCAGGGTGGCCAGCATCGGGGCGGCAACGATAACTCCTAAAACGCCGAGCAGGTCGAGGGCAATGATGGCCGCCACCAGCACCGCCGCCGGGTGGACTTTCAAAGCGTCTGCCATGATGCGCGGCTGAACGATGTTATCGAAAACGGCGTCGATGGCCCAGGCAACCAGCATCACTATCAGGGTATAGGCGACGTCGGACAGGCCAAAAGGCTTGTAAGCCTGGAAGAAAGCCACCAGCGCCATAACCGTCCAGCCGATGGCCGGGCCGACATAAGGAAGGAAGCGCGCCGCGCCGGTCAACAGGGCCAGACCGAGCGCGTATCGCACGCCGAGGGTGCTTAAAACCAGCGTGTAGACAAGTATTGCCAGGCTGGCGACGATAATCTGTCCACGCAGGAAGGCGTTCCAGATTTTGGTCAGTTCCTGCTTGGCGCGGTTCAGGTCGTTGGCGTAATCGTAGGCATTGATGTTCAGGATGCCTCCGGGCAGGCCGCGGCTTTCGGACAGGATGAAGAAGGACATCAGCAGCACAAAGGCTGTCCAGGCCAGCGAGCTGAGGGCTGTCCCGGCGACTGTGCCAATGACCTCGCCGGTGCGTCCCAGCATGGCCCGCGCGGCGTCTATCAACTGTCCGCTGAGGGTGTCCAGGTCGAGGGCGCTCATCTCGAAGACCAATGGCCCAACCTGGAAATTGATTTCAGAAATTTGCTGGGCCAGTTCGGGCAGTTCGCTCAGGCTGGTTTCGACCGTCCTGATGAGACTTTGTACCTGCGACACCAGTTCGAATCCGCTGATGGTTGCCAGGCCCAGAATTAGCAAAATCAGAACCAGGTAAACCACCAGGACGGCCAGCCCCCAGGCGAAACGCAGCCTGTTTTTGAGGAAATTCGCCACCGGGTAAAGCAGGTACACCAGCAGGAAAGTCATAATCAACGGCGGCAAAATGCCCTGGAACCGGGCCAGCAGGAAACCAACAATCGCCACCAGGGTTAACCCGGCGATTAGTTTGGTGCTAGCGTTCCAGCGCGGGGATTTATTCGTCGTCTCCATAGAGTCTCTCCGGCTTGATTTTAATTCAGGGTAGTTGGTTTTGGCAATAATCCCCTGAAAGTAGACTTAAATGACAGACGCCAGGGTGAGGGGGGCACCCTGACGTCTGTCTTCTATATATTACCCCTATGCGTGCAAAAATGCAAGAGGTTTTTCTTAAAATAATGTTAGGGTTTTTTCGTTTTGCCCTTCGTCAGGATGCCAGCCAAAGCGGGAAAGGTCGATACGGTCTTTGGTGTCGAAGACGACCCCCTCGGCTTCGAGCAGGGCGCGCTGCTTCTCGGCCCCCGGGCGCGGACTGATTTTTCCCTGCGCGTTGACCACCCGCCACCAGGGAACACCCTCCGGGCAGGCGGCCATTGCACCGCCGACCCAGCGGGCGCGGAAGGCGTCGTAGTCTTTCAGGCTCATGCTGTCAGGGACGGGAACGAGCGCGCCAACCTGTCCGTAGGCCATGACCCTGCCGGGCGGAATCTGGCGCACAACCTGCCAGACGCGGGCGTTGAAATCTGCCGGGTTGGACGGGGAAGTGAATGCGGGCATGTTTAGAACTCCCAGGTTTTCAGGTTTTCGAGCGCGTTTCGGGCGGTCAGGTCGAGTTGCAGGGGCGTCAGCGAGACGTAGCCCGCCGCCAGCGCGCCGACATCGGTGCCATCTTCAGGGATGCCGGTCGGGAAGTCGCCGCCAATCCAATAATATGGACGGTTGCGCGGGTCATTGCGGCGTACCAGCGCATCGCGATAGACCCGTAGTCCCTGGCGGGTAACCAGGTAGCCCTTCAATTCCTGCTCACTCAGGTAAGGCACGTTGACGTTGAGTAGTACCCCCGCGGGCAGGCCGCGCGCCGCCACCTGTTCGGCTACTCGCAGGGCGGCGTTGGCAGCCGGGGTGTAGTCGATTTCGCCGTGTTCGGGCGGGGAATTGAGCGAAACGGCGATTCCCGGCACGCCGCAGATGACCGCCTCCATTGCGGCGGTGACTGTGCCGGAATAGGTTACATCGTGGCCGATGTTGGCATTGGGATTGATGCCCGACGCCACCAGGTCATATTTTTCGTCCAAAACGCCCAGGATGGCGAGGGCCACGCAATCGGAGGGCGCGCCGTCGCTGGTGTAGGCGGGTGAGCCATCGGCCAGTCGGGTTTCACGCACCCGCAGGGGGCGTTCCATGGTTTTGACGTGCCCGCTGGCGCTCCAGTTGCGGTCGGGGGCCAGCACGGTCACCTCGCCCAGCCTGCGCATGGCCTGGGCCAGCGCCAGCAGGCCGGGCGCCTGCACACCATCGTCGTTTGTGACCAGGATTTTCATCGGTATCTCCAAGAATTTTCTTGATTATACTGGTTATTGGCTTTCTGCCCCGCCGCTGTATAATCAAAATAGTTGATGTATCGTTGTTTGCAGGCGAAAGCCTGCGTTTCTCCCGGAGGAGAGATATGTCCCGCACATCGCGTTTTGTCTCTGCCATTTTTGCCCTGCTTATCAGCCTCGCGCTGGCCTGCAACTTCACCGCGCCGGTCGAAATCGACGTCCCCTTTTTGGCGACGCCGACCGCCACACCCCTGCCGCTGCCGCCCGCCATTGTCGAAACCGACCCGCCTGCGGGCAGCCAGGTTGGCGTCCAGCAGGGAATTGCTTTTTTCTTCAACCAGCCGATGAACCGCGCCTCGGTCGAAGCGGCCTTGAAGATGGATAAGGGCGAGGGCATCTACACCTGGATTGACGATTCGACCCTGACCTTTACCCCGCTCCAGCCGCTCCCGGCGGATTCACCCGTGACCTTTAGCCTGTCCATTGGCGCGACAGCCGCGAACGGTTTGGTCCTGCTCGAACCCTGGACTGCCGGGTTTTTCACCGCCCCGGCCCTGGCTGTCACCCAGACCCTGCCCGCCGCCGATGGCGAAGACATCCGTACCGATTCGGCGGTTGTGGTGGCTTTCAACCAGCCGGTCGTGCCGCTTGGGAGCGATTCTGCCGGGCTGCCTGCCGGGTTCAGCATCGAGCCGCCGGTGAACGGACGCGGCGAATGGCTGAACACCAGCACCTACATCTTTTACCCCGACCCAGGCCTGGACGGCGGCGCGGACTATACCGTGCGGGTCAACCCTGCGCTGGAAAGCCTGGCCGGGCTGAAACTCGAAAATGCCCCGGCCTGGGCTTTTCGCACCTCCCTGCCGCGCGTGGTCGAGATTAGCCCCTCCGACCAGCTCGACCTGGAACTCGAACCGGCATTTACCGTCACCTTCAACCAGCCGATGGACCGGGCCAGCGTGGAGGCCGATTTGCGCCTCGACGGCCCGGGTGGGGCGGTTAACGGAACCTTTGAATGGAACGAAAACGCCACCCAAACGGTATTCAAGCCTGCGGGTCGCCTGGTCCGCTCTGCGGCGTACAGCCTGCGCCTCTCGTCCGCATCCCGCTCGCGCGGCGGCTTGGGTTTGCAGGCCGGCATCCAGCGCAATTACACCAGTGTTCCAAACTTTGCGATTGCCTACACCACGCCTTTCGACGGCGGGGCCAAACCTTACAGCGAGCGGGTCGAGATTTTCCTGACCGCGCCGGTGGGCGAGTACACGGCTGATGAAATCGAAAAGATGGTTATGGTCAGCCCGACCGCCAGCGATGTGCGCGTTTATATTTATGAAGGCGCGCTCTATATTCATGGCGAGTTCAACCCCGATACGCTTTACACGGCTTCTGTTTCGGGCGACCTGGCCGACAAGTGGGGGATGCGCCTGGGGCAGGCGTACACCTTCCGTTTTCGCAGCAGCCCGCCTGAGCCGGGATTGAGCCTGGCCTACCTGCCGGTGTTTTTTGTGCGCCCCGAAGACCCGCATGTGGGAATCCAGGTGACCAACCTGGCTTTCTTGGACATTACCACCGGCGCGATTTCGCTGTCCGACTTTTTCAGGCTGGAGAATGCCTACCAGGAGCGTGAGAATTTTGTCCCTGCCCGGCCCTGGACGCTGGCCCTGAGTCCGAATGCGGGCAGCGGCACAAGCGTTTACAACGCTCCGTTGACCGAGGATGACAGCCTGCCGCCCGGCCTGTATTTTACGCGCGTCGATTCGAGCCTGCTGGGCGGCGCTTTCCGCCCGCAGCCGATGACTGTGCTTTCGAGCAACGTCAACCTGACGCTGAAATTGGCGGCGGATAGCGCCCTGGCCTGGGCCGTCGATTTGCGCAGCGGACAGCCGGTTGCCTCGGCCCCGATTGGCTTGTATGACCGGAATGGCGGCCTGCTTGCCAGCGGCCAGACGGATGCCAGCGGCCTGTGGCAGCCGCGCTTCGACAACAGGCTGGATATTAGCGAGAATTATTACGTTGTGCTCGGCCAGCCCGGCGACGATTGGTTCGGCATGGCGGCCACTCACTTTGATGTTGGCATTTCGCCCTGGGAGTTCGACCTGTATGTTGATTTTTATACCGGTGAACATAATCGGGTGTACCTCTACACCGACCGGCCAATTTACCGCCCCGGCCAGCAGGTGTCGTATCGCGGGATTGCCCGGCAGGCCTTTAATGGGCGTTACAGCGACTTGCAGCCGCAGCCGCAATGGCGGGTTGTCCTGAGGGACGAGCGCGGGACGGAGGTGTCCGGCGCGCCGATAACCTTCTCGGAGTATGGAACGTTCAGCGGGCAGTTCAACCTGCCTGAGAATGCCGGCCCGGGCGGTTGGGTCATCCAGGTGATAGGCGACAAGAACCGTTGGGGCGGTGATGAAACTTTCGAGTTGGCTTTCGGCGTGGCCGATTACCGCAAGCCTGAAATCAACTTGTCGGTGGCGATGACCCCTCGTGAAGGCCTGGCCGGGCAGCCGCTGACGGCAACGGTTCGGGCCGATTACTTCTTCGGCGCGCCCGCCGCCGACTTGCCCTTTACCTGGAAACTGTACCGTGAGCCGGAATATTTTTCCATCCCCGGCTTCCAGAGCGGCGAATATGTGGCCGACTGGCTGGGGATGTGGAGCGGCCGCTATGGCATCGAAGTTGCCAGCGGCGAGGGCCGCACCGGAACAGATGGCGCAGCGAACCTGGTTTTTGATGACCTGCAAATTAATGGCACCTCTAGTTTTATGCTCGAAGTGACCGCCAGCGAATCGGGCGGATTTCCGCTCAGCGCGCGCGAATCGGCTATCCTGCACCCGGCGGCTTTTTATCCCGGAATTCGCCCGGCGCAGTGGGTCGGGCGCGCCGGGACGCCGCTGGGCTTTACCCTGACCGTTGTCAACCTGGACAAGACTCCGCAGGGTGGACGGACGCTGCAGGTCGATTTCCAGCAAGTTGCCTGGAAGATGAGGCCGGGCGATGAATCCAGCCCGTACCCGCGTTACGACAAGCAGGTCACGCCGCTCGAGAACAGGCAGGTTCGCACCGGGGCCGACGGCCTGGCCGAAGTCTCCTTTACGCCCTCCGCGCCGGGCACTTATCTCCTGCGCGTCGCGGTGGACGGCAACGCCAGCGAAACCCTGGTATGGGTTGGCGGGCAGGGCCAGGCCATTTGGCCGGTGATGCCCTTCAGCCAGATTCGCTTGACGGCAGACCAATCCAGTTATCAGCCCGGGCAGACCGCCGGGGTGTTCATCCCCAACCCCTTCGACGAATCGGTTCGGGCGCTGGTGACGACCGAGCGCGGTGCGATTCTCTCTTCACGGATTTTGCAGGTTGCGCCGGGCGGCGAGAGCGTCAGCATTCCGCTCAGCGACGACAACGCGCCCAATACCTATGTTTCTGTTACCCTGCTCGGGCCGGATGTCCAATTCCGTCAGGGATACGTCAATCTGGAAGTCGACCCCGGCAACTTTATCCTGAATGTGGAACTCAAGGCCACGCCCGAAAAGGCCAGCCCTGGCGAGAGCGTGCAGTTTGATTTGCGCGTCAGCGACTCGAAAGGCCAGCCGGTGCAGGGAGAGTTTTCACTGGCAGTGGTCGACCTGGCCGCCCTGGCGCTGGCCGACCCCAACGCGCGTGACATCGTCCCGGCTTTTTACGACCTCCAGCCGCTGGCGGTGCATACTGGCCTGACCAGCGTCGTCTATGCCAAGCGTTATTTCCAGCCGATTGGCGGCATGGGCGGCGGGGGCGGCGGCGAAGCCCTGGCAGCCATCCGCGAGGACTTCCCCGATACGGCCCTGTGGACGACCTTCGTTACCAACGCCGATGGCTCGGCCCGAATTACGCTGACCCTGCCCGACAGCCTGACCACCTGGCAGGTGGACACGCGCGGTCTTGACCGCCAGACCCGCGTTGGCGCGGCGCGCCTGAACCTGGTCACCAGCAAAGACTTACTGCTGCGCCCCATTGTTCCACGCTACTTTGTGGTCGGCGACCGGGCGCGGATTTCGACTTACGTCAACAATACCACCGCCAGCCCGCTCAGGGCCGAGGTCAGCCTGAAAGCCAGCGGTGTCAGTCTCGATGACCCGCGAACCGCCGCGCAGCAGGTCGATGTGCCTGCCAACGGCCGCGCGCTGGTCTCTTGGTGGGTGACGGCGGGCGAGGCCCTTTCCGCCGACCTGGTCTTTTCGGTCAAGTCGGGAGATTTGACGGATGCCACCCGCCCGAACGACGGCGCGATTCCGATTTTGCGTTACACCGCGCCGCAGGCCTTTGTCACCGCGGGCGTGCTACCCGCAGCCGGGTCGCGGACCGAAATCGTCAGCCTGCCCCGAAGCTTCACACCCCTGGGCGGCGACCTGACCCTCGAACTTGCGCCTTCGCTGGGGGCTTACCTGCTCAGCGCCGCCGACAGTCTGCCCGAACCGGATGCTTTTTCGAGCAACGAGGAGATAGCCTCCTACCTGCTGGCGAACCTGGCGATTCTGCCGGCCCTGCGTGAGGCGGGCATTCCCGCCGCAGACCTGGCCGGGCGCGAGCGCGCCGTCCAGACTTGGGCGGGCAAACTGGCGAACCTCCAGAACAACGACGGCGGCTGGAACTGGTACCGGCGCGGGATGTGGGGCGAAAATCCCAGCGACCCCTTCCTGAGCGCCTATGCAGCCTATGCCCTGGCGCAGGTGGCCGGGCCTGAACCGGGCAATTACGATTTTGCCCTCAGCCGGGCCAGGGAGTATCTCTCTGCCCAGATTGCCCTCGACCTGGATGCGCCAGGAGTCAACCTCGACGAGCAGGCCTTCCTCATGCTGGCCTATTACGGCTCACCGATTGGCAGGCCGATGGGCAGCCTGAAAACAGCCAGCCAGCCGCAACTGCCGATTGACGAACTGTACGAACGGCGCGAGCGCCTCAGCCCGCTGGGACAGGGTTACCTGGCCCTGGCTTACCTGGGCATGGACGAGCGCGAGCCAGCCCGCCTGCTGCTGGTAAACCTGGCGGCGACTGCCAACCGCTCCTCGACCGGCGCATTTTGGGATGCCCCCGTCCGTGACTGGCGCTTGCCCGGTACGCCGCTTTACACGACGGCGGTCATTGTCCATGCAATGGGGCAGGCCGACCCGGCCTCGCCGCTGCTCAACGACGCCGTCCGTTACCTGGCGGCCAATCGCTCCGCAACCCGCGATTGGGGTGGGGCGATGCAAAACGCCTGGGTGCTGAGCGCCCTTTCGAGCGCGCTGGTCGGCACGGGCGAGTTTGCGGCCAATTTCCCCTTCAGTGCGACCCTGAACGGCGTCGAGGCGGCGCGCGGACAGGCTGCCAGCCCGCAAACGCTGACGACGGTCACATCCACCACGCCGTTTAGCGGCCTGTACCTGAACGACCCGAATGAGTTGAAAATCCTGCGCGAGGCGGGGAATGGCAAACTGTATTACCGCGCCATCCTGAATGTCCTGCGCCCGGCGGAGGGTGCGCCTGCCTTGAACAAGGGCATTGCCGTCAGCCGCGAATATTTCGATTGCAGCATTTCCCCCTGCCAGCCGATTGAAGCCTGGCAATTGCGCCCCGAAACGGTGGGGAAAATCACCGTGCGGGTCAGCCTGAGCCTGCCGAACGATGTGTATTACCTGAACGTGGAAGATTTTGCCCCGGCGGGCGCGGAAATTGTCAACCCGTCCCTGAAAACCAGCCAGCAGGGTGAGCAGTCGCTCGAAGTCGAATTCTTCTCGCCCGACGACCCCTACGCCGTGGGCTGGGGCTGGTGGTACTTCGACACTCCGCGCATTTACAGCGACCACATCCAGTGGACGAGCGATTACCTGCCTGCCGGGACGTATGTGCTCAGTTACACGCTCATCCCCTCGCTGCCGGGTGAGTTCCGCGTTTTGCCCGCCCGCGCCTGGATGACCTACTTCCCCGAAGTACAGGGCGCAAGCAGCGGAAGCGTATTCGAGATTAGGGAATAGGGAGTGGGGAATAGGGAATAGTGATGAGATTCGGGGCGGAAGTCTTTTCCGCCCCGAATTTTAAATTTCGTACAACTCGACCAGCACGCCGCTGGTGCTTTCAGGGTGGATGAAGGCGTAGCGTTTGCCGTCGGCGGCAGTGCGCGGTTCTTCGTTAATCAGGCGGATGCCTTTGCCTTTCAACTGAGCCATCATGCCTTCGATGTCGTCCACCTCGAGGCAGACGTGGTGCATGCCCTGTCCGCGTTTGGCCAGGTATTTGGCCAGCCCTGAATCGTCGCTGGTCGGGCGGACGAGTTCGATTTCCGCGCCTGCCACAGGCAGGAAAGCCACCTGGCTGGCCTCGGCGGGCACATCGCGCAGTTCGTGCAGTTCGATTCCCAGCGCGTCGCGCCAGAAATGCAGGGATTTTTCCATGTCTTCGACCACAATGGCGACATGGTTGATGCTGTTGATTTTGGGCATGGGAGTCCTCCGGTCAGGGTGGGCGATTTGTTATTGCTGATTAGCAGAGTTTTACCACAAGCCGCCAAAAGCGGGGATAGATTTTTTAATCTGAATATTGCCTATTGAAATTTCAATTAAGACAAATATAATCTTATACATCGTGTTCTTTTTGTATTTAACGAAAGGGAGAAATAAAAAATGAGAAAGAAATTGCTGTTTTTGTTGATGATAGCCAGTTTGCTGTTATCGTCTTTCCTGCCATCCATCAATGCCCTGGCGGCGGGGAAAACGGCCACACTGGTCGACCTGAGGTTTGTGCCCGTCAAGGGCTGGGCGGTGGTCTTCAAGGTGACCGGCACCTGGAAGCCCGCCGACCTGAAAGGCCACACCCTGACTGTGGGCGGCAAGACCATCGACCTGTACTGCAACTTCAGGGACGATGACCATGTTTCCTGCACGATGGAATCCCTCAACCCGTATGTCGGCGAGACTGCGGTCATCTTCTTCAACGGGCAGACCTTCAGTGCCGAGGTTCCCGGCAAGTGGGCTGCGACCGGTTTTGCCGAATGCCCGCCGGACCACTATGAAAAGGTTGACATCATTCTCTATGATTCTGACGGGAACGATTATATCGGCTGGACAAGTATTTACCCGTCCCAGAGTATGACCATTGATGAAATCATTGCGTTCCACATAGTCTGGGTTGAAGCCTTCGAAAGCGTCACAATCGTTTCTTATGAGGTGCTGGGGGTAACTTGCACCCTCGGCGGCGCTTAACAGCTGCTAAACTTTTGTCTTTGATATGGAAAGCAAGCCCGCTTTGTCTGCGCGGGCTTGCTTTTGTATTGGCAGTTCGGCGTTTTCCGATTCCTGATTGCGGGTAAAATCAGGCCCATGAAAAAACTCGCCCAAAATCCATTGTTTGCCTTTTTTGCCACCCTGGGGTTAATAGCCCTGCTCTCCCTGCTTGGCCCGGAGGAGAAATCGCTCGGCCCCAGCGTGCGCATCGTCTACCTGCACGGGGCCTGGGTGCTGGCCACTGAAGCAGCTTTTATTGCCGCTGCGCTGGCCGGGGCGCTGGGATTGCTGGCCGCCAGGGTCGGCGCTCTTTCCAACCGCCAATCCGCTTTTTACGACTGGTCGGCTGCCCTGGGGCGCACCGGCATCGTCTTCTGGGTCACGTACCTGCCGCTTTCGCTGTGGGCCATGCAGGCCAACTGGAATGGACTCTTCCTGGCTGAGCCGCGCTTCCGCCTGGCGCTGACCTTTGCCGTTGCCGGGCTGCTCTTGCAGGTTGGGCTGTGGCTGTTCAACCTTCCCTGGGTGACGGCCTGGGGCAATATCCTGTTTATTTCTGCCCTGCTGTACACTTTCTCGAACGCCGATTACGTCATGCACCCGCCGCCCTCGCCGATTTTCAATTCCGGCATCTCGGCGGTCATCCTCTTCTTCCTCGGCCTGATTGCGCTGGCCGGGCTGGCGGCCTGGTTCCTGACCCGATTCTGGCTCGGGCTGGCCGGGAAACACACCGACAAGGTCTCTTAAAAATGGAAAACAAAAGTTTTTGGACTTCCCCGATAACCATCATTTTATTGCTCTCTTTTACCATTTGTTGCTGCTGCTTAATCCTGGCTGTCGGCGGTTATTATGGATTTACCGTGTTCGGTGAAGAAATCAGCCGGTATGAAACCGTTCCCTATGATGAAAACTACTCGTCCGACCTGGTTACGCCCACCCCGGCGGCGGTCGAGCGCACCCCGGTCGAGGAAATTCCGCTCGATACGCTGTCCGTATTGCAAAATACCATCATCCCGATTAACGACCCGCGCGACCTGGCCCGTCGATTGTCGGGAATTGCCAATATCCCCGAGACCTATCCCAGCGGGCCGTTTGCTGTGGGTGATTCGAAACAATTCTGGGTCACGAATGTCGATACCAATGAAAGTTTCCAGATTACCGCCACCCTGCGCTACCTGACGCCCAGTTCGTACTTCTGGATTCAGGACGACGTCCGCTACAACGAGCGGGAATTGCGCGACCTGGCCGAGGCCTTCGACCGTAAAATTTACCCGACCACTCGCGAATTTTTCGGCTCCGAACCCAACCCCGGTGTCGATGAAGACCCGCGCATTCACATCCTGTACGCCAGCGGACTTGGCCGCTCACTGGCCGGTTATTTTTCCTCGGCAGACGCCGTCCACCCGCTGGCGCATAAATATTCCAACGCTCACGAAATGTTCCTGTTCAATTCCGACACGGTTCGCCTGTCTGACCCCTTTACCTATGGGGTTATCGCGCACGAATTCCAGCACATGATTCACTGGTACCAGGACCGCAACGAAACGGCCTGGCTCAACGAGGGATTCTCTGAACTGGCGGTTTTGCTCAACGGCTATGACCAGGGCGGCTTCGATTTTTCCTTCATTTCCAACCCCGACCTGCAACTCAACGATTGGCCCAACAACCCCGGCGGAACCACCCCGCATTATGGGGCGAGTTTCCTGTTCACGGCTTACTTTCTCGACCGTTTGGGCGAGGAAGCCACCAAGTCCCTGGTGCGCCACCCCGAAAACGGCCTCGACAGCGTCGATGCCGTTTTGCGCGAAATCGAGGCCCTCGACCCGCTCAATGGACTGCTCATCCAGGCTGACGATTTTTTTGTGGATTGGACTCTCGCCAACTACCTCGGCGATTCGCGCATTTTGGACGGGCGCTATGCCTACCAGCGCTACAGTCGCGCGCCCCAGGCCTCGGCCACGGAAACCGTTCAAGATTGTCCCGCCACGCTGGAAGGCCGCACCGTCAAACAATACGGCACCGACTACATCCGCCTGGTTTGCGAGGGCGATTTCAGCCTGCGGTTTGAAGGCTCCACCCAGACCCGCCTGCTGCCCCCCGGCGCTGACGCCTACTCAGGCCGCTACGCCTTCTGGTCGAACAAGGGCGACAAATCGAACATGACCCTGACCCGCGCCTTCGATTTTTCGCAGGTCTCAGGTCCCATTGAAATCTCTTACCAGACCTGGTACGACATCGAAAAAGATTACGACTACGTCTACCTGGTCGCCTCCGAGGATGGTGGCGAGACCTGGCAAATCGTCATTACGCCCTCCGGTACAGCCGAAGACCCCTCCGGTAACTCGTACGGCTGGGGCTACAACGGCGTGACCAACGCCTGGATTCGGGAAACGGTTGACCTTTCGCAGTTCGCCGGGAAGGAAGTCCTGCTGCGCTTCGAATACGTCACCGATGCGGCGGTGCATGGCGAGGGATTCCTGCTCGACGACATCAACGTCCCGGCGCTGGATTACTTCACCGATTTCGAGGGTGACGACGGCGGCTGGCAGGCCGAGGGCTTTGCCCGCGTCCAGAACCTGCTGCCGCAAACCTTCCGTCTGACGCTCATCTACAAGGGCCGTGAAACACGCATCGAAAAACTTGAACTGCCCGCCGACCAGTCCATCGAAATTCCGGTCAGCATCGGCGGCGGGGTCGACGAAATCATCCTGGTAGTCAGCGGCACCACCCGCTTCACCCGCGAGACGGGCGTGTACTCGGTTGAGATACGTTAGCGTAAAAAAGCAGTATAATCTTTATTCCGAGGAAACATTTATGCCAACCATTTATCCATTTACTGCAATTGTCGGCCAGGAGCGCATGAAGCGCGCCCTGATTTTGAACGCTGTCGATACCCGCATCGGCGGGGTCTTGATTCGCGGTGAGCGCGGCACGGGCAAATCGACCGCCGCCCGCGCCCTGGCGGCCCTGCTGCCCAAGGTAAAAGCCGTCAAGGAATGCCGCTTTGGCTGCGACCCCGACCAGCCCAACACCTGGTGTACCGAGTGCAAGGAACGCGCCTCCGATGGCCGTGACCTGCCTTTCGACATCCGCCCCATCCCCTTTGTCAACCTGCCCGTGTCGGCCACCGAAGACCGCGTCGTCGGAACGCTCGACATCGAAAAAGCCATCCAGAAGGGCGAGCGCCACTTCGAGCCGGGCGTGCTGGCCAACGCCAACGGCGGCCTGCTCTACATCGATGAAGTCAACCTGCTCGACGACCACGTCGTCGACCTGTTGCTCGACTCGGCGGCGATGGGCATGAACATTGTCGAACGCGAGGGCATCTCCTTCTCGCACCCGGCCCGCTTCATTTTGGTCGGGACGATGAACCCCGAAGAGGGCGACCTGCGCCCGCAGCTGCTCGACCGTTTTGCTTTTTCCGTTGATATTACCGGGATTCGCGACACCCGTGAGCGGGTCGCCATTATGGAGCGCAACATCGGCTACGAAGCGGATGCCAACGCCTTCCGCAAAGCCTTCATCGAAAAAGAAGGCGACCTCTCGCGCAAGATTGAACTGGCCCGCAAACTGGTCGGCGATGTGACCTATACCAAGCGCGATATGCTCTCGATTGCCGCCCTGACCTCCTCGCTCAACGTGGACGGCCACCGCGCCGACCTGGTCATCCTTAAGGCTGCCCGCGCCCAGGCCGCTTTCGAGGGCCGCACCACCATCACCGACCACGATATTGCCCTGGCCGCCGAACTGGCCCTGCCGCACCGCATCAAGCGCGGGCCGTTCTACCAGGCTGAAATCACCAGCCAGCAATTGCAGGAGCGCATCGAGCAGTTGGCCGGACAGCCCGTGCCGGACGATTCGCAATCTGAACCTGGCGACCCTGAAAACGCGCAGGAAAAAAAAAGTCAATCCTAGAAAACTCGATTGAAGACGACTCCTCGGAGGCCGGGACGCCGGAACCGGCCCCGCAGGATGTCTTTGCCAACACCAACGCCAACTGGTGGGATGGCGGCAAGAAAGTAAAGACCGGCGAGACCTTCACGCCGCGCAAACTCGACACCCCCCTCGACAAATTAACCCGCAAAAATGCCGGACGCCGCTCGCGGACTCGCACCGACCGCAAGCGCGGCCGCTATATCATGGCGCGCCCGGCCAACGGCAAGACCAGCGACATCGCCTTCGACGCCACCATCCGCGCTGCCGCGCCTTTCCAGAACCGGCGGACTGAACAACGCAAGCGCATGGCCTTTGCCATCCTGCCGTCTGACTTGCAGCGCAAGATTCGCGTCAAGCGCATGGCCAACCTCGTCCTGTTCCTGGTCGATGCCTCCTGGTCGATGGCCGTTGCCGAGCGCATGAACGCCACCAAGGGCGCGATTCTCTCCCTGTTGACCGACGCCTACCAGCGCCGCGACCGGGTCGGGCTGATTGTCTTCCAGAAAGACCGCGCCACCCTCGTCCTGCCGCCGACCAACTCGGTGCAACTGGCCCAGCGCGCCCTGATGGAAATTCCCGTCGGCGGCAAAACCCCGCTTTCAGCGGGCCTGCTGATGGCCTATGACGTTCTCCAGCGCGAGAAACGCCTGCATCCCGATGTCCAGCCGCTCTTGCTGGTGATGACCGACGGCGCAGGCAACGTCTCGGTCGGGACGATGGCCCCGCAGGAAGAATCCTTCCGTTTTGCCGAGGCGATTGCCGACCAGCATATTCGCTCGGTGGTGGTCAACATGGAGCACGCCGCCTTTGACCAGGGCCTGGCCCAGCAGTTGGCTGACCATCTCGAAGCGCCCTGTTACAGCCTGGGCGAAATCAAGGCCGAGAACCTGTACCATACCGTGCGCGAGGAGATGAACATCGCAGGCACGAAGCGTTAAATGTTAACAATTCCTTAAATGAGTTATAATTCGCGGCGTGAAAACCCTGCGACTGACCCTCGCGCTTGTGCTGCTGGCCGCTTCGCTGGTTTTGCTGTTTTGGGCTTCTGCCCCAAACCGGCGTGAGGTTCGCCGCCAGCCGATTGAGCCCACCCAGATGCAGTTGCCCGCGCCGGAAGGATTTTTGCCCGCGCCGCGCCTGCTGCTTGCAGACACGCATCTCGAAAACCAACAGACCGCAAAGATTGCGGCCTGTTTTGTCTTAATCTTGTGAAATAAGGAGCAACCTGCCCTGTGACGACCCTGTTTTTTGCAACCGATATTCACGGTTCGGATATTTGCTGGAAGAAATTTCTCAACGCTGGCAAATTTTACGGGGCGGATGTGCTTGTCCTGGGCGGCGATATGACTGGCAAGGCGATTGTGCCGGTCGTCAAATTGGGGGATGGGAAATACAAAGTCTCGCTTTTACAACAGGATTTCGACATCGACGGCGCAGACGAGTTGGCCGAAATGACCAGGCGAATCCGCAGCCGGGGCTACTATCCCTACCTGACCGACCCCGACGAACTGGCTGAACTGGAAGGCAACCCTGACCGCATTCACGAGATTTTCCTGAAAGAAGTCTTGCGCGTTGTCGCCGAGTGGCTGGAGATTGCCGAGAGCAAACTGGCCGGAACCGGCCTGAAAGTTTACGTTGCTCCGGGCAACGATGACCAGTTCGAAATCGACGAGTTGGTGCGGGCCTCCAAAACCGTCACCCTGGCCGAGGGGATGGTTGTTTCGCTGGACGACCGTCACGAAATGATTTCCTCCGGCTGGTCGAATCGCACCCCCTGGAACACCTACCGTGAAGAAGACGAACCCGACCTGGCGAAGCGTTACGACGCCATGATTGGCAGCCTGCGCGACCCGCAGAATGCTGTCTTTAATATCCATGTTCCCCCGTATAAATCCAACCTCGACGAAGCCCCCGACCTGGACGAAAACCTGCGCCCCCGCTTTGCTGGGAATGCCCTCGTGCCGGTCGGTTCGACCGCCTTGCGTGCCGCCATTGAGAAACACCAGCCTTTGCTGGGGCTGCATGGTCACATCCACGAAGGGCGCGGGCACAGCCGTATCGGCAAGACCCTGTGCATCAATCCTGGTTCGCTGTACGAGCAGGGCGTCTTGCAGGGCGCGCTGGTCAAACTGGGCAAGAGCAAGATAGAAAGTTATGTGTTGACACAAGGGTAGGGCAGTATTTAGTTGTCAGTATCCAGTGATCAGGGCCTGAGCGGAGCGGTAGCGAAGTCGAAGGCCAGTTACTGAAAAGTTAATCCCGCCCTTCGACTTCGCCGCCACACTTGCCCAGAACGCAGTGCGGGAAAGCAGTCGGCTCCGCTCAGGGCTGAATACTTATTCATCAAAGGAGAACCCCACCCATGTCTGACCTTTTTATCCGTAAAGCCACTGGCCTGGTGCGTTCGTGGTCTGTCTTCGATGCGTTTGTTTACGCATTCTTCTCCATTAATCTGGTGACGCTGGGTCTGTACAGTTTCAGCCAGATGTATTTCTTTGAAGGCGGCCTGATTTGGGCATTGCTCATCAGCGCGCTTTTCATCCTGTTTGAAGTGGTCATATACGCCTCGCTGATTGCGGTCATGCCGCGCTCTGGTGGCGATTATGTCTGGCAGAGCCGCATCCTGGGGGGCGGGGTGGGCTTCATCCTGGCAGTCACTGGCTGGTGGTTCATCCTGTGGTTGTGGGTGCCGCTCTACGCCGATATGCTGCGTCATATTGTCATCACGCCTGTTTTGGGCATTCTCGGCGCAAAGGACATTGCCCTGTGGTTCGGTCAGACCTCGCTTGGCCTGTTTACCACCGCCCTGATAACCCTGGCAATCGTCACCTTTTACATTATCCTGGGCATGAAGAAATATGCGCAGATTCAAAAATGACTCCACTGCAAAAACGACCAGATAAATCATATCCAAATTGCGCCTCCTCAAAAGGCGTGAACTTTAATATAATCAGGGCAACCCACCTAGCGAG
>JAGVAO010000115.1 GCA_020060235.1 Anaerolineales bacterium | reverse complement strand
CGGGTCGAGTTCTACCAGCCAGACCGCGAACTCTCGAAGGGTGAGCAGGTCATGATTGAGTGGAGCATCGAAGGCACCGACAGCGGCAAGATTAAGATTGCGCCCTTCACCGACGAACTGCCCTCGCGCGGCAGCCAGCCTTTCTTCCCGCAAGAATCGATGAATTTTGTCCTGACCGCCAAAAGCGGCGAACTGGAGGAGTTGTTCATGCTGCCGGTCAAGGTCTTCGACGGCCAGCCGCCCCAGGCGCCGAAAATCGAATTTTTCCGCGCCTCGCCGCTCAAGGCAACCGGCGCGACTGACGTGCAGTTTGCATGGTCGGTTTCGGGCAATTGGACGCGGGTGCAGCTCGCCACCGAGGAGCGGGTGATAGCCGACTACATCAACCCGCAGGGATTCAGGACTGTGCGCGTAACCAAGAGCGGTACCTACATCCTGACGGCCTGGAATGGCAACCTTTCTTCCGCCGCGCCAGTGGAAATAACCATCGACCCGGCCCTTCAAAATATAGGCTTATATTTCAAGTCTGCCTTTCCGGCCACCGGGCGGTTTTTGATTAATGAGAAGGTTTCGTTTACGGTTGGTTTTTATGACCTGGCAGCATCCAACCTGACAACCGTCCCGCCGACTTATGTCGAGCCGACCACCCAGCCAACTGGGACGGTGCTGGTAACGGACGGCGTTTCAATTTGCACAATTACGTTGCCGGCCCGAACCTGCGACCTGGTCTTTACAACCCCGGGCGACCCGAAGGAAATCACGGCCAGTTACAGCGGAGATACGGTCTATGCGTCTGCCTCGGCCGATGAAACATATAGCCAGTATATTGCCGTAATTAGTTCGACTGCCACTATCACCCCGACCTTTTATTTACTCAACTCGGCTACCCCTGCCGACAGCGTTTTGAGCAGTCCGATAAGTATTAATTCATCCCCCTTGAAACTGGATACAGGGCTGTTTATTCGCGCGGTCATCACTCCCCAGGGTGCGCCCCTGCCCAGCCCGGATGCGGGCAAATTGAACCTGTATCTTTGTTCCCAGCAACCTTCGGGTTCAGGCTGGGCGATTGTTCCGGGGTCTTGCCAGCCTCGAGGCTTTGCGTCTGTTACCCCGGTTGGGACAAATGGCCAGGCTGATATTGTTCTTGAAAGTTTCCCGACAGCGGGTACTTTTGCCTTGCTGCTTTCTTACTCTGCGACTGGTTTTGTGCCTGTCGAACGACCTGAGTTTAATGTTGTTATTGACCCACTTCAAATCTATCTTAGTTTGGCGACTTGCACCACTCCGAAGACGTTTACCGGCTGTGAAATAGGAACTTCAACGCCATCTGCAACGAAGGTTGTCTTCGATATCCGCAAGACAGCCGACGATGAAAAAATCTCATCCCAACTGACAGTTCCTCCTATTGCTGCTTTTGAAGTTTTTGAAATAATTAGCGCTGTGGAGTCACCCTGGTCTTGCCAGATGATTGTCGTGACCGAGAGCGGCGGAAATTTCCATAAATTGGAATGCACGGCAGACTTCTCGTCCGGTTCGGGAGTTCGTTCGCCGGCAAGTGTTAACTTCCGGTTCGATAATGGCGTGGGCGGCAACTACTCCATGACGCCGAACACGCTTGCCAGCCCGTTCAACCTGGTTATCAAGCAAAATACTCGTATTTCGCTCAATTCTCCCAGTTTCCTTGGCTTGAAGGTAGGGCAGTGGGTGAAGTTGACTTCGTCAACGACAACCAATACGGCCAGCCCTGACGGCGCGGTGATTCTGACGAATACTGCTTTCCAGCATATCAACGCCAACGGGCCAATCACCATCTCTGCCGCGCAAACGGGCGTATTTGGCATCGAAGCATCCCAATCGAACACCTCGAACTGCACGGTGGACACTGCCGGTCAGGTTGTTACGATTGCCTCGATAACAACCAATTGTGCCGTGTATTTCAGGAAAGTAGGTACGTTCTCGCTCTCTGTTTCTTTCGGCGGAGATGTCAACTTCTACCAGAGCAACAGCAGCACGCCGCTATCCGTGACGGTTACAAAGCAGGACGGAATCACCTTTACCTGGCTTCAATCCGCTTCCTATGTTGCCTGGGGTGACTTGTCTGCCGTCCCACCTAATACCAACCTGCCCATCCGCATTGAATTGGGCGGCCCAACCGGTTTTTCCGGCGCGGCTTTTACCAATCAGGCGATTAACCTCAACCTGGCTATCACGTCCAATCCCAGCGCTGGCACTTGTAACTTGAGCGGCTCAAGCGTTTTGGGGAGTTTCCCAAACTATATTATCGTCATTGATGCGAGCGCTACTACCCCGCGTGCAGACTTTACCCTGCGCTGCGACAAGCAACCGATGACAGTTTCGATTACTGCCAGCCTTAACAATACGACAGATTTTGGTCTTGCGGCGGGCCAGGTAAGCAACAGGGTGCTTGGTATTTTGGACCGCGGCAATTCGTATATGAATATCGACTTCAGACGCACCGCCGGGAACGCCTCCATGCTGACCACAAACGCCATGAACCTGTTCCATATTGGTGAAAGATATACATTGCAGGTAACGGTTGGGCGTTTATGGGCGGATTCATACGAAGGCAGCACCTACGCTCCGCGCCAGGCCGTTATCAATAAATACATCAACGACCAGAACAGGGTCACCATTACCCTTGACCCAGATATTTATGCGCGCATTAACTGGGACCCGGGCAAATCGACTTGCCTGCAAGGAACCGCAGCCAATACGGTTCAAATCATTATGAATGCCTATAACATTGTTTATGACTTTGGCAATCCGGATATGAATCAGAACGGAGCCAGTGATATTGAACTCTATAACACCACTCCCTGCGTGTTGTATTTTGACAAGGCCCCTATTACAACTGTGACGGGTTCGCAGAACCCGACGGTTTTTGCCTTCTCGGTCAACAACCCTAACTGGACTTCGCAAACTTTTTCGGTGACGCGGTCTTTCTCCATCCCTGACCCGTTCTTGAACCGCCAGACAGTAACCATAACCCCGTCGGCGACAACCTATACCGCTTATGTAGACAGCGCCAACTCCAATTTGACGCTTGATTTTACGCCGCAAATAACCGGCACGACGCTCACCCCGCTCCTGACGTCCGGCACCTTCCCTGGCCAATTTTCCTTTAGCAGCCCCTGCACAAACCTGTTCACTGGCACGATTACGACATCGACCAGGGCGACCCTTACTTTCACTCCTTCTGCGGCGGGCGTATGTAGTGGGCCGTTGCAAATTACTTATCAACAAAATGATTGGTTCCAGTCAAACAATTCGACCAATATTACTGTCAACATCAGAAAACATACCCCCTCGGTGCCGGTCATCCAGTATTTGCAGGGAACCTATCGGGATTTCATTCCCACTTTCCCGACCATGACCACCGGCCAAAACCTCGATATGCGCGTGCGCGTCCTGAATGGAGACAGCCCGGCTATCCCATCCCTGATACCTACTGGAACTGTTAAGGTCTGGTTGGAGAACAGCGGCGGCACTCCGCAGTTATCAACAATTTATACCATTACCCTGGCATCTGGCATCACCTATAATTCAACCCCAGGCGATGAACACTATCTGGTTACGCTTGATTCGTCAGGCCATGCCCTCTTCCGCCTGAATTTTGCTGGCGCGATTACCGGAGCGAGGCTGAGGTATCAGTATCTTGGTTCCACACTATACGATGCTTCGGCGGTCAACACTGTCGAGCCGCTCAATTTTGTCGCCCCGCCACCACCCTAGGCAGTCATGTTAACTATTGCTCACAATACTTTTCGCTCATTTTCCAAAACATCGCCCCGGCGCCTGGTTGCGGTGGTAGGTGCGTTTCTGTTTCTCCTCGCCCTCACCGCCTGCCAGTCCCAGCAGGCGACCTACACCCTCGGCTTGCTCTCGGCGGTCGATTCGCAATCCCTGCCGGCGGGCATGTCGGCGTTGGCTGGCGAACAAAAGAACGGCTATGAACTGGCCCGCGATTCGCGCGGCAACAGCCTGGGACTCACGACAAAAGTCGAAAGCGCCCTGTCAGACGAAGTCCAGGTGGTCGTGCGCGGGCTGGTCGAAGACCCAAACCGGCCTGTCGTCGCCCTGGTGGGCGCAACCACCAACGCCGGTACCACCCGGATGGCTGCCCTGGCGAATTTCTTCAACGTGCCGATGGTTGCGCCTTCGGCGATTGGCGACAACCTGCTGCCATCCAGCAACCTGTGGACCTTCCGTCTGGCCGCGCCCGGCTCTGCCCATTCCGCCTACCTGTTCGACGAAGTGATTCCCCGCCAGGTGCTGGCGGCCATGACCACCGGCGATGAGTTTGCTGCGCCGCTGCGCCTGGGCATCCTGTATGAGCAGAACACTTTTGGCGAAAGCACCGCTGTCGCAACCGCCAAATCTGCCATGGCCCAGGAAGTCGAAATCGGTTACTACGGCTACTTCGACCCCGATGCGCCCGATAGAACCCGGCTTATCCAGGCTTTTTCTGCCATGCAGGAAGCCAGGGTGCATCTCCTGTATGTCGTTGCCAGCAACCCCGATTCGGCCCAATCCATCGTGCGTTCCTTCCGCGATTTCTTCGTGCCTGCCGATGCCCCGCTCCTGCTCGGCCAATCGGGCGGGTTTGCCAGCCGCCAGTTCCTTGAATCTGCCGAGGCCGAGGGCGTCTTCATCCTGCGCCAGCAAATCGTCCCTGACCGCTGCCCTGACGGCGTTGAGACCCTGGCTGAAGCCCAGGCCTACGCCGCCATCCACCTGCTCAATTTTGCCATCGAGCAATCGCAAGACCAGTTGGGCGCGCAGGAAAAACCCACCATGCTCGACCGGCGCGAAGCCGTCCGCGACAGTCTGAAAGCCTCCAACCTGAACCTGCCTTGCCTGGGCCTGACCTCCTTCGACAACAGCGGCGAGAACAAGAACCTGCGTTTTGAATTCCTGTATGCCGCCAGTGGCGCGCCGCGCGTCGTCCCCTTCGAGCGGCTGCGCGAAGCCCTGACTCCCAAGCTCAACCAGGACCCCTTTCAATAGCCATGAGTACAACCCCTGACCTGGAGCGCCAATACCTGCAAGCCGTACTCGCCTGGCTCGATGCCCGCATCGAACAGGAAGTGCGCCGTTGGCAGGCTGCCGGTCAAAACCCGGCTGACCGCTTCAGGGGCCTTTACATCACCGACGAGCAGGCCCTGGCCCTGGCTGCCGGGCGCGGCCCGGGCAGCGCTGAACTCCCGAAGAAGGAGCAGGACGAACTCAGCCGCCGCCAGGAGCAGGCCGCCGCCCAAATCCGCGCCATCGAAGAGCGCGCCGAAAAGCAGGAAACCCTGCTGCGCCTGAAAAGCCTTTCCGAAACCTTCGGCCTCGACGACTTCTCGTGGTGGGCCTTCATTGTTTGCATGGCCCCGGCCCTCGACCTGCGCTACGAGCGCATTTATGGCTACCTGCAAGACGATGTCACCCGTACCCTGCCCGGCGTCGATTTGCTCCTGCACCTGCTTGCCCCGCCCGACCGCCTGGCGCGCCTCGACTACATTCACCACTTTGGCCGCTACGCCCCGCTCGTGCAATACCGCCTGCTCCTGCCTGCCGACCAGCACACCGGCCTGCGCCAGTCCTTCCGCGCAGCCCAGGGCGTGCTCGATTGGGTGCTCGGCGCGTATGACCCGCAAGCCGCGCTGGGAGATTGGGCGGATTTAACCCTGCCCCCGCAGGATGATTCCCGGCTGGAGGCCGCCGCCGTTTTCGAGCGTGGTTCGATGCCTTCTCCCCGTGTGCTGGATGCCGTTAAACCCATCCTTTGCCTGCACGGAGGCGACATCCTGCAACAAAACCTGGCCGCCCGCCAGTTGGCCGCCGCGCTGGACGTTCCCCTGCTGACAGCCAGGCTCCAGCCGGGAGAGGAACCCGCCGCCGCGCTGGAAAAAATTGCCGCCGCCGTGCGCGACGCCCGCATGCTTGATTGCCTGCTTTATGTGCAGAACGTACAGGGTTTGGTCAATAGCGAGAGCGCCTTGTCCCCGTCCGCGTTCGAGACCCTGCGCCTGCTCGATGCGCCAGTCCTGCTGGGCAGCCGCATTCCCCTCAAGTTGGACGCCGACATGCCGGGCAATGACTACCCGCTGATGCTTGTCCCCGTCGGCGCGCTTTCGGCCTCGGAGCGGACTGAACTTTGGCGGGCCATGCTCGAAGGCGCGCTCAACGATTCGATAACGGAATCCGATTTGCGGGTGCTGGCGGGCCAATTCGCCCTTTCGAGTGGACAGGTTATCGCTGCTGCCTCCTCCGCCATATCGCAGGCCCTCCAGGAAGGGCGTCCCCTGCAAAGCGCCGACCTGTTTGGCGCAGCGCGCTTCCATAGTGGCCATCACCTGGCCGAACTGGCCCAAAAAATCGAGCCGCGCTACACCTGGGACGACCTGGTGCTGCCTGAAACGCAAATGGAGATGCTGCGCGAGCTGGTCAACATGGTGCAGTCGCGCCCGCTGGTTTTGGACGAGTGGGGCCTGGGCCGCAAACTGACCGCCGGGCAGGGCGTTTCGGCGCTCTTCTCCGGCCCGCCAGGCACCGGCAAGACCCTGGCCGCCCAGATTATGGCCCACCAACTTGGTATCGACCTGTACCGCATCGACCTTTCGACAGTGGTCAGCAAGTACATTGGCGAGACCGAAAAGAACCTGGAGCGGATTTTTACCGACGCCGCCCAGAGCAATGCGATTTTGTTCTTTGACGAAGCCGATACGATTTTCGGCAAGCGCTCCGAGGTCAAAGATGCCCACGACCGCTATGCCAACATCGAGGTTGGCTACCTGTTGCAGCGCATGGAAAGTTACAGTGGCGTGTCGATTTTGGCGACCAACCTGCGCGCCAACCTCGACGAAGCCTTTACCCGCCGCTTGCAATTCATCATCAACTTCCCCTTCCCCGACGAGGAATACCGCCTGAAGATTTGGGAAGTGCTCATACCTCCTGATATGCCGCGCGCCGCCGATTTGGACCTGAAAGTATTGGCTGACCGCTTCAAGCTGGCGGGCGGAAGTATTCGCAACATCATCGTCAGCGCCGCTTTCCTGGCCGCTTCTAACGGCGGCAAGGTGGAAATGCCCCACCTGATGCACGGCGCGCGTCGCGAATTGCAAAAAATGGGCAAATTATTGACAGAGAGCGATTTTTCGTTGTAGTTTGTCTTGCAACGGGAGCAGCCACTCATGCCTGAATTGGATAAACTTCAACACCGTATTTTGAGTCTGTCAATGTGGGTGCAATCCCTGTGAAGACCGCCCGCGAGGAACAGGGGCTTAGATTTAAGACCCGTTTAGTGTTTTTTTTACGACTATGTAAGCAAAATCAGGAGTGATGAATGGCAAACAAACATCAAACCCAACGTGTTGATGCCCGCCAGGGTGCGGTGAAGGCTCAGCCAAAAAACAAGAATCATGTCGTGCGGGGGGAGGTCAATGCCGAACAGATGATGCAATCGCCCGAAAGCCTGCGCCCTGCTGACGTACTCGCCGCCCAGCAGACGGTCGGCAACCAGGTTGTCCAACGTGCCCTGGATAACGATGACCGCCGCAAGGGCCTGACCGATGAGCAAGGCAACTTGCGCCAGGAAATTACATCCCAAATTCAACAGAAGCGCGGTGGCGGCAGTCCGTTGCCTGAAAACATCCAAAAAGAAGCCTCGAAAAAATTGGGGCGCAGTTTCAAGGATGTGCGCATTCACACTGATGAAGCTGCCGATACGTTGAGCCGCACCATCAGCGCGCGCGCCTTTACCATCGGCAAGGATATTTTCTTCAAAAACGGCGTCTTTGCCCCCGGTTCGAGCGCGGGGCGCGAGACCATCATCCACGAACTGACCCATGTCGTCCAGCAGGGCGGCAGGGGCGGCGCGAGCGGCGCATTGAAACTCGGCGCGCCCAACACGGCCCATGAAAAGGAAGCCGACCGTATTGGCAAGAAACATGCCGCTTCGGTTGGCGCTGCCCAGACCGGGGCCGTCCAGCGCCAGGGCGAAGAAGATGAATTGATGATGCAGGATGACGAAGAAGAACTGCAAATGCAGTCGGACGTCGAGGAGATGCCCGAAGACGCTCCTGCCGAATCCCCTGAAGACCTGATGATGCAGGAAGATGAAGAAGAACTGCAAATGCAAGAAGACGACGACATCGCCGAAGATGCGCCCGCTGAGTCGCCCGACGACCTGATGATGCAGGAAGACGAAGAAGAACTGCAGATGCAGTCGGATGTCGAGGAGATGCCGGAAGATGCGCCAGAGTTGATGATGCAGCCTGCCGAGGAAGATGAATTGCAGATGCAGCCCGATGCCCAGGCGACCATCCAGCGCGCCTGGGAGCAGGATGAGAATGGGAAGTGGAAGAAAAAAGATGAGGCCCCCAAGGGAAAAGGGAAGAAACAGGTTGTCCCGCCTCTCAATTTTTCCAAACTCAAACCCAAAGTGCCCAAGCCGCCAAAAGGTCTTCCTCCTGTTCCGAAGGCTGTGAAATCTACCGTTAAGGCCAAAACAAAATTTGCCAGCCTGGAAGAAGCAACCAGCACCGAGGCGTCTGAAAAACGGCAGGAAAAGATAGGTTTGATGGAGCATGACCGGGACTATCAAGCCAAAGGCCGGCTTAAGGAAGAGCAGAAAGCCGGCAAAATGTCTTTCCTGGGCGCTTCGGTAAAAAACAAAACGGACCAGGAAGAAGCCGCGAAAGACCCCAAGCAGGTTGCCAAGCAAAAATGGATGGCCACCCTGAAAGACCCCAAGGCCAGCAAAGAGGATATCGAAAAGGCCAAGGAGCGCCTGGGCACATTTCATAAGGATGTTGGCAAGAAAGACTTCAAGGCCGCAAAAAACGAACGGCGCAGCGCGCTGGAAGAATCGGCTAAGAGCGGCGACGATGAAGCCTATGAAAAATGGCAGTCTGAGCGCAAGAAGACCAAAGGCGAAAAGGCCAAGGATTTCTTCAAATCTGCTGGCAAAAAAGTCGGCAGCGGGTTGCTTTCGGCTGGCAAGTGGGCCGGCAAGAAAGGGCTTGGGTTTGCCAAGGGCAAACTTAACGAAGGTGTCAATCACTTCCTGGGCATCAAGGACGATGACAAGGATGACGATGACGACAAGGCCCCCAAGGTCAATGTGACCAACAATATCGGCGGCGGTAGTAGCGGCGGCGGTTCCACGGAAATGCTGACCGAGTTGTACCAGGAAAACAAAAAGCTCAAGGCGCAAATTGCTGAATTGGAAAAAGCCAAAGTCTAAAAGGTGAATTGTGATTGCAGATGTGGACGAAGTCCTGCGGAAAATGCTCATCCGCGAAATCGAGATAAAAGGCAACGAGGTCGATATCCAGTTCGACCAGCCCAAGCGCGAGTGGTCGGCGCGGCTGAGCAAGCCGACCCTCAACCTGTTCCTGTTCGATATTCGCGAAAACCTGCGCCTGCGCGGCTCGGAGCAATATTTCACCGTTAACCGGTCTGATGGCACTTCCGAAGTTCGCCGCAACCCGGTGCGCATGGATTTGCGTTACCTGATGACGGCCTGGGTCAAGGAAGCCGAAGATGAGCACCTGCTTCTTGCGACTGCGCTGATGGGCCTGCTCCGCAACCCGTTCCTGCCGGTGGATTTGTTCACTGAGCGGCTCAGGCCCCAGCCGCATCCCTGCCCGGTGGAAGTGGCCACCTTTCCGCCCGAAGCCGGGCCGGTGGATAAATTTACCGAAATCTGGGGCGTTTTGGACAATGAAATGCGCCCGGGCATCATAGTGACAGTCACTGTCTCGGTTGACCCGTACAAGCCGATGACCTTTACCCAGGTTCGCAGCCGCGAAATGCGCTTCCTGCAAGACAGCGGCATTGGCAAACCGGCAGATAACAAGGTGACCATCACAAAAAAACTCTCTAAAAAGTATTGGGTGGTTTCTGGCGCGCTCAAGAGCCAGAAGTACGACCCCTCCACCCTTTCACTTGTCCTGGTGGAAAAGCAGCAGCCAGTCGAAATTTTGGAGGCGGGCAGGTATTCCTTGTCCGGGCTGGCCGAAGGCGATTACCACCTCGACATCCTGTTCAACAAAAAAGTCATCAAACGCCAGAAGATTCAAGTGCCGGGTGATGACTATGACATCCAGGTCTAGTCGGAACGTGTCCGGCGAGAAAGAAAGGAGCGGCACTGAATAATTCTTTTCATTTTCCATGTTTTTATTTACTAACCGACCCAACTCATAACCAAGGAGGAACACATGCCTGAATATTTATCACCCGGCGTTTATGTTGAAGAAGTAGACCGTGGGCCGAAACCCATCGAGGGCGTTGGCACTGCCATGGCGGCTTTTGTCGGTTTTACCGAGAAGGCCGAAATGGTGCGCGAAGTGGACGGCGAACTGGTTGTCGAAAACCTGCTCAACCGCCCGCAGCTGGTCACCAACTGGACGCAATTTGTCGAACGCTTCGGCGGCTTTGTCGCCGGGGTCAACCTGCCGCAGTCGGTTTACGGCTATTTCACCAATGGCGGTTCGCGCTGTTACATCGTCAGCGTGCGCACCTTCCCCAAGGCCGAGGCCACCCTGGTCAATGCCCAGGGCAAACCGGCCCTGACCGTCCGCGCCCGTCAGGCGGGCACCGAGGGAATGAAGCTGCGCGTGCGCGTCGGCGACCTGGCTTTGCCCGCTCCCGCAGCCGGGAAGAA
This sequence comes from Anaerolineales bacterium, assembly GCA_020060235.1. Lineage (GTDB taxonomy): Bacteria > Chloroflexota > Anaerolineae > Anaerolineales > Villigracilaceae > UBA8950. Next base: position 18,540 of record JAGVAO010000115.1, on the reverse strand, counting down.
GGGCGGCGGTGGCGAAGGCGAGGAATCGGCCCCTGAGGCTGCTCCCGAATCGGGTGGCGGCGACCACTCCTTCACCCTGCATATCGAGAAGGAAACCCCCTCCGGCGGCTGGAAGAATCTCGAAACCCTCTCAGGCGTCAAACTCGAAACGGCTGTCCTCGAAGGCAAGAAGCAAACCGTGCTGGCTTTCAAGAACAACAAGCCGCCCAAGTTTGTTGTCCTCGAACTGGAGGAAGCCTCGCTCGATAAGGCCATGCCGCGCGAGCAGGAACAGCCCCTGATGATTGAGAAGAAACTGCTCGAAGCGCCGACCGCCAGCGATTTCCGCGGCGATGTCAGCGAGCGCAAGGGCGTCGAAGGCCTCGAGGTGCTCGACGACGTCACCATGCTGGTCGTGCCTGACCTGATGACCACCATGCCCGGCGAGAAACTCAACCTGGATATGGTCAAGGCCGTGCAGTCGATGATGATTGCCCACTGCGAACGCATGGGCGACCGGGTTGCCATCCTGGATGCCCCGCCCAACCTGACCCCGCAGGAAGTCAAGAAGTGGCGCATGGAGATAGCCGGTTTCGACTCCAGTTACGCTGCCATGTACTATCCCTGGGTCAAGGTGATGGACCCCGCCACCGAGCAGCCTGTCAACATGCCCTCGTCGGGACATGTGGCTGGCCTGTGGGCGCGCAACGACAACACCCGCGGCGTTCACAAAGCCCCGGCCAATGAAGTCTTGCAGGGTGTGATTGGCCTGGCCTACCAGGTTACCAAGGGCGAGCAGGATACCCTCAACCCGATTGGCGTCAACTGCGTTCGCGCTTTCCCCGGTCGCGGCATCCGTGTTTGGGGCGCGCGCACCCTGTCGAGCGACCCGGCCTGGCGCTACATCAACGTCCGCCGCCTGTTCAACTATGTCGAGAAATCCATCGAAGGCGGTACGCAGTGGGTGGTCTTTGAACCCAACAACCGCAAGCTGTGGGCGCGTGTCAGCCGCGATGTCTCGGCTTTCCTGCGCACGGTCTGGCGCGATGGCGCGCTATTTGGCTCGGCTCCGTCTGAAGCCTTCTACGTCAAATGCGACGACGAACTGAATCCGCCCGAATCGCGTGACCTGGGCCGCTTGATTATCGAAATTGGCATGGCGCCCGTCAAGCCGGCTGAATTTGTCATCTTCCGCATCAGCCAGTGGGCCGGGCCTGGTTCGGAATAAAAAATAAGGAGAAACCCCTATGGCAGACCGAGAAGACCCCCTTGTTGCATTTAAGTTTGGCCTTGAAATCGAAGGCAAACTGAGCGGATTTTTCACCCAAGTGAGCGGAATCGGCTCCGAGACCGAGGTCATCCAGCAGAAAGTGGTTAACTCCGAATCCGGCGAGACCATCATCCGCCAGATTCCGGGCCGCCTGACGTGGACGCCAGTCTCTCTCAAGCGCGGCGTGACCAGCAGCATGGACATCTGGCAGTGGCGGCAGCAGGTCGTCGAAGGCAAGATTGACGACGCCCGCACCAACTGCTCGATTGTCGCTTACTCGCAAGACAACACTGAAATTGCGCGTTGGAACTTCGAGAACGCCTGGCCGAGCAAGGTTGTCGGCCCTGAAATGGACGCCGGTTCGACCAACTACATGCTCGAGGATGTGACCATCGTCCACGAGGGCGTGGAGCGCATCAGTTAGCAACGAGATTTTCCCCGACCAGGTGGAGAAAAGTCTTGAGATGGGTCCATCATGGCTCATCTCGAGACTTTCTCCCTCGGTGGGTTATTGGAAACCGGCCTGGTGTGATTGCCGTGCTAATTCCACGGAGGTTTATCTATGTCAGATGAGAACGAAGATTATCCCAACTCAGCAGCTTATTATGCCCTCTACGAAATGGGCAAAACGGACGACCCCCTGGCATATTTTGACAGCCTGACTGGCGGCGACCAGACAATTTCCCTGGTCACATACAATGTCATTGATGGCGCAGGCAATGTGACCACGAAGTATATGCCTGGCCAAACATCCTTCCAGGCAGTTGTGCTTTTGCGCGCAATGGATAGCCCCAGTAAAGAGATGAAAGACAGATTTGTTGAGGCCGTCATGGGTAAGCTGAAACCGGTTCGCAAAAATTACTCTGTGCGGTGGTTTGATGGCGAAGGCGAATCGCTTGTGTGGTGGCATTTGTATAATGCCATCCCTACCGGCATCAGCGGATTTAGTTTCAACGCGAAATCAGAAGCCTATTACACTGATTTTGAATTGACGTTACAGCCAGAAAGTATTGTGATTCAATTTGAACCCATTGCTGATGACCCAATTCCGTAATAAGTGTCAAACATTGCAGCATATCAGGATAAAAAATGACCCTCAAAACCGAATTTGAATTTGAACTGCCGATGGGCTTTGTGGACAAGGAAGGCAACCTGCACAAGAAAGGCGTCATGCGCCTGGCAACCGCCATGGACGAAATTACGGTGCTGAACGATATGCGCGTGCAGAACAACGAAGCCTATATCGTCATCGTCCTGTTGGCGCGGGTGATTACCAGCCTGGGCAGCCTGCGGGCCATCAACACCAATATCATCGAGAATCTGTTTGCCGCTGACCTGACCTTCCTGCAAGAGTTCTATCGCCAGATTAATGAAAGCGGGCATACCCGTCGCGAATTCAACTGCCCGCATTGCGAGAAACCATTCGAGGTCGACCTGTCGACACTGGGGGGGGTGTCTTAGGCTACCCCAGGGAACAGCTCTACCAGGAGGTAGCCTATATCGCCTACTATTTCCACTGGCAGCCCGAAGCGATTCTAAACCTCGACCATCGCTTTCGCCGCCAGTGGGTCAGGGAAATTGCCAGTATCAACAAACGCCTTAATCAAGGAGCTTAAAAGATGCCCGGCCTGAATCCTTCCCTTTCCAATGACACCACCGAGCTGGTTGATGACGCCTCCGCCATCGACATGGAAGCATTGGCAGAAAAAATTTTAGCCTTGTTGCGCAAGGAAATAGAAATCGAGACTGAACGCTGCGGCGATATGCCCGTAGGAAGAAGGTAGCCATGGGATTATTACAAAAAACGACCACCATAACAAAACCGACCGAAGAAAAACTGGAACCGCTCAAAGACATCGAAGAATATCCTGTGCCGGTTTACCAGTTTGCCATTGAGTTTGGTAAGGGCAACGACGCAGTGACGGTTGCCCTTTTCCAGTCGTTGACAGGGATGGAAGTCAAGCGCGCGGTTGAACCGCTCAACGAAGGCGGCGTCAACGACTATGGCTATGAATTCCCCGGCCAGATTTCTTACGAACACGTTACCTTTGAATCCGGCCTGACCTCTTCCGATTTCTTCTGGAAGTGGATGATGATTGGGAAGGATGCCGGCCGCGCCCAGAGCAGTAGCTTTACCCTCGTTCAGCGCCGCCCCAACCCCGATTACGCCGGCCCGGGCGACGACATCTTTATTGAAGTCAAGCGCTGGAACTTTTCCGGCGCCTTCCCAGTCAGTTGGAAAATGTCTGATTTGAGCATTGACGATTCGGAAAAAATCGTCATGGAATCGCTCGAATTGTCTTTCGACTATTTTGAACTCGCGAAACCCTAAACTGTGACCTCACCTGCCCCTGTCATCCAGCGATTGAAAACGCACCAGGCCAATGCCCGGCGCATGCTGACTCCCGGCCTTAAGAATCCCGCCGGTCAGCAGCGCTCGTTTTCGCCTGTGCTGGATGGTTTTGGCGGCCAGAAACACACCCTGGGCGTTCAAAAGATGCGTTTTTTGAACAATGAGCGCCTCGGCGGGCTTTCGCCCGAAAAAATCAACCTGATTGGGCGCGAACTCCCGGCCCGCTTCTCGAACCCGGCCGGATTGTTGCACATCAGTCCGCCCTCCGCGCCGGGCAATTCAGGCATCTGGTCTGCGGTCGAGCAGGTGCTTCCCGCTGCCGGTGCGACTGGCAGGCAGGAGTCAGCCCCCGACCAGCCGGGAACCTTGCGCCAGGGAAGCGTCATTCAGCGCATCCAGAATACCCCCAAGCCTGGCCAGGATTTTGAATCGTTCAAGAATCAGGTCCAGTCTCGGGCCTCGAAACCAGCCGCCCCGGTGCGTAAGCCACCCAGGCCTGACGACCCCTCTGTGCGCCGCTATTCGCGCATCGAAGAAGTTACCGCCAGGGAAACCCCGCCTTCGACGGAGCCGCCTGCCGATGTCCAGCGCCAGCCTGAGCCTGCGGACGAAGCGCGGCAAGCGCGGACTCCCGACCAGCCTGCCCCAGCGTCTGAACCGCCTCCGACCCCGCTTGAAGCGCGGACTTCCGACCAGCCTGCCCCGGCCTCCGAACCGCGCCCACCAGTCCTCGAAGTGCGGACTCCCGACCGGCCTGCCCCGGCCTCCGAACCGCGCCCACAAGCCCTCGAAGTGCAGACTCCCAACCAGCCTGCCTCGGCATCCGAGCGGACTCCATCCGCCCTCGAATCGCGGACTCCTGACCAACCTGCCCCGGCCTCCGAACCGCGCCCACCAGCCCTCGAAGTGCGGACTCCCGACCGGCCTGCCCCGGCCTCCGAACCGACTCCACCCGCTCCCAAAGCGCGGACCCCCGACCGGCCTGCCCCAGACTCCCTGCCGCGCGCCATGCCTGTGCCCCAAAAAGCCTCCCCGCCGCTGGAGCGCGCGCTCCCGAAGGCGAAGCCGACTTCATCCCAGCCTGAAACACACCGGTCAACAGCCCGGCCGACGGGCTTGAAAACCGTTCCTGCGCCTGTTTCGCGGCCAACCGCTTCGCGTCCGGCAGTTGTCCAGCGCCAGCCCGACCAGCCTGCCGCTGCTGCCCGCCCGGTCGATATGCCAGTTTCAACCCCTGCCGATTCTGTCGTGCCGGATTTTGAGCAACAATCGCAGCCCGAGCAAACCGGGCAACAGCCCACCCCGCGCGAGGAAATTCCTGCCGCCCAACCTGTTCCGCGCCAGCCAGAATCGCCGCTGCAAACCCGCCTGGCGGGCCGCCGCAAAGCCCCTGAGCAGGTGCGCTTCATCGAGCCGCGCGTGTTGAAGACCGAGGCCAAAACGCCTGTGTCGCCCCCCCTCCTGTCGCTGCAAAAGTCGCGCACGATGCCGCCTGCCGCCTCGAAGCCCGCGACCAGTCGCCTGGATTTACCTCCCGTCTCGGTTCCATCCCTCCCCCGCCAGGAGGCTCCCGCTTCGCCTAGACCTGCTCCCGCCATGGAAATGCCGGTTGCCCGCCCTCCCGAACGACCCTCATCGCCCTCACAGCCCGGCGGTGCACAGGTATTGTCGGCCATCCAACAGGCGGCGGCCCCCCAGCCTGCGCTGCAAACCGCGAAGCAGGCCGAGGCATCCAGCCAGCAGACACAGCCTGCCTCGCCAGCCGTTCGTTCGGCTCCGGGGAACGTTGTCCAACGGCTGTGGGACGAGCATTCGCCGCCTTCCTCAGCATCCAGCAGCCCGTCATCTGGCACATCCGACGACAGCGATTCGTCCGGTGGCCAGGCAGGCGTCGACCTGGACCAACTGGCCGAAGATGTGCTTCCTATTGTTAAGCGTTTGATAGAAATTGAGTCTGAACGCTCTTCCGGTTACTTGCGATAATTGCGAGGTTTTTATGGAAAAAGCAAAATTGAAATGGCAATGCTGGATACCGCCCGTAGGCGGTGAAATCGAGTGCCAGTTTAACCCGTCTGAACTGAAAATCTCCAAGGAAGCATCCTGGGAAGGTGAAAAATCGCCCAGTTTCAACTCACCGTACCTGCAGTTTGCGGGCGGCGAATCGGCAACTTATGAACTCTCATTATTCTTTGATACTTATGCCCATGAAGACAAAAAGGATGTGCGCGAGTACACCAACCAGTTGCTTGCGTTGACCATGCGCGGGGCCGGGCGTTCGATGTTCATTGTCCCGTTTTCGAACCCGCCGATGGTCACTTTTATCTGGGGAAAAATTACCCTTTTCGATGCGGTGGTCGAGAAGGTGGAAATTACTTACACCATGTTCTCATCAGAAGGCCTGCCTATTCGCGCCAAGGCCGATGTTTCGTTCAAGCAGCAGGATTTTTGGGACGATATCATCCCCGCCCAGAACCCGACCAGCCGCACTGATTCGCGCAAAACCCGCCGGGTAAATTCCAGCCAGCGGCTCGACCAGATTGCTTACGAAGAGTATGGCGATTCGCGTTACTGGCGGCGGCTGGCCGAAGCCAATGGCATGGATGACCCTTTCCAACTGGTGGACGGGCAATTGCTGGTCATCCCGCAGGATAAATAGGAAAGCGACATGCCCATCAAGCCTGAATTCTCCATCAAAATAGATGGCATCCCCAACCCGGCTTTGTTCGGCGATACGGTTGAAATTACCGTTGATACCAGCGTCTTCATGCCGAGCATGTTCACGATTGTGATACGCGAAAAGCCGGATATTCCCGGTATTTTCCCGTATATCGATAACGTCCTGATGTACCGCCTGGGCGCATCGGTTGAAATCTCGTCGCGGGTGATTGATTTGCCCAGCATGATTCCCGATTTCAACACCCTGATTAAGGGTGAAATTACGGCGGTCGAGCCGGTATTTTCGGAGAGCGGACATGCCGAATTGCGTATCCGCGGATACGACCTTGGCCACCGTCTGACGATTGGCAAAAAGACCCGCGCTTTTGGCGACGGCAACCCGCTTGTCCCAACCCTGACCGATATGCAAATTGTCTCGACCATTGCCGGCGAGAATGGCCTGATACCTAAAGTGGACATGTCCGGCCTGAGTGGTTTGTTGTATCACTATGTTTTGCAATACAACCAGAGCGATTGGGAATTCCTGTGGTCGCGCGCGCAAATGCTCGGCTACCAGGTTTATGTCGATGGGCGATTTTTACACTTCGAGGCGGCTGGCAAGGAACGCGGCCTTCCTGTTTCGCTGTCGTGGCAGAATGGGCTGGCAAAGTTCGAGCCGCGCATTGTGGCGACAGGCGCAATTTCGTCGGTCAGCGCCAGCGGCTGGGACAGCGGGCGCAAGGCGGGCGTCAAGAGTTCGTCCAGTATGCACATGAGCAGCACCGTGGCGGCCATTCCCGGCGCGGCCATTCCCGGCAGCAAGCAGTTGGTGACCGCCTTCTTAAAGCAATATGAAGATGCCGTCGTTGAGCCGGGCGCTACCACCCCGGCGGTTACTTCCGCAATGGCCAAGGCGCGTTTTGCGGAGCATGAAAGTTCTTTTGTGCGCGCCAGCGGCGAGGCGGATGGCGGCGAACCCAACCTGGTGGCCGGGACAACCGTCATGATTACCAATGTGGGCATCCGCTTTTCGGGCAAATATTTCGCCACTGAGGCCCGCCATACTTACCGTAACGGGCAATACAAGGTCAAGTTCCAGGTTTCTGGCCGCAACCCGTACACCATTCGCAGCCTGCTCCTGGGCAAAGAGCACGAATTTAACAAACTCTACGGCGTCATGCCAGCCATTGTCACCGACATTACCGACCCTGAAATGCTCGGACGGGTGCGTGTCAAATTCCCATGGATGCCCGACGACAGCCTTAGCAGCGCCTGGGCGCGCCTGGCCCTGCCGGGGGGTGGGCCTGACCGGGGCATCTTCTTTGTCCCGGAAGTCAATGACGAAGTTTTGGTCGCGTTTGAAAACGGCAGCCCCAGCGCGCCCTATGTGGTTGGCGCGCTCTGGAACAAGCGCGACAAGCCGCCCAAAGCGCCTGCCGGGGTGGCGGTGGCCGCCGGAAAGGTCAACCAGCGCATCGTTCGTTCGCGCACCGGCCACGTTATCGTCCTTGACGACACCCAGGGTCAGGAAAAAATCACCATCCAGGACAAGACCGGCAAAAACAGCATCCAAATCGATTCCACCAAGAATTCGATGGACATTACCACCCAGGGCGACCTGACCATCGACGTTGGCGGCAAACTCACCATCAAAAGCAAGATGGATTTCATTGTGCAGGGCCAGGCCAAAGGCGAAATCAAGGCCCAGACCAACCTCGACATGCAGGCCCAGACCGGCGCGTCGCTCAAGGCCGGGCAATCGCAACTCGATTTGCAGGCCGCCGGGGCCGCCCTCAAGGGCACCAAGGTTGATGTCCAGGGGCAGGCCCAGACCAACATCCAGGGCGCGCAGACTTCGGTTAAAGGCTCGGCCATGGTCGAAATCCAGGGCGCAATTGTCAAGATTAACTAAAACGGGAGAATTTTCGAGATGCCATTTCCAGCCGCTCGTTTGGGAGATATGACCGCCACCGGTGATGCCATCACCGGCCCCGGCGTGCCGAATGTTTTAATTGAAGGTGTTCCGGCCTCGGTGGTCGGCGACCTGGTCAATGGCGCGGCCTGTGTCGGCGCAATTACGCAGGGCAGCCCGACCGTCCTGATTAGCGGACGTCCCGCCGCGCGCGTGACCAGCATGGTGTCGGGCGCGAACCCGGCCACCGGCGTGCCGGTCAGCACCACGGTCGCCAAAGGCGCCATGCGTACAATGATTGCCTGAGGAGAATCATGACCCAAAACAACACCCGCACTTTTCTCGGCACCGGCCTGAATTTTCCTCTGCGCACTGACGCGCGCGGCCAGGTTGCCCTGGTTAGCGGCGTTGAGGATGTCGAGCAGTCCATTCGTATCATCCTGGGAACCCGCCCCGGCGAGCGTGTCATGCGCCCGACCTTTGGCTGCCGCGCCCACGAACTGCTCTTCGAGACCCGCTCCGCCTCGACCGCCAGCCTGATGCAGGAATATGTCTACCAGGCCCTGCGCATGTGGGAGCCGCGCATTGAAGTCAACAGCGTCAACGTGGTTTTCGATGACGCCAATATCGGCGCGATTATGGCCGAAATCGAATACAGCATCAAGGCCACCCACGACACCCGCAGCATCGTCTACCCCTTCTTTATCGAAGACGAACCAGAAATTATCTAACCCAGGAGCCGCCCCATGACCCTGCCTTCCCCCAACCTGGACGACCTTCGCTTTCAAAGCGACCTGGTGGATGAAGCCCGCAAGCGCATCATCCACTACTGCCCCGAATGGACAGAATACAACCTCAGCGACCCCGGCATCACGCTCATCGAACTGTTTGCCTGGATGACCGAGTTGATGACCTATCGTCTCAACCGCGTGCCGGATAAAAACTACCTGAAATTCCTCGAAATGCTCGGCCTGCAACGCATGCCGGCAGCCAGCGCGCGCACCGAACTGACCTTCTGGCTCTCGACCGCGCTGCAATATGCCGAGAGTTTCCAGACCGTCAACGTGCCGCAGGGCTTCGAAGTCCGTGCCGACCAGGGTGACGAGGAAATCACTTTTACCACCACACAGGAATTGTTGATGACCCCGCCCCGGCTTGCCCACATCCGCAAGGAGGGTGAGTTTAACCGCAACTTTTTCCCGCGCATGGGGCTGGAAACGTTCTACCCCTTTGACCAGCGCGCCCCTAAACTGGGCGATACTTTCTACCTGGGCTTTGATTCCGCCAACGACATCAACGGGCATATCCTGCGCCTGTCCTTCACCTGCGACCCGACCGAGGCGGTTGGCATTCGCCGTGAAGACCCGCCCTGGGCCTGGGAATGCCTGACTACCGACGGAACCTGGCAGGCGCTCAAGCCAAGCACCTTCGATGACGAGCGCGACACCACCGGCGGCCTGAACAACGAGCAGGGCAGCCTGGTGCTTTACCTGCCGCTCGATTTTGCCCCCTCTGCGCTCTACGGCCTGGACGCCTTCTGGCTGCGCTGCCGCATCGAACAGCGCAATTCCTTGCAGGGCATGTACTCCGAATCCCCGCGCCTGAAACGGGTCGAGGCGGCCACCCTGGGCGGAACCGTCCCGGCCATGCACGCCACCCGCGTCGACGGCGAAATCCTCGGCTCGAGCAACGGCGAACCCGGCCAGTCGTTCACCCTGCGCAATGCGCCGGTGCTGGCCTTGCAGGCAGGCGAAACCCTGGAAGTGGAAGAGACTCGCGGCGAAAACGCCGTCTTCGCGCCCTGGAAGCAGGTATCCGACTTCTCCAAATCGACCCGCTTCGACCGCCATTACTTGCTCGACATGGCAAGCGGGGTCATCCAGTTTGGGCCTTCGGTGCGCCAGCCCGACGGTTCGGTGGTGCAGTACGGGCGCATCCCCGAAAGCGGACGCGGCATTCGTTTTTCTCGTTACCGCTCCGGCGGCGGGGTGCGCGGCAACCTGCCGGTTCGTACCATCACGACCATGACCACCTCGCTGGCCTATGTTGCCAGGGTTGCCAACCTCGTCCGCGCGGACGGTGGGCGCGACCAGGAGGGTATCGATGAACTGAAATTACGCGCCCAGCGCGAGTTGCAGGCCCAGCGCCGCGCCGTCACCGCCCAGGACTACGAACAGTTCACCATCAACTTCAGCCGCTCGATAGCCCGCGCCCGCTGCCTGACTCCCAACGACAATCCGCGCGGTGGGTCGGGAAGCGTTTCGGTGCTGGTGGTTCCGGCGGTGGCCGATGCCGTTCGCGCCGGAGGGCTGGGCGCATTGCACCTCGATGAGACCCTGCAAGCCGACCTGCGCGCCCACCTCGACCAATACCGCCTGTTGACCACCCCGCTGAATGTGCGCGAACCGCGCTATATGGGGGTCAAGGTCAAGGCCCGCATTGTTCCGCAGGATTTTATCCACCATAGCGAGGCCCTTGCGCGGGTCAATGAAGAACTGCGCCGCTTCCTGTCCCCGATCCGGCTTGACGAGCGTTCCCCGCTCTTGCAGCCCGACGAGACCTGGGACGGCTGGCCTTTTGGCCGCGACCTGTTCGTTGCCGAAGTGGTTTCGCTCATCCAGCAGGTGCCGACGGTCAAGTTTGTGCTGGATGTCGAAGTTTCCTACCGTGACGTGGTTCCGGTCGAAGAGCGCTCGATTTTCGAGGACAGCGACGAAGCCCCGCTCAAGGTTGTCGAAAAAATCCTGCGCGTTCCGGCTGATGGGCTCGTTTGCTCCCTCGAGCATGAAATCGAGACCACGACCATGGAAACCGCCTACGAGAAGAGCCAGGCATGACGACCCCTCCTGCCCCCGCGCTGGAAGAAACCAGCCTCCTGGCGATAGCCGCTGACCACTACAATCGCTATCCAGGCGAGCTGGTGACCTTGCATTTGCACTTCACTGTCCCTGAACAAAAGGGCGCGGTTTTGCAAATCGCCATGCCGCGCGTCATGCAGGCCGAGATGTATGGCCTGCCGCCGGGTGTTCCTTCGACCCTGCCGTCGGTTGCCGAAACCGGGGCCGATTTGCTGGTGCTGATTCCGCTGGCCGATTACTTCACCCCCGGCCAGCAGTACGAGATTAAGATTGGCGCGCGTTTGCAGACTTTCTACGCCAACCAGCACCTGCTGATCGAGGCCAGCCTGGTGCTCCCCGCGGATGGCGCGACCCTGGCTGAGTCTTCGCTGCGCCTGCGGATTTTTGGCAAGGGCAAATATTTGCAATACCTGCCCGAAATTTACGAAAGCGACGATTTCACCTCGCGCTTCTTGATGCTGTTCGAAAGTTTCTGGAAACCCGTCAACTTGCAAATCGAGCAGGGTGAGCATTATTTCGACCCCGATTTGACCCCGCCGGAATTCATTCCCTGGCTGGCCTCGTGGGTGGGGCTGCCTGTCGATGAGACCATCCCGCTCGAGCGGATGCGCGCCCTGTTGCGCAACGCCACCATGCTCTTCCAGCGGCGCGGAACCGGCCAGGCGCTGAAAACCTACCTGGAAATTTACACATCTGGCCAGGTTGAGATTCAGGAGCGGCGGGCGGCCAACTTTGTGCTTGGCCCGGCGGCCACCCTGGGCAACGAAATTGCCCTCGGAACGGCCAACCAGCCCAACACAGTCCTGCTGCGGCTCGACATCCCCAATGCCGAACTGGAAAGAACCGGCTACACGGCCCAGACCTACGGGCAGAAAATTAAGTTGCTTGTGCGGGACATCATCCCGGCGCATGTCAAATATGACGTTGAGTGTAATTTCGTATAGACCCGGAAAGTCTGAACCCGGCTGCTAATTTCAAAATAGACCTTGAGGGTCTCAGGAGCATCCAAATGGACGACAACAGCGCATTGAACATCTTCCCGAAAACGCGAATCAAGCCTTATGACGGCATGGCGGTTACTTCCGACGTTTGGGCGCAGGCCCACGAAGAGCATCGCAAGGCCCGCCAGGCGCACGACGTGGTTTTTCACCGCCCGGGCATTATTACCGGGTTGGAGGTGCAGGCCAATGACCCGCCCGACCGCTATGTTTTCATCTCTCCCGGCGTGGCGGTCGATTCGGCTGGCAATGTGATTGTGCTGACCGAGCCGGTGGCCTATGATTTTGGCTCGAATGCCGACGGGCTGCTTTACCTTGTCCTGGGGCACGGTGAACGCGAGGCGGGCGGCGTGGACAAGGACGTTAAACAGGTTCACGCCGAGTTTGTGGTCGCGGCCCGCTCCAGCCTGCCCAAACGCCCGGTGGTTGAACTGGCGCGGGTACAACTAAAAAGCGCGGGACAGGCCATCAAGAACCCTGAAAACCTGGCCCACCCGGCCCTTGGCGAATTGGATTTCCGTTTCCGCGTCGATGCCGGGCCGCAGGCCCAGCGCCAGGTGTATGTCGGGCTGGCAAATTTTGGCCGCGAGGTCGACGATGTTGCCGCTGGGTGGCGTTTCCTTTCCGCCGAAGCGGCCCGGGTTTCGCCCTACCGTCTGATTCTGGACACCGGCGTTTCCCTGTCCGGTGATATTTCGGCCTACGACTTCCTTTACCTTTCGGCCAAAGGAACGTTCAAGGTCGAGGATGCGGCGGTCAAGGCGTTGCAAGCCTTTATCGGGCAGAAAAAGGTCCTGTTTGCCGAATCGCTCGACGAAGACGCCGGGAAATCCTTTGCCGCATTGTTCGAGAAACTGGGACGCAAACTTTCCCCGCTGGCCGCGACAGCGGCGCTGCTCGAATCGCCCTTCCTGTTTGCCGCGCCGCCGCCAGGCGCGCAGGACGGCAGCCTGCAAGTGGGAAAACAGGTTGTCTTTAGCAGCGCAGGCTACAGCCTGGCCTGGGCCGGGAAGCTGCCTTTCGAGTCCCGCACTCGCGCAGACATCCGCAGCGCCCACGAGTGGGGACTGAATCTTGTCCAATACTGCCTCAGCGCCGGGACTTCCTGAGCCTGGCGCGGTTTTCCTTGCTTGTGAAAGGTGACGTGTGAATCAAGCGCAGCCGGTTCGTGCCAGAAAGTTTTTTGCGGTGCATGGATGGCTGCGCCTTGTTTTGGCTTGCCTGCTGGCCGGGGCGGTCTTTGCCTCGCCCCCCAATTCGGCGGGAGCCAATTCCGATTCGCGGACTTTGCAGGAACAGGTGCAGGTTCAGTCGGCGCACTGGCAGTTGCTGCGCTGGAGCGACGGTTTTGTAACCTGTAATATTTACGTCAACCACGCCGGGCAGCCGACGATGGATGATGTCAATTTTTCGTGTGGAACCCGGGTTTTGCAAAACTGGTTGACGACCCCGGCCTGCGCCCCGGCCATGATGGGAAGCAGCAGCGCGGGTTGCGCCGGTTTGATGCTGCGCTATGTCGGCGCGGAGACTCGCACGGAAACCAAGACGACCGTATTGCCGGAAATCAATCTGCAATTGTTTGTGACCGACTGCCAGCCAGGGCAGTGGTGCGAGTCCCGGCCCGGGTTGCGCCTGGTGGCCTACGAACCGGTGGCGGGACACCAGATTACAAATATTCATGTGCGCGTAGCCAGGGACGAGAAAGCCTTCAGCGGGGCAATCAGCGATTTACGGCTGCCCCCAACCGGCGAGCAGGGCGAATGGCTGGAGTATTGGGCCGAATCGGATTTTGGCGACACGAGCGCGCGCTTCCAGGTCAAATACCGGGCTTATTCCAGCGTGCAGGATGGCCGCCAGCTGTATCGTTTTGACCTGCTGACCGATGAGTGGTCTTCGACCTTGCCGGGCGGGGCTTTGCTCTGGCAGATGTTCCCACCGGCGGAGGCCTCCGTCCCCAAGTTGCTCGAACAACCGCTCTCGCCGGGATACCTGGCGACGACCAACCGCTACGCGCTGCTGGCTGGCCAGTTGATTCGCAACGGGCTGGTGGACGCGACCTCCTGCTCTGACCGTGGAGTCCTGTCAAATGGTGCGGCCTCGGTCTGCGGGGAGCGCGCCGCCGCCGACATGGTGCTGACCTGGCAAAACAAGTACGACCAGCAAATTTACAACGCCGGACTGCGCTACAACATCCCGGCGCGGGTGATTAAGGGAGTCATCGCCCAGGAATCGCAGTTCTGGCCCGAGTCATCCGACCCTTACGAGCGCGGACTGGGCTATGTGACCGAGAACGGCGTCTCGATGCTCCTGCTATGGAACCTGGATTATTACGCCTCGGTCTGCTTGCCGGCCTACGGGTTGGCGGGCTGCGCCAGCGGTTACGCCGGGATGCGCGAAGACCGCCAGGTGGCCATCCGTCGGGCTGTGTTCGACCGCCTGGGCACCGAGGCGGAAATCGACCTGCTGGCAGCCATGCTATATGCCAGCGCGGCCCAATCGCAGCAACTGGTTAAGAACGTCACCCGCGCCGAACCCGCCGACGCCACCACCTACGAAGATATGTGGAAAATGACCATCGCCAATTATTATGCCGGGTCAGGCTGCCTGGGCCAGGCCCTGCACGCCTCGTTGAGCGAGGAATTCCCACTCACCTGGGATACCCTTTCCGGCTACCTTGAGGGGACTTGCACCATCGCCGACGAATACGTCCGGCGCGTAATGCGTTATTCTGAGTGACATAACACGGCGCGTCGGCGTCCATTTCTATCCGTGAATCCGTGACAAAGTCCGCTAATCCCCTTGCCTAAACCGCCTAAAAAGCGGGTAAAATGAGATTACCAGCCTGAAACATTGCCGGTCGCGCGGCAGTCGAAGGCTGGCAGGGTGAAATGCCAGTCATTTCACTTTCCCTCCAAGCAGTAGCCGGGTCTTCCGGCTACTTGCCTTTTATGGACATTTGGGCCGGAATATAGTATCATTAATGTAACCGTTTACACAGGAGGAGCCGCCGTGACTTCGATACTTCCCATCCCCGCCCTGGCGCAATTTACTGCCCAGACCTTTACCCTGCGCCCCGATTCCAAAATCGTCATGACCGGCGACTCGGCTGAAGTCTTCTGGGTGGCTTCTTTCCTGGCCGCAAGGCTGCGTCCCGCCACCGGTTTCGAACTGCCCGTGCGGATGCAGTCCCGGCCTGAATCGGGGGATGTTTTGCTGGAAGTCGCGGAGGCCCCGGGGCTTGGCGAGGAGGGCTATGAACTCTCCGCGACGCCTGAAACGGTCACGCTGCGCGCCGCCGGGAACGCCGGCCTTTTCTACGCCGCCCAAACCCTGCGACAGATGTTCCCGCCCGAAATCGAAAGCGGCCTCGAGCAGCCTGGCCTGGCCTGGACGGTGCAGTGCGGCCAAATCCGCGACGTTCCGCGCTACGCCTGGCGCGGCATGATGCTCGACGTAGGCCGCCACTTCTTCCCGCCCTCAACGGTCAAACGGCTCATCGACCTGCTGGCCTATCATAAAATCAACGTCCTGCACCTGCACCTGAGCGACGACCAGGGTTGGCGCATCATGATTGAATCCTGGCCCTGGCTGGCCCTGCACGGCGGCTCGACCGCCACCAACGGCGACCCCGGCGGCTTTTACACCCAGGACGATTATCGTGACATCGTTGCTTACGCGAGCCAGCGCTATATCACCGTTGTGCCTGAAATCGACATGCCCGGCCATACCAATGCCGCCCTGGCATCGTACGAAGAGCTGAACGAAAATGGCGTCGCGCCCAATCTATATACGGGCATCAGGGTCGGGTTTAGTTCGCTGGCTGTGCATAAGGAAATCACCTACCAGTTCGTCGACGATGTCGTCCGCGAAATTGCCGCCCTGACCCCTGGCTCTTACTTTCACATCGGCGGTGACGAAACCCTCTCAACCACCGAAGAAGATTATAAATATTTCATCGAGCGTGTGCAGGCCATAGTCGCCAGGCATGGCAAGCGCATGATAGGCTGGGAGGAAGTCGGCAAGACCCGTCTCGAGCCGGGTGCGCTGGTGCAGCATTGGTGGAACAAGGAAGTCACGGCCAGGGCGGCGACCCAGGGCGCGAAAATTATCGCCTCCCCTGCCGGGCGCACGTATCTCGATATCAAATATCACGACCACACCACCCTCGGCCAAAACTGGACTGGGGCATTCACCGAAGTGCGCGACTCGTATGAGTGGGACCCGTCCGACTCGATTGAGGGTGTTCCGGACGAGTCGATTCTGGGTATCGAGGCCGCCCTGTGGACGGAGACCATTTTTACCGAGGGTAACCTCGAATTTATGGTTTTCCCGCGCCTGTGCGGCTGCGCTGAAATCGGCTGGTCCCCGCGCGAAGGCCGCGATTGGGAATCGTACCGCCAGCGCCTGGCTTCCCATGGCAAGCGACTGGCAAAGATGGGCGTCCAGTTTTACCGCTCCGAGCAGGTGGATTGGGATTAATAAATCCGGCTGCCGCAAAACGTACCGCCTGTGGCCCTGGCATTGTTTGCCGGGGCTTTTTTCTTCCCTGTTGCCCGGCTGGTATAATTCTTTTTGGCTTTTTTCCTATTCCCTGATGGAGTTTTTCAAATGAAACTGCAAAGAACTTTTTTCCTGTTCCTGCTTTTTGCCCTCGCCCTGGCGGCCTGCGCCCCGGCAGATTTGGGCGACCCGGTTGTCTCGCAAAACGGAATCGAGATTTATGCCCCCTGGGCGCGGGCGGCGGGATTGAATCCGGGCGGTGGAATGCACGGCGGAGACGGGGCGGTCAGCGCGGCGTTTATGCTTATCAAGAACGCCAACCCCGAGACCGATATGCTCCTCAGCGCGGCCAGCGATGCTGCCGAATCTGTCCAAATTCACCAGACCAGCATGAGCAACGGCGTTATGTCGATGGCGGAAGTCTACGGGGTCGAAATCCCGGCCAGCGGGCAGGCGGAGTTGAAGCCGGGCGGTTACCACATCATGCTGATTGGCCTTAAGCAGGAGCTGAAGGACGGCGAAACCATAACCCTGCGGCTTTATTTCCAGAATGCGGGCGAGGTCGTACTCCAGGCCCCTGTCAAAAACCCCTGAGAATTATGATGAAGTTCAGTTTTGCTTGCGAGGTACAATGAATCGCCAGACGCTTGTTTTCGCAGCCCTTGTGCTGCTCTTTCTTGCGGCGTTGTTTGTTTATCAGACCCTGCTTCCGCCCAGCATGAACGGCTCGGCCATCGACCCGCCGGCGGCGGTTGGGGATTTCACCCTGCAATCCGGGCAAGGCCCGGTCAGCCTGGCAAGTTTCGCCGGGAAGTACGTCGTGCTTTATTTCGGCTATACATCCTGTCCGGATGTCTGCCCGACCACCCTGGCGGCTTTGCGCGAATCGCTTTCCCGGCTTGGGGACAGGGCGGCGGAGTTCCAGGTGATTTTTATCTCCGTCGACCCGCAGCGCGATTCCCCCGAATATGCTTCCGTTTACGCTGCCCGCTTCGGCCCGACTTTTATCGGCCTTTCGGGCAGCCAGGCCGAAGTCGACGCGGTGGCGCGCCAGTTTGGCATTTTCTACCAGTTGAACCCTCCCGACGACAGCGGATTCTACACCGTCGACCATACCGCCACGACCCTGGTGCTTGACCGCCAGGGCAATCTGGCGCTCACCTGGCCCTATGGTTTACAGCCCGACCAGATAACCGAGGACATGCGCAATTTGTTAAAGAAATGAGCGCAGAAATTAGTACCAATGTCTCTTAAGCATTTGTTAAGATTGCGGTATAATGTTTTAACATTGGCAGGCGGCAGTTTTGTGGCCGTCTTTTCTCTTACATAGCGGGGAAAACCTGCCTGCCGAAAACCTTTTATTGGACAAGTGGAATGAACGACGCGACAATCCTCATAATTGAAGGAAGGAAAGCAGAACGCCCTGCTTTTGCAGCCCAACTGCAGAAGAAGGGTTTTACTGTTTTTGTTGCCCCCAACGGCAGCGAAGCCCTGTCGCGCCTGGCAGAAATTTCCCCCGATTTGCTGGTCGTCAACGCCGCTTCACTCGGCTCCAGCGGTGTGCGGATTGTGCAGTCCCTGCGCGAGCGCCCCGACGAAGCCTTGCCGATTGTCCTGGTTGTGGATGCTGACCGTCCGGTCGACAACTCCGCCGCTGACGTTGTCCTGACCCTGCCGTTCACCGTCCAGAAACTGGTCAACCGCATCAAGCCTTTTATGCCCGGTGACGGGGCCAACATCCTGCACGCCGGCCCCTTGCGCCTTGACCTGGAGCATCGCCGTGTACGCTGCCTGGGCAAGAACGTGCGCCTGACGCCGCGCCTGGCCCTGCTCTTGCAAATGCTCGTCGAGCATCGCGGCGAAGTGGTCGAGCGCGAGTCGTTGTTCAAGCGCGTCTGGGATACCGATTACACCGGCGACACCCGCACCCTTGACGTGCATATCTCCTGGCTGCGTAAGGCCATCGAACTCGACCCCGACCATCCCAAATTCCTGCACACCGTGCGCGGGGTCGG
>JAGVAO010000245.1 GCA_020060235.1 Anaerolineales bacterium | reverse complement strand
GCAGGGCAGCGCGCCTGTGTTCGACATCCCGTTTTGGAACACGGCGGTTTCGCTGGGTGCGATTGTTTTCCTGCTGTTTTTGGGAAATGTGTTTGGCAGTTATTTCAGTCGCAATTTTCCCGGCTGGGTTTCCCGCCTAATTGATGGCGAGTCGATAGCCAATGTACCTGCCCGGGCCCGCCGCGAGGTCTTGCAATATCCCGCGGCAACAGCCCTGATTTCTCTGGCGATGTGGTTTGTGGCCGGATTTTTCTTTGGTTTTATGCTGACGGGAGCCTGGCAGGCACTGGCGAGTGTTTTTGGCGTCGGTGGCGTGTTGACATCTGCCATTGTTTATTTTGCGGTGGATGCAATCTGGCGGCCGGTGGTCTGGCTGTTTTTTCCCGATGCGCGTACCAACGAGGCCGGGGCTTGGCGCAATTCAGTCAGGTGGCGGCTGGTGCTGGGCTTTGTGCTGGTCGGGTTTTACCCGGCGGTTTTGCTTTCGCTGGCGGCGGTTAGTCGGGCCGAGGCCCTGCTTGCGGCGGAAAATCCGCAGGTGGTTTTGCAAAACCTGTATATTGCTGTCGGAGTAATTTCGCTGATTGCCGCCGGGGCCGGGATTGCGCTGGCGGTGCTAGTCTCGCATTCGATTGTGGACCCGCTGCAGCGATTGCAAGACGCGATGGGACGCGTGGCTCGAAACGATTTGAATGTACATCTGTTGGCCGACAGCAATGATGAACTGGGCTATGTCTCGCAGGGATTCAATGAAATGGTGGCCGGCCTGCGCCGCGCGGAGGTGATGCGCAACCTGCTTAACCTGTATGTCAGCCCGGAGGTGGCCCGCGAGGCCATTGAGCATGGCACAAAATTGGGCGGTCAATTGGTGGAATGCACGGTGCTATTTTCTGATATTCGTGGTTTTACCTCGCTTTCAGAGCAGATGCCGCCGGAGCAATTGATTGACCTGTTGAATCGTTACATGGGCCGAATGGTGGAGGTGGTCATCGCCAATGGCGGGTTGGTCAATAAATTTGGCGGTGATTCGCTGCTGGCTGTGTTTGGTTCGCCGCTCAACCCGTCCGGCGAGCACGCTGCACAGGCGGTCAGGGCGGCGTTGCACATGCAGAAATCGCTCAAGGGATTCAACGCCGAACAGGTTGCCCGTTCCCAGCCGCAACTGGAAATCGGCATTGGCCTGGCCAGCGGCCCTGTGGTGGCCGGTAACGTCGGCGGCGAGGGACGAATCGAATACACCGTGATTGGCGACACCGTCAACCTGGCGGCCCGCCTGCAAGACCTGACCAAGCAACTGGGACGTTCCATCCTTGCCAGCGCTTTGACGGTCGAGCAGGCCGCTCGGTTGATGCCTTTTGCGGTAGAGCCAATGACGCCCCTAGAAGTGAGGGGCAAGGCCGAGGCGGTCAAGGTTTTTGCAGTTATTTCGGAATTTGCATAAAAGCTGCGTCAAAGTTTTCATCTATGCTGTTTATCCCCCATAAGTTGTATTGAATTGGCAATGCTACCCGGTTAGAATTTGCCTAAAATGGATAAGTGTTGTCCGTTTTGGGCGTTTTTTATTTTAAGGAGGATGAAGGTGATGAAAAAAGGTTTTGCCCTGATATTTCTGTGCTTTGCGCTTGCCGCTTGCAACCTGCCGGTCGGAGGTCCGCCTCCTGCGACAGTTCCGCCGCCGGAGCCTCCTGCCCTCCCTGTCTTGCCCTCCCCGACGACGATGGAGCAGGAGCAGGAACAGGTGGCGGATGAGCCGTTTGTCGTTTCGCACCTTCTTTTCCCGGTTGAAATCAGCGATTATGGAATCCTGAACTACGATGTCGAGTCGAGCGGCACCGGACCGCAAAAACGCGCCCCGTTTGGCGATTCGTACCGCATGAATTTGCTCGAGCGTCCTTTCGACCAGGAAATGAACTACATCCCCGACCTGGATATTCGCACGTTTCGACTGACCACTAGCGACATTTGGTACTACGTGACTGTCGAATTGATTGGTTCCAACCTGAATAACGACCTGGATATTCGCTATGGGGTGGTGCTCGATGTCGATAAAAACGGCTACGGCGATTACCTGATTTTTGCCTTGCCGCCGTACACCGATGAATGGACAGCCGGCAATCTGCAAATCTTCGCCGATGAGAACCGCGACTCCGCCGGGGCCTCTGCAACCCAATCGGATGCGCCGTTTAATGGCGACGGCTACGAAACCCTGATTTTCGACATCAACCAGGGGATTGGCGAGGATGTGGATTTGGCCTGGGTGCGCCAACTCTCGGCAAATACCGTCCAGTTTGCTTTCAAGCACGACCTGGTCGGGCGTGAGTTTATGTTTGGCGCAATAGCCGATGCCGGGCTGAAAGACCCGGGCCGCATGGATTATGTTGACTATTTCACCGAATCCCAGGCCGGTTCGCCGGTGCGTGACAGCCAGCATTACCCGCTCGAGGAACTTTTCCTGGTGGATACCACCTGCCACGCTGCTTTTGGGTTTGTGCCAAGCGGCTATGAGCCGAAGATTTGCCCGCGTATTATCCCTGAAGGCCAGGCCAAGCCGGACGACTCAAGCCAGCCGACGCCCCCATCGACTGCTGGCTGCCCGCCGATGAGTTGCACAGGCGATGCGCCTTTCTTCTGGCCGTATCCGCACTGCGCTTGTTCTTCCCAGCCGTTTTATGCCCCGTAAGACAAATCCGCCCCGAAGGTCAAAACCTTCGGGGCGATTACTTCTTACTTCACCAGGCTTTCATTCGGCGGACAAGCATCTTCGGCTGCCGCCAGCATTTCAGGCGCGGACGAAACTTCGCCTTTGAAAAGCCTTTTCTGGAAGAAAAAGGCCACATTCACCAGGCCAATCATGACCGGCACCTCGACCAACGGCCCGATGACCGCCGCAAAGGCCGCCCCTGAGCGCAGGCCAAAGACGCCGACCGCTACCGCAATCGCCAGTTCAAAGTTGTTGCTCGCAGCGGTGAACGAAAGCGTGGTGGTTTTGGAATAGTCCGCGCCAATGGTTTTTCCCATGAAGAAACTGACCAGGAACATAACGACAAAGTAAATCAGGAGCGGGATGGCGATGCGCACCACGTCCAGCGGCAGTTCCACAATCAGGTCGCCCTTGAGCGAGAACATGACCAGGATGGTGAACAGCAGGGCCACCAGGGTCAGCGGGCTGATTTTGGGGATGAATACCTTCGAGTACCATTCCTTGCTTTTTACCCGAATCAACACAAAGCGTGTCAGGAATCCGGCGATAAAGGGAATGCCCAGGTAAATAAAAACGCTCTCGGCAATCTGCCCGATGGTGATTTCGACCACCGAGCCGCTCAACCCGAACCAGGTCGGCAGGACAGTGATGAAGACATAGGCGTATACGCTGTAAAACAAAACCTGAAAGACGCTGTTGAAAGCCACCAGTCCGGCGGCATATTCATTGTCGCCGTGCGCCAGTTCGTTCCAGACGATGACCATGGCAATGCACCGCGCCAGGCCTATGAGAATCAGTCCGGTGAAATATTCCGGGTAGTCGCGCAGGAAGACGACTGCCAGTCCGAACATCAGCACCGGGCCGATGACCCAGTTCTGCATCAGCGACAGGCCGAGAATCTTCCAGTTGCGGAAGACATCGCCCAGTTCCTCGTAGTGGACTTTTGCCAGCGGCGGGTACATCATCAGGATTAAGCCAATCGCAATCGGGATGTTGGTCGTCCCGACCGAGACGGACTCGTTGAATTGCGCCACGCCCGCCGGGAAGGCAAAGCCGATAGCCACGCCAATCGCCATCGCCACAAAAATCCACAGCGTCAGGTAGCGGTCGAGGAAAGAGAGTTTTTGCAGGGTGCTGGTTTGGGTCATGGTAACTCCATCTTGATTTTCAGGATAAGGTTATGATGCCTGTGCCAATATTTGCGACAGGGCTGCGATGATTTCGTCGCGCACGCGGCGAAAATCTTGCATGTTGTCGGTTTTGGCCGGGTCGAAAAAACTATGGTGGACTTTTTTGCCCTGCCCGAGCCAGACGGGGCAATCCTCCGCCGCGGAGTCGCAAACCGTGACTACCAGGTCGAAGGCCACCTCCCGATATTCGTCGGGAAGTTTCGAACGCCCCTCATGCTGGATGCCGATTTCGGCGAGGGCCTCGACCGCCTTGGGGTGGGTATATCCGGCTGGTTTTGTCCCGGCGCTGACGGCTTCCCACTCATCCCCAAAGCGGGCGTTGACCAGCGCTTCCGCCATCTGGCTGCGGCATGAGTTGCCGGTGCATAAGAACAAGACTTTTTTCATGGTTTCTCTCCTCAATTTTTGTAGAACGGGATGGTATCTCGTTCTACCCGGCGAGAATGTTATGGTTTTGTTAAAGTCCCGCGCTTTTTGATGGAAGGTTTAGGCCGCTTCGAGCGCGTTTGCCAGCCAGGTGGTTACTTCTGCCGGGGTAGGGATGCGTCCGCTGGAAACCACTTTCTCGTTGATAACCAGGCCGGGGGTCGAAAGAATGTTGTAAGCCATGATGTCCTGGTAATCGGTCACTTTGACGATTTCCGCCTCTATCGCCATTTCTTCGACGACTTTGCGGGCAATTTGTTCGACGCGCTTGCAGTTCGCGCAGCCGGAACCGAGAACTTTGATGGTGAACATAGAAACCTCCGTAAATCAAAAAATGAAATCCACCCAAGCGCCGTAAATCAGGCCGGCCAGGGTGCTGAACAGCGCCACCCAGAAGACGTAGACCCAGGCCCGAAACCGCCCAATGATGGTCGCGGTAATCAGGATGCTTTGCAGGCTGAGTTCAGGGTCCGAAATGAGGTAAGCCAGCAGTGGGCCTTTGTGCATTCCGAGCGACAGGAACATTTGGGCAATCGGCACTTCGACCAGGGTCGGAAAGTACATAAAGATGCCGAAAATGACGCCGACGACATTGCCTGTGAGGGTATTGCTGCCTGCCAGGGCTTGAATCCATGCCGGTTGAACCAACTCGCGGATGGCCCCGACGGCAAAGACGCCCACTACCAGCAGTGGGAAAATCTGTTTGGCAAATTTCCAGGTCTCCCAGAGTGTGTCGCGGGTCTCGTCCTCGCTCAACTGTTTTTTCAGCATCCAGCCGAGGGCCAGGGTGGCTGCCAGCACTCCAAAAAATTTGCCGGTGAAAGCCAGCGTCACCCCACTATTGGCGGGAATCAACGTCAGGGATGCAAACACAAGAGTCAGGCCAACCAACGCCGTAGAAGTCCATGTCCAGCGGTTGAAGCCCTCGTGGATGTTCTCGATTCCACGCCACGAGGCCAGCCCAATCAGCCCCAGCATCCCAATCAGGAGCGCGCCCTGGGCGGTGACGCCTTCCTCGCCCCTGGCCGGGTCGAAAGGAACCAACTGCCCGAGCCAGGCCTGGAAAGTGTCCACGCCGCTGATGGGCAGGGTCAAGGAGGCGTAGGAGCGGGTCAGGAAGTCGAACTGGAAGGTTCCGGCGACCAGCAGGGTGACCAGAACCAGCATAAAAAGTACCGCTGCGCGGCGCATGGCGGCCTGCCCGGCGAACATCGCATCGGTGGCGGCGTCATGTTCGGCGTCCTGCCTGCTGAAAATCAGGGCCATGATGACGCCAATGCCGATGCCAAAAACCAGCGAAAGCACCAGGCGGGCGATAGCCAAATCCATGCCCAGAATTTGCCCGGTATAAACAATGGCCAGCACGTTAACAGCCGGAGCGACGAACAGGAAGGTGATGGCCGGGCCGATGCCTGCTCCTTTTTTGTAGATTCCGGCAAAAAGCGGGATGACCGTACAGGAGCAAACCGCCAAAAGGAAACCCGCCGCAGCGCTGGCCGGATACGAGATAATCCCGGGGGTATTACGACCCAGGTAGCGGGTAATTGTTTCTTTGGGGATGAGGGCGGTCATGGCCCCGGCGATGTAAAAAGCGGGAAGAAGGCATAAAAGCACATGCGCCGCCAGGTACGAGGCCAGGTTGCCGAGACCGCTGGTGATTAAGCGAAGGATAAAGTCCATGATTTATCTCTGGAGTCCAAAATCGGGAGATTTTGGACTCCAGCTTTAGGGGCACTGAATGACGCCCTGCGCCCACAGGCATCCGCCGCAGGCCGGGAAGGTGTTACCAAAACAATCTTCCTGGTTGGCTTCGGCCATTTCACAACTGGCGCAGTAGGTGCAGGGCGAAAAATCGAACTGTTCGACCCGCTCCCGGAAGGCGCGGTATTCGGGCAGATGCCAGATTTCAGCCAGCGGGGTTTCGTTAACATTGTCGATTCGCCAGCGGGTCACGTTGCGCTTTTTGTCGAACAGGTAACTCTCATGCGAGTGCAGCAGGGCCAGGCATGGGCTGGCGTAGCCGTCCCAACTGATGGAAATCGAACGCTGCTCGATAAACGGACAGCGGTCGTGGCGTTTGAACATCACCCCGGGGCGGGTTGCCCAGGCGTGAAAGAGCGCTTCGTGCGTGTTTTGGCTCAGGTCGATTTCGGGCATGTTCACATGCGGGTGCCAGGGCGAGGCCTGCCAGGCCACCCGTTCGATGGCGCGGTGGTACAACACTTCCTCGCACATTTCGGGTGTGTAGGGCAGGATGTTGGTAACCATGTAGCGGCCAATGCCAACTTTTGAACTCATATTGAGCAGTTTTGGCAACTCATCGATGTTGCGCTTCATGGCGACGAAAACTGCCCCAATATCGGCGGTGCCGCCGCGAGTCTGGCGATAAATCTCGCGGTAGCGGCTGATGTTTTGCAAAATCTCGCCAAACGCCTCGCTCTGGCGAACATCTACAAAACTATCGGGCGAGGCGCCATCAAGCGAAACCCAGAGCGTATCCAGACCGGCTTCGATTAATCCGCGTGCCAGTTGTTCGCCGAGCAGCGCTCCATTGGTTATCAGTTCGACCCGCGAAGCGGCCCGCGAGGCATCGCCCACCATCCTGACGATGTCGGGGTGTGTCAATGGCTCGCCAAACCCGCCCAGGAAGACCGCCGGGCGGGGCGAGAAAGCCTCCAATGTGGCGAGAACATGCCTGAAAGTTTCCTGCGCCATGACTCCCGGTGGCTCGCCCCAGGCATTGCGGATGCAGGTTCGACAGGCAAAATTACAACGGCTGGTCGGCTCGACGTACACTTTTCGCAACTGCGAAAGCGGCGGACGCAGCAGGATTCCCTCGGGAGTAACGCGCAGTGAGAGTTCGTCGCCGGGCTGCGCCCCGAACTCTTGCAGGATTTCAGGCGGCAAAATCAGGTGGTTTTGCGTATCCAGGGCGGCGGGCTGGGGGGCTTTTGGCGGAATATTCATCGGGTTTGCTTTAGTCGATTGAAATCAACTCAGGTGAACAGTGGGGACAGGCGCATTGCGCTTCAGGGCTGACCGACTCGACCACCGGCAATTCGACCCCGGCAGTATGGGCCGCCTGTTCGAGTAGGCTCATCAATTCGGGGTGCGATAGGCTGT
This sequence comes from Anaerolineales bacterium, assembly GCA_020060235.1. Taxonomy (GTDB): domain Bacteria; phylum Chloroflexota; class Anaerolineae; order Anaerolineales; family Villigracilaceae; genus UBA8950. Next base: position 4,140 of record JAGVAO010000245.1, on the reverse strand, counting down.
AGAAAATATATTTACCCTCTCGGCGCGAATCGAGCAGGCCAGCCTGCCGCAGCGCCATCAGGTGTTGCGAAATGTAGGCCTGTCGGTAGCCCAGCCGCGCCTCGAGGTGGCAGACACAGGCCTCGCCCGCGCCAATCACCAGCAGAACCTCCAGCCGGGCGGGAGGTGCGATGGTGGTAAGTAACTCTGAAATTGGGGTAAGGGCATTTTTCATAATATATTCCTGTGGGTGAATATATTATACGACTTATTCAGAATTCTGAATATAACAAATGTCACCAAAACGGCATGAATTTTTCGTGAAATATGCAGCCTGGGCGGGTATCATGCCCGGAGCGGGTATAATGCGCGTTGCATGATTCTTGCAGACACCCATTGCCATCTCGATTTTGAAAAATTCGATGCCGACCGCCACGAGGTGCTGGAACGCGCCAGGGCGGCTGGCCTGACCCGCGTCCTGGTTCCGGGACTTGACCTCGCATCCAGCCTGCGGGCCATTAAACTGGCGGAATCTGACCCGATGCTGTATGCGGCTGTCGGCTTTCACCCGACCGATGTGCTTCAGTGGCGCGAAGACAGCCTGCCCGCGCTGGAGGCGTTGACCAAAAACCCGAAAGTGGTTGCCATCGGAGAAATTGGCCTCGACTATTACTGGGACGCGGCTCCCCATGACGTGCAGCAGCGTGTGCTGGTCGAGCAGTTGAATCTGGCCGCGCGGGCTGACCTGCCAGTCGTGATTCATATGCGGGAAGCCGGGGATGCCGAAGCCGGGAACTGCGCCACGGATTTGCTGCAAATTTTGGAGCAATGGGTAGACAGGCTGAGGGTGGAGTCGCATCCGCTGGCTGAACGCCCGGGTGTGTTACACTCGTTTAGCGGCAATCGCCAGACCGCCGAAAAAGCCATCGATTTAGGCTTTTACATCGGTGTTACCGGCCCGGTGACCTATAAAAACGCGGAATCACGGCGACGGTTGGTATCCAGCCTGCCCCTGGAGAGAATTTTGATTGAAACGGATGCCCCGTTTCTCGCGCCTGTCCCCTGGCGCGGCAAGCGCAATGAGCCTGCTTTTGTGCGGCATATTGCTGATAAAATTGGGGAAATTCATACAATAGACCCGCAAGAAGCCGCCCGGGTGACATCCGCCAATGCGGCGCGGCTTTTTTGCTGGGGAGGCGGCGTTTGAGTACGGTTTCCTTTTTTTCGATAGTCCAGGATGATATTCGGTTAGTTGAACAGCGAATGCGCGCCCAGGCGGATGAAAGAAATCATCCTGACCTGAGTGCTGCGCTCGACCACCTGCTTTCATCGGGCGGCAAGCGCGTTCGCCCCGCGCTGGGTTTGCTAGTTGGGCGCATGTTTGGCGCGCCGATGGAAAAGCTGGTCTCGCTTGGCGCGGCGGTGGAGATGCTGCATACCGCCACCCTGGTGCATGACGATTTGATTGACGGCTCGCTCCTGCGGCGCGGCACGCCGACCCTGAATGCGCGCTGGTCGCCTGCCGCGACTGTGCTGACGGGCGATTTCCTGTTTGCGCGGGCGGCCAAACTGGCGGCGGAAGCCGACCACCTGCCGTTAATGAAGTTGTTTGCCGAAACCCTGGCCGTGATTGTCAATGGCGAACTGACCCAGTTGTTTTCGGCGCGCGGCCTGGTTTCGCGTGAAAATTATTACCAGCGTATTTACGCCAAGACCGCCTCGCTGTTTGAAATGTCTACGCGGGCGGCGGCAATGGTCAGCCTGGCTTCGGAGGAGGAAATCGAATCCATGCGTGTTTTTGGCTACGAGACCGGCATGGCCTTCCAGATTATGGACGATGTGCTCGATTTCAGCGGCGACCAGGTGGCGGTTGGCAAGCCGCTCGGCTCCGATTTGCTGCAAGGGCTGGTGACTTTGCCCGCCCTGTACTATGCCGAAAGCCACCCCAATGACGATGACGTGCGCCTGCTCAAAGACGGCGGCTGGGGTAACCGCGAGCGCATGGAGCGGCTGGTCGAATCGATTCGGAATAGTGATGCCGTTTCTCTGGCTTTGCGGGAAGCCCGCCAGCGCGTCGATGGGGCTTTGTCGGTTTTGGGGCAATTCCCGGTTTCTGGCGAGCGCAGCGCCCTTTCCGAACTGGCAGGTTACATCATTGATAGGAATTCTTGAGCGGGGCGGCGACATAGGGCCTCATGGTATAATCGTCCGATGATTATTCCCAAAGGCGCAGGAATGCGCCGTTGGTTTATCTATTTGAGAGCAATTATCTTTTTTCAGGAGCATTCACCGTGGCTTTCAATCCACTGGATTGGATTTTAGGTTTATTTTCACTCGACGTAGGCATCGACCTGGGCACAGCCAATACTTTGGTTTTTGTGCGCAATAAAGGCATTGTTATCAATGAACCGTCATGGGTTGCGGTCGATAAGCGTACCCGTGAACCAATGGCGGTGGGTTTGAAGGCCAAGGAAATGATGGGGCGCACGTCCGGCAATATTGTTGCGGTTCGCCCTGTGCGCGACGGTGTTATCTCCGAATTCAACATTACCAGGGACATGCTCAATTATTTCATCGGGCAGGTTCACGAACAGAGCATTGTGCCTTTCGCCCGTCCGCGTGTGATTATCGGTATCCCGGCTGGTGTGACTGAAGTGGAAAAACGGGCTGTGTACGACGCTGCCATGTCTGCCGGGGCGCGGGATGCCTACCTGATTGAGGAGCCGGTTGCTGCGGCCCTGGGAGCAGGCCTTCCCGTTGCCGACGTAAAAGGCTCGATGGTCGTGGACATCGGCGGTGGCACGACCGAAGTGGCGGTCATGTCGATGGGCGGGGTCATTGTTGCCCGCTCCCTGCGCGTGGCCGGCGACGAAATGGACCAGGATATTGTCCAGTATATTCGCACCAAGTACAATTTGTTGATAGGCGAGGGCGTTGCCGAGCAGGTCAAGATGAAAATCGGCTCGGCCTACCCACTCCCACAGGAAAAAACGATGGAAGTACGCGGGCGCAACCTGGTGACAGGCCTGCCCGAATCGATAGAAGTTTCCTCGGTCGAGGTGCGCGATGCCCTTTCCGGCTCGGTGCAGGTTATCCTCGACACCATCCGCGATGCGCTCGATGAAGTGCCGCCCGAGGTGGTGGCCGACCTGATGGATACCGGCATCTGCCTGGCTGGCGGCGGCGCGCTGCTCCTGGGCCTGACTGACCGCCTGGCCGACGACCTGAACCTGCGCGTCTGGCAAGCCGAAGACCCGCTGACCTGCGTTGCGCGTGGCGCGGGCGTTGTCTTGAGCGATTTTGAAGGAATGCGCCATTACCTTGTCAGCCTTGAGCGCGGCAGCACCCGTCACCGGGCGGCCTGATTGCCGTTTGCGGGCTGCAACTGCAAGCCTGCACTTTTAGAAGTTTGCTATGAAAGATTTATTTTCCCGTTCCGGGCAAACCGTAGTTCTTTTTCTGGTTGTGGCAGGTATTATCGCGCTTGCCCTTGGGGGGTATCTCAATTTTGTCTCAACCGGCCTGAATACAGCCCTGGTTTCGATACAGTCTTGGCTTTCGGTGCGTTTCGTCACCGTTCAAGACTTTATCACTGTTCCGCGTGACGCAGTCAGCCTGCGCCAGGAAAACACAGCCCTGAGAGAAGAAATTTCCCGTTTGCAGGGGCAGATTCTCCAATACCAGCGCCAGGCCGCCGAAACGCAGTCCCTGGCTGCGCTGGTCAATTTTTCGCGCACAAGCCCTGAAAATGTCTACGCCGCCGCCTCCGTAATTGGCCGCGACCCCAGTCCTTTCCTGCATTACATCATTATCGACCGGGGTTCAGCAGATGGCATTCGGCGCGGGATGCCTGTTATCACCGACCAGGGGCTTGTGGGTCGCGTCGATGCGGTCATCAGCAATGCGGCTCGCGTGCAGTTGATAACCGACCCGGCCTCGGCAGTCAACGTCCGACTTGAGAAGGCCGAGCGCGATGTCATCCTGGTTGGTTCGGTTTCAGGCGATTTGTCGCTTGAACTGGTGGCCCAGGATGTCAACCTTGAAATTGGTGACATCCTGCTAACATCCGGCCTGGGCGGCGGATACCCGCCTGATTTGATTGTCGGGCAAATTCTGAATGTCCGCAGGCGCGACAGCGATATTTTCCAACAGGCGACCGTC
>JAGVAO010000182.1 GCA_020060235.1 Anaerolineales bacterium | reverse complement strand
CCAGCCGGTGTTTTCCTTTGCCATTTCGACAGTTTTGCCGGGATGCAGGGCGGTCAGGGTCAGTTCGCCGTGCTCGTCCGGTTCAAGGTAGCCGATGTCGGTGACGACGCCGACCGGGCCGCGTCCGCGCAGGCCGGCATTTTCGCGTCCGCCCGCGCCGTCGAGGTAGCCCGCCGAGGTCAGGAAATCCACTTTTTCGGGGAAGCGCCGTTTCTGGTGCGGGGTCATGATGTAGCAGCGGTTGGCCCAGGCGGCAATCTCCTGCGCGCCGCCGGAGCCGGGCAGGCGCACTTTTGGATGTTCGTAATCGGCGCCAATCAGGGTGGCGTTGATGTTGCCGTAGCGGTCGATTTGCGCCCCGCCCAAAAAGCCGACATCGACATTGCCGCGTTGCAGGTAGTTGGCGAAAATATCGTACATGCTGACGACAGAGAGCGCGCCGCTGACCAGGGTCGGGTCGCCGATGGAGAGCGGCAGGCGGGCCGGTTCTGCGCCGATGACCCCGGCTTCGTAAATCATCACCAGGTCGGGGGCGTGCGTGCGCTTGGCCAGGTTGCAGGCCAGGTTGGGCTGTCCGACGCCGACAAAGACCACGTCGCCGTCCTTTAGCAGTCGGGCGGCATTGATAATCATCAGTTCGGCGGAGGAGTAGGTGGGTTCGGTCATGGGGGGTCCTCGCAGGGCGGTTGGTTGGGTTATTGTACCGCAAGCAAAAGCCTGCTACGCATTGCCTTCAGGCGGTGGTACGTTATGAAAAAATTGCGTTATCCTGTCGGCGATTTCTTGGGGATGTTCCAGTGCGAGCAGGTGGGTGGATTGGGGGATGGTTTCGACGCGGATGGCGGGATTGACGCGTTCGACCCGTCGGCCTGCCGAGGCGCTGAAGGTGTCGGTCTCTGCCCCGCGCAGCACCAGCGTCGGGACGGAAAAACTTTTCAGCCCGCGCCACAATTCCAGGTCGGGGGCGATGCCGGTGGCGTAGATGCGGGCTTCCCATTCGGGGGTGTAGCGCAGTTCGTAGCCTCCACCGGCGGCGGGTCGGGTGATTCCGCGCAGGTAGGCCCAAAGGGAATCGTCGCTGAAATAACGGAAGACGCTGTAGCGGCGAAAACGCTCGAATGTCCCTTCCAAATCTTCGAACTTACGCCTTCTTTTGCGCGCGGCAGGGATGAGCGGGTGCAGTTTTTCGGCCAGCCCGAGGGCGCGGACGAGGTTCCATAGCAGGATGATGTGCGGCTCAAACAGGACGGGGTCGATGAGCACCAGGGCGCGCACCCGCCCCGGCTGGCGCAGGGCAAACCGCAGCGAGGTGACGGCCCCAAACGAGTGCCCGACTACGAAAGGCCGGGCAAATTGATGTTCGTCGAGGTAGTTTTGCAAGTCTTCGGCCAGCGGACGCCAGTTTTGCAGGTCTTCGGGTTTCGCGCCGGGATGCAGCGGTCGCATGGGCATGGCGTGGATGCGGTAGGAAGCGCCCAGCCGCCCGAAAAGCGGGCTGTAGCACTCGGGCGGGTAGCCGTTGGCGTGCAGGAAGACAAGGTCTGGGAGAGGTGTCATTGGGATATGCGAATTTATTGGGCAGGCCGGGTAACCAGGAAGTTATTGAAAACGACTTCAAAGCCCTGCTCATCGAGGGAAGCCACAAGCAGGCCGCCATTGCCAAACGTAAAACTACGGTCGCTCACTTCGGCCAGGAGAATGTCATTGGCATAAAAACGCAAGGTGTCACCGGCGCAATCAGCGCGTAATCGATTTGGCTGGACGCCGGGTTGGATTGCCGCGCTGCTCAGCCAATCATCACCCAGAAGATTTTGGAATTGCCCGGACTGGTATTTGCCAATCACATAGGAACCGTTGCTGCGAATGATGAAGTAATAATAGTCGTTTTGCTCGCTTGCGCGGCAAATTAATCCATAATAACCATCCGTGCGCGTAACGGGCCGGGCATCGACATAAAAACTGGCATCGTCAAATGCTTCGTCGGTTCTGACCCAAAAGGCCGAGTCGTAATCGGCGACAAAGATATGATAGCCGTCGGCTTCATAAGCGTACCTGCCGCCTTCGTCTTCGACGACAGGCCAGAGCGTCTGGTCGTCAAGGAAATTATCAGCGAAGAGAATTTCGGCAGAGTCGGTTGGCGGCGGCTCAGGGGTGGGCAATGGCACAGTAGTGAACGCAGGTTGGGCCACAGGCTCGGTCGGAACCGGCGGCGGGCCGGACGGTGTGGATAGTCCAAACCAGACAATGGCCAGGAGGCCCAATCCGCAGAACAACAGGAGCATCAACGAAATCCCTGTGATTGAAGCCACCTTGATAAAACTGCCAGCGCCAGACTGAGCGCGTTTTGGCGGTTTGGCTGTCGCTCTGGGCGCGCCGGGCGCGGCCTGCGAGACGGGGGAGGGCGGAGGCGGCTGGGGCGTCGCATCTGCTGCCGGGGGCTGGATAAGCGGGGTAGTGGGGATGGAAATATCCCGCAGCCCGGATACCATTTCAGATGCGCTGGCATAGCGCATGTCGCGGTCTTTTGCCAGGGCTTTGTTGAGCACCAGTTCGACCTCGAACGGCAATTCGGGGCGCAGGGTGAGAATGGACGGAATTGGTTCGGTAAGGTGCTTCAGGGCTACGCTCATCGGCGTCGTGGCGCGAAACGGCCCCTGCCCGGTCAGCATTTCAAACAGGATGACTCCCAGGGCGTAGATATCGCTGCGGCCATCCAGTTCGCTTTCGCCCCGCACCTGCTCGGGACTCATGTAGGCTGGTGTGCCAATCAGGGCGCTGCCTGTCAGGTCAACCGTGGCTTCGCTGAGATGGGCAATGCCGAAATCGGCAATCGCGGCATTGCCAAAATCGTCAAACAGGATATTGCCCGGCTTCAGGTCACGATGGACAACGCCCTGGGCATGGACGGCATCCAGGGCCGGGGCAATTTGCTCGATGATGCGGATGGCTTCATCGAGCGGCATGATTTTCCCGGCAATTTTGCCGGATAGCGAACCGCCCGCCATGTAGCGCATGACCAGGTAGGGTTGCTGCTGCTGTTCGCCAAAATCATACACCGGCACAATGGCCGGGTGTTCGATGAGCGCAATCAGGTGGGCTTCGCGCTCGAAACGCGCCCGAAAGACGGGATTTTCCTGGAGATTAACCGATACGAGTTTGATGGCAACCTTGCGCCGAAAATTGGGGTCGTAGGCAAGGTAAACTGTGGCCATTCCCCCGCGGCCTATTTCGGACTGGATTTCGTATCGGCCAATCGTTTCAGGAGTCATTAGATTTTCCCGGCTACAAAGTCGAGCACGTCGATTTTTGTCAGGATGCCGCTCGGTTTGCCGTCCTGGACGATGATGAGCGCGTAGCCTTCGGTCAGGGAGGGCATGGCGTCGTCCAGCGAGGCTTCGGGCGGGTAAACGGCGCGGGCGTTTTGCACCAGGCTGTCGATGGTCTCGTCCTGGCTGTGTTCGTGGGTGTCGAGCAGGTGATTGAGCAGGTCGACTTCGTCGAGCGTCCCGGCCAGCGAACCGTCCGGCCCGATGACGGGCATTTGCGAAATGGCGTGCTGGCGCATGACGGCCATCACCTTGCGGGTCGAATCGCCCAGGCTGGCGGTGTAGAGGGCTTTGTTGGGCTTGGCCATCCACAGGTCGCCCAGGCTGATTTCGCCAAACTCGAGGCCGAGGAAGCCGTTTTCGCGCATCCACTTGTTGTCGTAGAATTTTGAGAGATAACGCGAGCCGCTATCCGGCAGGATGACAACCGCCAGGCGGCCTTCGGGCAGGCTGCGGGCGTATTTGATGGCCCCGGCCACCGCCGAACCGCTCGAGCCGCCGGCAAAAATGCCTTCCTGGCGCACCAAGGCGCGGGCGGCGACAAAACTTTCCTTGTCGTTGACGCGCACAATATGGTCGACCAGCGACAGGTCGGTGGCGGAGGGCAGGAAGTCCTCGCCGATACCCTCCACTTTGTAGGTTTTGGGATACGCGCCCTCGGGGATTTTGCCGCCGCTCTGCCAGATTTCGAGCAAAATCGAGCCTTCGATATCCACCCCGACAATCTGGATGTCTGGATTTTTACCCTTAAGATAGCGTCCGACTCCGCTGATGGTGCCGCCCGTGCCCATGCCGATGATGACATCGGTCACGCGCCCCTCGGTCTGCTCCCAAATCTCCGGGCCGGTGCTCATGACGTGGGTGGCGGGGTTGTCGGGGTTGTGGTACTGGTTGGCGAGAATGGCGTTCGGGGTTTCACGCGCAAAGCGTTTGGCGACTTCGTAATAGGAGCGCGGGTCTTCGGGCGCGACGGCGGTGGGGGTGATGACGACTTTTGCGCCGTAAGCGCGCAAGAGCTGGATTTTCTCGTTGGACATCTTGTCGGGCATGACGAAGATGGTCTTGTAGCCCTTGAGTGCGGCTGCAATCGCCAAGCCAACGCCTGTGTTGCCGCTGGTGGCCTCAACGATGGTGCCGCCGGGTTTGAGTTCGCCGCGCTTTTCGGCCTGTTCGATGATGTTCAACCCGACCCGGTCTTTGACCGAGCCGCCGGGGTTGAAAAATTCGAGTTTGGCGTACAGGGGAGTCTTGACTTCGTGGGCGATTCGTCCCAGCCGGACGAGGGGGGTTTTGCCGATGGTCCCCAGGATGCTGTCGTAAACACGCTTCTCTTGTGAAACGGGTAATCCGGGCATTTTCTCTCCTTTTTTGGCTGGGATTATTTTACCAACGAAAACACCTCACCGAAATGGACAAACATCCGCCGGGTGTAGATATGACCTTGCGCGCCGTGATAGTCGCTACCGAGCGGGACCAGAATCTCAGACTGGGCGTCGGCGTAAGCGATAGCGGCTTACATTGCCAGTTTGGCGTGCCCTGGCCAGGGCTGCCCGGTTTTGCGGGCCGGCAGGGGCAGCGAGAAGTAGAAAGTTGTGCCTTGATCAACCGCGGATTGGACCCATATCCGCCCCTCGTGGCGCAGGATGATACGCTTGACGATGGCCAGCCCGATGCCCGTGCCGGGAAAATCCTCCTCGCGGTGCAGGCGCTGGAAAACGCCAAAGAGTTTGTCGGCATACTGCATGTCGAACCCGGCCCCGTTGTCGCGCACATGGTAGACGATTTGCGATGCGTGTTTTTCGCTGCCGACCTCGATTTTAGCCAGCGGATTTTTGGCTGAGTATTTGACCGCATTGCCCAGCAGGTTGACCCACACCTGTCGTATCAAGCCCGGGTCGGCGGGGACGGCGGGCAGGTCGCCCAATGTCCATTCGACCTGCTGTTTGCCCAAATCGGCGTTGAGTTCGGCGACGGTTTCCTCAACCATGCGATTCATATCCACCTGCGAAACCTGCAACGCCTGGCGGCTGACGCGTGAAAAGGCCAGCAGGTTATCTATCAACAGGCCCATGCGCCGGGCATTTTGGGTTATCCGGTCGAGTAGGTGGCGGGCATCTTCGGGTAATTTGGGGCGATATTCGTTGTCGAGAATACCCGAAAACCCGATAATCGAACGCAACGGGGCGCGCAAGTCGTGTGAAACCGAGTAGGCGAAAGATTCCAGTTCCTGGTTCGAGAATTCCAGTTTTTCGACCAGGGCTTCCAATTGCCCCTGGTACTCGAGCAATTGGGCTTCGGCCCTGCGGCGCTGTTCGAGCAGCAACACGCTTTGCAGCGCTCCGCTGACCAGGGCGCGCAGGGCATTGGTCAGCGGGGCATTCTCCGGGGCGACGTCCAGAAGCATGAAGCCCAGGCGGTCTTCTTTCGAGTACAACGCTTCGACAATCACCCGGCAACTGTCGAGCGCGCCGTCCAGGCCGGGCGTTAGCAATTGCCGGGACGGGAAAACGGCGTGTTTGGGGTCAATTTTCAGCCGCTGGCCGTCCCGCATCCCGTAGAGCAGGCGGGACAGGTCGGCAGGTTTTTGCGGGTCTTCGAACAGGCAGATGTAGCAGGCATGCACGTTCAGGCGCGGCAGGTCTTCACTCAGGACGTCGAAGATGCCCGCCAGGTCGAAGGTGGTCATGAGCGATTCGCTGGTTTCGCGCAGGGCCAGAGTGCGCAGTTCGATTTTGGTCTGGTGGGCGTTTTCGAGAAACTCCATGTTGATGCCGAGTTGTGTGCGGGCCTGGTCTTCGATTTGCGCGAGCGCCGCTTTCTGCCGCCCTTCAGGCAGGCAACCTCTTACCTGGTGCATGAAGGCCGACAGGCAGCGGTTCCAGGCGGCCAGTTCGACTCGCAGGTCGAATCCTTCGCGCTGGGCATTCTCGAGAGCGCCCAGGAATTCCCGCCTGGTGTTCGCGCCCAGGTCGCTGCGGATGGCCTGGAGCCAGGCCATCGTCCAGGCTTCGACGCGGGCGGCGGGGATGTGGGACAGGCTGGCGCGGGTCGCGGCGATGATTTCGGTCTGGCGCGTGAGCAGGTTCCCGGCCCAATCCGGGCTGGCTTGCGCCGTTTCAACTGTTTCGGGCGGGGTAAATTCCGCGCATCCGCAGGAATGACGCAAAACCACCGGCGCAAAAGAGATGTTTTTCAGGGTGACAGGCCGCCCGGCAATCTGGTCGAGCAGGATGCGCACGGCAATGTTGCCCTGGTCGTAAATATCCTGCCGGACGGAGGTCAGCGGCACATGCGCAAAACGAGCTTCGACATCGTCGAAACCCGTCAGCGCGACCTGTTCAGGGATGCGGATGCCGTGTTCCTGCAAAACCTGCATGGCCCCCAGGGCCATCGAATCGTTTGAAGATACAATCGCATCGAAGCGGATTTCGGAGTGGCTGAGAAAATCGCGCAGGGCCGCCTCTCCCGACCGGATGTTGTAATCCCCTTCCAAAACCAGCTGTGGGTCGAATTCCAGCCCGTGCCCGACCAGCGTTTCGTAGAAGGCCTCGAAGCGCTCCTCGGCTTCCTGCTGTCCGCGCGGACCGCGCAGGAAAGCCATGCGGCGGCGGCCATGAACTTTCGCCAGGTGCGTGACGATGTCGCGAATGGCCTGTTTGCTTTCGACAATCACATAGGGTGTGCCGGGTATCGAGAGCGCGATGCTGACTTTGGGGATTTTCTCATAACGCAGGAAAAATTCCTGCATTTCTTCGGCCTCGATGGGGTGCGCCAGCGTGCCGGATATGATAAGCCCGTCGATGTTTTCGCGGTCAACCAGGTCGAACAAGACATTGCGTTGAAATTCGAAACCGCGATAAGCGCGCAAGGCTCCGCTGGTGAAGCAGGTGACATTCGCCCCCTCTGCCCGTGCGGCATCCACCACCCCGCGGTAGAGCGTGGACTCGTAATTGTTCTGGGTGGTGCTGACGAACAGGCCCAGTCTCGTCTGTTTCGGCATATTAAATATTGTACACGAAAAGCCGGGTGCTTATCTTTTCATCACCGAAACGGACAGACGTCCGCCGGGGTGTAGATGTGACTCTGCCAGCCGTGATAATCGCTGCCGAGCGGGACGAGAATCTCCGGGTGCGCATCGGCATAGGCGATGGCGGCGGCGCAGGCGTCGTACATGCGTCCGCTGGACTGGTAGGCGTTCCAGAAATCAGTCGCCATTTCGACGTAGGGATGGCCGGGGCTTCCCACCGGGAATTTCTCTTGCAGGGTGGCATATTTAACCTGGGCTGCATCCGTTTCGCCGAGGAAGGTGTGCAGGATGACCATGCGATAGTAGGCGTAAGCCGCCAGGCGCGGGTATTCGGTTAAATCTGTTTCTGGGGTTGGGAATGGGGTGCTCTTACTTTTCTCGTCAATTGGGGCGTTGTATATAGCGAATTCATAGTTTCTTTTTTCCGGAGACCACCAGTCTAATTTGTTACTGAAAATAGTATCTTGGTACAGTTCCATAGCTTTTTGGTAATCACCTTGAAGCAGGTATCTGTCCCCGTCTTGAATGGCTTGAAATCGATAAACTGGGGCGTCGAAAATTTGTGAGACACGGGCATATGAGATACCATCCCACTTATATGTTGAAACATAATTTCGCCATGGAAATTCTGCCGACATAATTCCCCAATATGGATCCCCGCGATACAAGATAATTTCTTGCATATCGTCTTTATCTATATTTTTTATTGTAAACTTGCTACTACCATCTCCATCAATGCGAAGAATTTCTTCGAATATGTCTCCATTCCATTCTAAAACTAAAAGTACATCTATTGCAGTAACAACTATTTCTGATATTCCATTTCGATTTAAATCCTTCATCGGCGCTATTTCTATCCATGCTGCATATGGGTCGCCATCCCAGAGGGTTTGAACTTTGTATGTGGAGTTGTTGCAGGTGTAAAAGTAAAACCCCCCATAGGGGTTATGAGGATCCTTGAATACAAAATCTGGAATCAAATCATCATTTAAATCCTTATAAAAGAAAGTGATGTTTTCTTTTTGTCCATCTGCTTTTAGCTGCGAAATAATGCTTGAGATGGGTGCTCCTTTGTTTAGATAATTGAAAATTTGATTACCCATTTCTCGATTTGTACATGCTAACGGATTTCCGTTTGAGTTAATTTCAGCGTTTTCACAAGCGGTCATTTCATCCAAGAGCAAGTCTGGATGAATGTTGGGATTTTCCACAGGGCACTCGGCCTTCGGCGCGGGCGTGGCGGTAACAATTGTGCGTACATCGAAGGTCGGGGTGACGGTCGGGATGGTGGGGAGCGGGGTTATGGTGGGGGTGGCAGGTGTTAGGGTTTCAGGTGTCAGGGTTGGCCTGGGCGAAGTCGAAGTGTTTTTGGGTGTCAGGCTTGCGGAGGGAACTTCTGTCCGTGTGGTGGCGGGGATGTCCGCTGGCGGGGCGGCGCAGGCGGCTAGCAAAAGGCACAAGAGTGTGAAAATGAATCTCAAACGGCGCATGATGACCTCCAGATTTTTTCTGTTGTTTTGACTGCGATTGTCATTTCGAACCGCGAAGCGGTGAGAAATCTTATGCACGGTTAAGATTTCTCGCTATCGCTCGAAATGACAGACTTGGTTTTCCTTCGTGTCACTTTGTGTCCGCTTGCCCCGTGTTCTTGGCGGGGTCGTGGTAAGACCCTACCCCGGCAACAACTTGCCATCGACGACGAAGTGCTGTGCATCAATCACCCGCCGATTCAGCCGGTCGAGCACTTCCAGCAGGCGTTCTTGCCAGTCGGGGTCTTTCAGGAAGGTGCACCAGTAGGCATTCTTGCCGCCGCGCACGCCCGAACCCAGATCGGAAAGCATCCGCTGGGACATATTCTCCGTCAGGGCCGGGTAGCGCAGGGCAATTTGTCCGCTTTCGGCGCTGACCGAGAGCAGCCCGGCGGCATCGGCGCGCAGTTTGACCTTCATCTGGTAGAACAGGTTTTGCACCATCTCGGGCAGCGGCCCGAAGCGGTCGGCGAATTCTGCCGCCAGGGCCTCGACTCCGCCCTCGTCGCGCAGGCTGGCCAGGCGGCGGTACAGGCGCAGGCGTAAATCCTGGTTCGGGACGTAGGTTTTCGGGATTCCAACCGCCAGCGGCAGGTCAACGGTGACGGGTTCTTTGAGTTCCTGTTCAAACGTTGAAAGGGCGTTGAACGTTTCGAGTTGAACGTTGAAGGCGGCGGGGTCTGCGCCTTCGGGAGCGGCATTCAACATTAAACTGGCAACCTTCAACCGCTTCACTTCTGCCGCCAGCATCCGCGTATACAAATGGAACCCGACCGCATCGATTTGCCCGCTCTGGCGCACGCCGAGCAGGTCGCCTGCGCCGCGAATCTCCAGGTCACGCATGGCAATCGAATAGCCTGCGCCCAACTGGGTGTTCTCGGCAATCACTTCCAGGCGTTCCTGGCCGTCGACGGTCGGCGGCTTCTTGCGGTGACGGAAGAAGTAGGCATAAGCCCGCGAAGCGGCCCGCCCGACCCGTCCGCGCAGCTGGTAGAGCTGCGCCAGGCCAAAGGTGTCGGCCCGGTCAACAATCAGTGTGTTGGCGTTCGGGATGTCCAGCCCGCTTTCGATGATGGTCGTCGAGAGCAGGATGTCGATTTTGCCCTCGCTGAAATCGTGCATCACGTTTGAGAGTTGGCCCTCCGCCATCTGCCCGTGCCCGACCCCAATCCGCGCTTCAGGCACGAGTTTTTCGAGGTGCATTTTCATCGCGTGGATGGTCTGCACGCGGTTGTGGACGAAGAAAATCTGTCCGCCGCGCTCCAGTTCGCGCAAAATGGCCTGGCGAATCAGTTTTGGCGAATACGGCCCAATATGGGTGATGACCGGCAGGCGTTCCTCCGGCGGCGTATTCAGTGTCGAAATATCGCGCACCCCGCTCAAGGCCATGTAGAGCGTGCGCGGGATGGGCGTCGCCGTCAGGGTCAGCACGTCCACTTCCGTCCGCAGTTTCTTCAAATGTTCTTTGTGGGTGACCCCAAAGCGCTGCTCCTCGTCGATGACCACCAGCCCCAAATCCTTGAATTCGACATCCTGCGAAATCAGGCGGTGCGTGCCAATCAGGATGTCCACCTGCCCCAGGAGCAGTTTGCGGATGATTTCGTTTTGCTCGCGCGGCGACCTGAAGCGTGAAAGCATCTCGACCGTCACCGGGAAAGCCGCCAGCCGCTGCTTGAAGGTCTCATAATGCTGTTGGGCCAGCACCGTCGTCGGCACCAGCACTGCCACCTGGCGGCCATCCTGCACGGCCTTGAAAGCCGCTCGTAGGGCCACCTCGGTCTTGCCATAACCCACATCGCCGCACAACAGCCGGTCCATCGGGCGCGCGGCTTCCATATCGCGCTTAATTGCCTCCAGCGCGGCCCTCTGGTCGGGCGTCTCGATGTACGGGAAACTGTCCTCCAGTTCCTTCTGCCAGGCCGAATCCGTCGAGAAGGAATACCCGCTGACGGTCTGGCGTTTGGCGTACAGTTCGAGCAGCTCCTGGGCCACCTCCTGTACTGCCTCGCGCACCCGCGCCTTCGTCCCGACCCATTCCTGCGTCCCCAGGCGGCTCAGGTGCGGCGGCGCGCCGTCGCGGCCCACGTAGCGCGTCAGCCGGTCGGCCTGGTGCACCGGCACATAGACCTGCGCGTTGCCCTCGTACTCGACCGACAAAAACTCGCGTTCATGTCCCTCCAGCATCCGCTGAACCAACCCGGCAAAGCGCCCAATCCCATAATCGACATGCACCACAAAATCGCCGGCCTTCAAGTCGGCAAACGCTGCCTCGGGCGCTTCGGCTTGCTGTCTCTGACGGCTGCGCGGCAGGGGCCGTTCCCAGCCGAAAATTTCAGAATCGGTTATTAAGTGGAGATATGGGGACGTTTCCGCTCCCGAGCGCAGGATGAAACCCTCGGAGAGCGAGGCATCGAGGAACGTTACCTGCCTGGACTCGCTCGGCCCGACGCCTGACCCTCGTTTAATGGACTCTTGTTCTCCGTTTGTCCGCTTATCCGTTTCAAATCCGCGCATCCGTTCTGCCGCAGGCAATCCGCTGACAGCATCCGTTTCAAATCCGTGCATCCGTTCTGCCGCAGGTAATCCGCTGACAGCATCCGTTTCCTGCCACAGTTCTTGCAAGCGTTTCGACTGACGAGAAACCACCAGCACCCGGTCGCCCTGGGCTGTTAACGCCAGCAGGTACTCGACAAACGGCTTGAGCCGCCCACCGAAGCGTTGGTCATGCCCGAAAACGGACGCCAGGCCCAGGGCTGGGTCCGCGTCGGTGTCTTCATCCGCCCCCGAAAAGCCGAGCGCCAGCGACGGTTTGACCCGAATCGCATCGTTCAGTTCCGACCACGAGAGATATGGCACCGGGAAATCGGGCGGCAGGGTTCCCTCGTTGATGCTCTCCTGCCGAAAGCGAACCGCCTGCTCCTCGACCTCGCTGGCGACAGTTTCCATCAGGCTGAAATCATCCCCCAGCACCAGCGCCCGGGGCGGCAGGTAATCGAGCAGCGTAGCGGGGAAGGGGTGCAAAACTGGAATATGAAACTCTGAAAACGGGTCATCGGGATTGGTAATTGGTAATTTATCCTGATTCTCCAATAACCAATTACTATTTACGATGTATTCCCTCGCCGGCGTCACCAACACGCTCTCCAGTTTCGCCAACGTGCGCTGGGTGGCCGGGTCGAAGGTGCGGATGGTGTCTAACTCATCGCCGAAAAAGTCCAGGCGGACGGGGGCGGGCAGGGCGGGGGGCCAGATGTCGAGCAGGCCGCCACGCCGCGAGAACTGTCCCGGCGCGGTGACGGTGTCGGCCAGTTCGTAGCCCAACTCGCTCCAAGCGCGGATGAGCATCTCGGTCTGGTATTCGCCGTTCAGTTTGAGCGTTTTACAGGCTTTCAGGAAGTCTCGGCGCGGTAGGGTGCGCGTCATCAGCGCCCGCACCGATGCGACGATGACCGGCGCTTTTTCAGGTTTCTCCGCGCCCGGCAGGTGGTAGGCGGCCAGGGCTGTCAACGCGTCCAGGCGTTCGCGGCGGGTGTTGACGCCCCAGGCGGCCTGCTCATAAAACAGCGGATTCGGCTCGGCAAACAGGTAGCGTTTCACGCCCGGCAGCCAGAAGGCCAGTTCATCGTGCAGGGCGATGGCGTGGTCGGCGCGTTCCGTCACCAGTAAAATCGGCTGGTTCAGGTCATGGTGCAGGCCGGCCAGGGTCGGCAGCCGCGCCGCGCGGGCCAGCCCGAGGGCAGGCAGGGATTTGCCAGCGCGCAGGGATTCGATGAAAGCGATGTATTCAGGGGTCGAGCGGAGGGAGGCGAGAATCAGTTCCATGCAGGTGTTTTGCCGTGAACAAGGCAATCAGCAAGTATACAACAAAACCCGAAAACAGACCCGCGCCCGCTGCGAATCAAAACAGGCTTCGGACTGGTTTCCGAAGCCTGTTTTGATTCAACATCCAGGTTTACCTTTACTTCGATATGAATTCCCCGACCTCCAGGCCTGGCAGCGCGCGGCGCAGGTCGGCGGAT
>JAGVAO010000110.1 GCA_020060235.1 Anaerolineales bacterium | reverse complement strand
TGCCATCAACTTTAGCGGGCGCGGCTACGAGACCCAGATTGGCACGTTCTTCGACCAGCCCATCCCGGCCACGACCTGTGTGTTGTGCGGGCAATGTGTTGGCGTTTGCCCGACGGGCGCGCTCAAGCCCAAGCGCGAGTTCCTGCTGGAGCAAGGCGTTGCGCCGGAGCAGATTGCGGCGATGAACACGGGCCGGAAAAGGCGGAGGGAGAAATGATTAAACCCGACCGTGTTACCACAACCACCTGCCCCTACTGCGGCGTGGGCTGCACCCTGCAACTGCATGTCAAGGACGATTTTATTTACAAAGTAACCTCGCCCTTCGATTCGCCGGTCAACAAAGGCAACCTGTGCGTCAAAGGGCGTTTTGGCTACGATTTTATCTATCACCCGAAGCGGATTTTGAAGCCGATGGTGCGGCGTTACCTTCTGGACGGTGGACAGGAGACCGTGGACCGCAGCGAGTTTCCGCAGTTTACCGTCAACGGTCAACGGTCAACCGATTGGGTCGAAACCGACTGGGACACAGCCCTCGACATCACCGCCGACAAACTGACCGAAATCTACCGCCGCGACGGTTCGGACGCGATGGCGGTCTATTGCTGTGCCAAGGCTACCAACGAAGACAACTACCTGCTGCAAAAAATGTACCGCGCGCTTTTCCGCACCAACAACGTGGACCACTGCACGCGCCTGTGCCACGCCGGGTCGGTGGTCGCGCTGCAACAGGCGATTGGCTCTTCGGCGATGAGCAACACTGCCTCGCAGGTGCTTTTGAACGATGTATTCATGGTGGTTGGCTCGAACACCACCGAAAACCATCCCATTATTGCCCTGCAAATGAAAGAAGCCGTGATGAAACACGGCGCGCAGATGATTGTCGTTGACCCGCGCCGCATCGAACTGGTCGATTTTGCCGCGCTGTGGCTGCCTCTCAAGCCGGGGACGAACGTGCCGCTTTTCAGCGCGATGGCGCAAGTCATCGTCAGGGAGAACCTGGTCAATTGGGAATTTGTAAAATCGCGCACGGAGGGGATTGAAGACTTCATCGCCAGCCTTGAAAAATTTACCCCCGAATACGCCGAGAGCGTCAGCGGTGTGCCTGCCGACGATATCCGCCGCGCCGCCCGGTTGTATGCCAATGCCAAAAACGCGGCCATCTACTGGGGCATGGGCATTTCGCAGCTCTCGCACGGCACGGCTTCCGCGCTGGCCCTCATCCATCTCGCCTTCCTGACCGGCCACATCGGGCGTGACGGCACGGGGCTGAATCCCCTGCGCGGTCAGAACAACGTCCAGGGCGCCAGCGACATGGGCGCGATGCCCTTTCACTATCCCGGCTACATGCGCGTCGATGAAGAAGAAAACGCCACAAAATGGGAAAAGGCCTGGAATGTCGAACCCGGCGGCCTGTCGCGCAAACTCGGGCTGACGACCACTGAAATCCTGAGCCATGCCCACCCCGGCGGCGTGCGCGCGCTCTACATCATGGGCGAAAACCCGATGATGTCTGAGCCAAATCTCAACGAAACCCGCCGCCACATCGAGCAGTTGGAGTTCCTCGTCTCGCAGGATATTTTTATCAACGAAAGCGGCGCGTATGCGGATGTCTTCCTCCCGGCTGTTCCTTTCGCCGAAAAGGATGGCACCTTCTCGAACACCGACCGCCGCGTCCAGCGCGTGCGGGCCGCTCATCCCCCGCGCGGCCTGTCCCGTCCCGACTGGCAAATCATCTGCGACCTGGCGCTGCGTCTCGAATCCCGCTTGAATCCCTTCGACCCTGCTCAGGACAAGCGCCCTACCGCCAAATGGGACTATGCCCACCCCGAAGAAATCCTGCGCGAGATGGCGGATGTCAACCCGGATTACGCCGGCATCACCTACGAGCGCATCGAAAAAACCGGCATCATCTACCCCGTGCCGGATTTGTCCCACCCCGGCACGCCGACCCTGTTCACCGAAGACTTCCCACGCGGACGCGGCAAATTCATCCCGCTCGATTATGTGCCGGTGATGGAAGAACCCGATGACGAGTTTCCCTTTATCTTTACGACGGGACGCGTACTCGAGCACTGGCACGGCGGCACGATGACGCGCCATTCTGCGCTCGACGAGGCTTACCCCGAAGCGCGTCTCGAGATTCACCCGGCGGATGCGGAGATTCACGGCATTCGAGACGGCCAGGCGGTGCGGGTCAGTTCGCGGCGCGGCGAGGTGGTACTGCGCGCCACGCTCACGGAGAAAACGTCTGTGGGTGTGGTGTTTACCTCCTTTCATTTTCACGAAGCCGCCGCCAACCTGCTGACCAACGACGCCCTCGACCCGCAGGCCAAAATCCCCGAGTTCAAAGCCTGCGCGGTGCAAGTCTTCCCCGCGAGAGATGCCGATTTAGCCAACCCCGAAGTGATGTTGGCGCGGGGAAGGTATTAGCTATACATCATCCACACCCTGAATTTATTTACACCTTTATAAAGCAGCACGCCGACTAATGCAAAGGCTGGCGCTGCGAAGAATCCATACGTAAATATTGAGCGAAAAACAACATTTAGGGTAGATTCAATTAACTTGTACCAAACCCAAAGTCCCCCGTCTTCTGCAACAACAATTCGCGTCTCGTAAACGGCCCCATGCTTACATTGCCTGAATATATATTCCTCCCCGGTTTGCTTATCCGGTGGCTGCTTTGGCAAAGACCTGGCAGCGCATGATGGGTCATTGACTGCCTCTTCTTCCTTGAACGCCCAGCGACTAAAGTTATCATCCCAGCAATATTCATAGCAAAGAGCATGTCTTGCAATGAGACGATTCCCTGATTGAGTTTTTACCACTACAAAGGATTGGTCTGATAAGATTTCCTCTATTGGTGAATCGTCAGGCTTGGGAAGGTATTTCCAATTAACATTTACTCCAGCGTTTTCTCGATGCACGAAGATAAAGGCGACAATAATCCCAATAATCCCCGACATAATTGCGACTTTTAACAGGCTCGGATTGCTTGTTTCCGGGGGAGTCGGCCGATTGACTTTACTGTCGCTTGATGCCTTTGGTATAGATTGGTTGTCATCTATACCATCGCCTCTGTTTTTTTCTGACTCCTTTTTGGATTTGATTAATATTGCGGCAAGAGCCACAACAATTAGCGCAAAAATAGTATAAAAAGTTATAAAAATTATCGCATAATAAGCCATGTAAGGGATGGCAAATGAAGCCAAGATAAGCAGTACCGCAATGATTAAGATGGCAGCAACAACACGCTTCAAACATCCATTGTTGTTATTCTTGTTATTGTCAGTTTTTTTGAATTCATGAGATTGCTTATAATTAATGAATTC
This sequence comes from Anaerolineales bacterium, assembly GCA_020060235.1. Taxonomy (GTDB): domain Bacteria; phylum Chloroflexota; class Anaerolineae; order Anaerolineales; family Villigracilaceae; genus UBA8950. The sequence continues at coordinate 29,245 of JAGVAO010000110.1, read as the reverse complement.
ATTCATGAAAACCTCGCTTTTTTGGGGTCGGTGGAGTTGCTTATAATCAATGGTAGGGATTTTTATCGAAAAGTCAATTTTATGATTTTTTTCACACAAGGTGACGGGATGCGTGAGCGATATTTTAAGTACGGCGATGGGTGAATTGTGAACAATCTAAAACAACATTTTCTTCTCGACCCTGATATTCACTTCCTGAATCACGGTTCTTTTGGGGCCTGTCCTGCGCCGGTGTTCGACTCATACCAGAAGTGGCAGCGCCGGTTGGAAAACCAGCCGGTGCTTTTTCTTGGGCGTGAGCATGACCAGTTGTTGAAGGAGTCGCGCGTGGCGCTGGGGGCATACCTTAATGTCGATGTTGACGACCTGGTCTATGTGCCCAATGCCACGCACGGCGTCAACGTCGTTGCCCGTTCGCTCGACCTGCAACCCGGCGATGAAGTTTTGTCGACCGACCATGAATACGGAGCCTGCGATTACACCTGGCAGTTTGTGTGCGCCAAGACAGGGGCGAAATATATTCGCCAGCCAATCGATTTGCCCGTTGTTTCGGCGGGGAAGGTGGTCGAACAGGTTTGGTCGGGCGTGACGCCGCGTACCAGGGTAATTTACTTGAGCCATATCACCTCACCGACGGCCCTGCGCCTGCCGGTCGAGGAGATTTGTCGGCTTGCGCGCCAGCAGGGGATTCTCACGATTGTAGACGGCGCTCATGCCCCCGGCCAAATCGACCTGGACCTGGCCGAGGTTGGCGCGGATTTCTATACTGGGAATTGCCACAAGTGGATGCTGGCCCCCAAAGGCGCGGCTTTTCTCCATGCCCGGCGCGAGGTTCAGTCTTTGGTCTCGCCGCTGGTGGTCAGTTGGGGCTACGGCGGCAACGACGGGCAGCCCGGAACGGGCTCACGCTTTATCGATATTTTGCAGTGGACAGGCACGAAAGACCCCTCGGCGGCGTTGACTGTTCCAGACGCAATTGAATTTATGTCACAGCATAGCTGGGACGATGTCCGCCGCAATTGCCGCCAACTCTTGCGGCAGGCGGTCGAGCGCGTCTGCAACCTGACCGGGATGGCACCTGTATGCCCGCTGGATTCTGACTTTTACAGCCAGATGGCTGTCGCGCCGCTCCCGGCGGGCATCGATTTGGCGGTTCTCAAGTCGCGGCTTTATGATGAACACAGAGTGGAAATTCCGCTGGTTCAATGGCAGGGCAGGAATTTTGCGCGCATTTCGGTGCAGGCATACAATACGCAGGAGGATATTGACGCCCTGGTTGGCGGGTTGGCAAAGTTGTTATCGGGATAAAGTCGGGGATATTTTTTGTGGTATCATAACTTAAACGTTTAAGTTATGAAGAAAGTCACCATTCGCCAGATAGCCGAACACCTTAATCTGTCCATTGCGGCTGTATCACGCGCTTTGGACGGTTATTCTGATATTTCGATTGAGACGCGCCAGCGGGTTTTGGATGCAGCCCAGGAGATGGGCTACGTTCCCAACCGCGCAGCGCGTCAACTGCGCCGCCAGAAAACCGATGCGATTGGTTACATCCTTCCGGCCGGCACGCCGGGGTTCAGCGAAGCATTTTTCTCTGAATTCCTGGTTGGTTTGGGCGACGAAACGCCCCGCCATCGCCTCGACTTACTAATTTCGACGGCCGGCAGCAGCCTGGAGCGCGAAAAAGAGTTGTACCGCGACTGGGTGCGCTCGCAAAAAGTGGATGGTTTTATTCTCAACCGTATTCGTTTGAGCGATTGGCGCGTACGTTACCTGCACGAAAACCAGATTCCGTTTGTGGGCATGGAAAATTCACTGGACGGGATTGAGTACCCGCATGTCGAAGTGGATAATACGGGCGGGGTGGCCGCGCTGGTGGAGCACATCCATCGGCAGGGGTTTCGCCGCCTGGCCTTTATTGGCGGCCCGCAAGACCTGAAGATTCAAGTGGCGCGCCTGGCCGGATACCGTCAGGGGTTGGCGCACTGTGGCCTGGACTTTGACCCTGACCTGGTGGTCGAGAGCGAACTGAGCGCTGCCGGCGGTTACCAGGAGGCCCGCCGCCTGCGCTGGCTGTCCAACCCACCGGACGCGCTCATCTGCCTGAACGATGAAATCGCATTTGGCGCGTTACACGCCATGCACGACCTCGGCCTGGTTATTGGCCGCGAAGTGGCCGTGGCGGGGTTTGACGGCGTCTCCGCTTCGGCGCATACCCGTCCGCCGCTGACCACCCTTGACATCCCGATTCACCAGATTGCCCAGACCCTTGTACAGGCGTTGGCGCTTCGCCTCGCCAATCGACCCGTACAACAAAACTGCCTGGCCCTGACTCCCCGGCTTTTGCTGCGCGCATCCACCGGGGCGTGAGCATCTTACAGGAGGCAAAATGGACAAACCCATCACTTTTGGATTGGCGCGCATGCACGTCGAATTTGGCGAGAAGCGTGATTTCCTGCCCGAGTTTGTCGCTCGGCTCGAGCGCATGGGCGCGCAGGTTTTCCTGGAATATGGCTATGGTTCGGCAATGGGCTTTTCCGAGGCCGATTATCGCGCCATTGCCCCAAAAGTGACGTTTGCATCGCACACAGAAATTTACGAGCAGGATTATGTGCTTGTTTTGCGCTGCCCGCTCGAAAGAGACCTGCGCCTGCTCAAGCCCGGCGCCTGCATTATCTCGATGATGCACTATCCCACCCGTCCGGCACGGGTGGAACTCTTGCGCTCACTTGGCGTTGAGTCGATTTCGCTGGATTCGATAAAGGATGACGTCGGTCGCCGCATGGTTGAGAACCTGCACTCCGTTGCCTGGAACGGCCTGGAAGTCGCTTTTCGCGTCTTGCAGCGGCTATATCCGGCTCCGGGGCTCGAGAGTCCTTCGCGCAATCCCATCCATGTCACGGTGATGGGCGTGGGAGCGGTTGGGGTTCATGCTGTCCAGGCCGCCAGTCGTTATGGCGATGTTGCGCTCTGGCGGGCGCTGGCGGGGCGCGGTGTACCCGGGGTGCAGGTTACTGCAATTGACTACGACCTGACCTACAACGAGGCCGTCATGCGCGACTTGCTGGGTCGTACCGACATCCTGGTCGATGCCACCCAGCGGCCAGATGCCAGCAAAGTCGTCATCCCCAACCAGTGGATTGCCTGGATGCCCGAACATGCGGTTTTGCTCGATTTGTCGGTCGACCCGTACAGTTGCACGCCCGACGGGCCCAACGAGGTCAAGGGCATCGAGGGGATGCCGCAGGGGAATCTGGACCAGTATGTTTTTGGGCCGGACGACCCGGCTTTTGACCGCGTGCCAGGCTGTGTTTCCACCCAGAATCGGCGCTATTCGGTCTCGTGTTATTCCTGGCCAGGTATTCATCCAAAAGAATGTATGCAGTTATATGGCGACCAAATTCGCCCTCTGATTCGCGCCCTGATAGAGAAGGGCGGGGTGCAAAATATCAACAGCAAAGGAAAATTTCTCGAGCGCGCGCTTTCCCGCGCGATGCTCTCGAACTGGATTTCAAAAAACGGAAAGGATGGAGCATAAATGACAGTTCCAAAGACATTGGGCTTGCCCCGAATGCGCAATGAAGCCGGTGAAAAGCGAGTCTTTTTGCCCGATTTTGTACAGTTTATTGCCTCTTTGGGCGTGCATGTTTACATTGAAGAAGGTTATGGCTCTCGTTCAGGGTATACATTCGAACATTACAAACGCGCCCACCCCCTGATTCACAAAACCAACCAGCAGGGCGCTTACCAGCAGGATGTTGTTTTGATTTTACGTTCGCCCAAGCCGGATGAGTTGCAGTCGATGAAGCCTGGCGGCATTCTTTTCTCGATGCTGCACTTTCCGACCCGCCCGCGCCGGGTACAGCGGCTGGCCGACCTGGGAATTAAGGCAATTTCGATGGATAGTGTTGCCAATGACGGCAATATTCGCTTGATTGAAAATATGCAGGCGGTTGCCTGGAACGGCCTGGAAGCCGCCTTCGATGTGCTTGAAAAACGCTGGCCCGGCCTTGTGAGTCCTTCTGGACGTCCGCTCCAGGTCCTGGTTCTGGGTACCGGTATGGTGGGCAAATATGCCATCGATGCGGCCACCAAACTGGGCAATATCGAACGTAACAACGACCATATTGCCGGCGGTGGATTGGGCGCCCTGGCGATTTCGGTCGGGCGGAGTATCACCACCAATCCGCAATCCATGCAATCGTTGATGGGCCAGGCCGACATCCTGGTCGATGCCACCCAGCGGCGCGATACCAGCCAGCCGGTCATCCCCAATGATTGGATTGCCTGGCTGCCCGAACACGCGGTCATCGCCGACCTGGCGGTTGACCCGTACACTCTGGGCGCTGACCCGCCGGTGGTGCGCGGCATCGAGGGGATTCCGCAGGGCAGCCTTGACCAGTATATTTTTGACCCTGCCGACCCCAACTGGGACAAAACTGTGCCGGCAAGCATCCCCAGCAAAAACCGCCGCACCACGGTAACTTGCTATTCGTGGCCGGGCGTTCACCCGGAGGCCTGCATGGACCATTATGCCAGTCAGATGGAACCATTGATTGAAGTTCTTTTCGAGCGGGGTTATGATGAATTATCGTTGGATGGTGAATATTTCGAGCGCGCCCTTTACCGGGCCACTCTAAAGTATTTCATGGAAGGAGTGTAAAGTATGACCCAAAAAACCGTTGTCGCCGCCGCCCTGGGCGAGTGCGTCCATGTGGCTGGCGTCTCCAACTTTTTACGCCTGGCAGAAACTGCCGGGTGGAAAACCGTTTTTCTTGGCCCGGCAGTGCCAGTGGATGAACTGCTCGCAGCCGCCAAACGCGAAAAAGCCGATTTGGTCGGAGTCTCTTATCGCTTGACACCCGAAACCGGGGAACGCTTGCTGGGGCAATTTGCCGAAGCGGCCTCTGAACTGCACGAAGCCGGGGTCAAGTTTGCCTTCGCAGGCACGCCGCCCGTGGCCGAAAAGGCCGAAAACCTGAGCGGATTTTTTGACAAGATTTTCGACGGCTCAGAGTCGCCCGAGCAAGTTTTGGCCTACCTGAAAGGCCAGCCGGCCCGCGACCTGAGTGAGAAGGACTTCCCCCAGCGCACGGTTGACCGCATCCTATGGAAGCGCCCTTACCCTATCATCCGTCATCACTTCGGCCTGCCGACCATGGAAGACACCCTGCGCGACCTCGAACTGATTGCCGAGGCCCAGGCCGTGGACGTCATTTCGCTCGGCATCGACCAGGATGCGCAGGAGAATTTCTTCCACCCTGAACGGCAAGACCCGCGCCGCAAGGGAGCGGGTGGCGTGCCCGTGCGCAGCCCGGACGATTACCGCGCCCTGTATAAAGCCTCTCGGCGCGGCAACTTCCCGATGCTGCGCACTTACTCCGGCACCGATGACTTTATCAAACTGGCCGAAATGTATGTCGAGACCATCAACATCGCCTGGTGCGCCATCCCGCTTTACTGGTTCAACCAGATGGACGGACGTGGCCCCTGGGATTTGGAAGGCTCGATTCGCGAACACCAGGAAGTCATGGCGTTCTACGGACAGCGCGATATTCCCGTCGAACTGAATGAGCCGCATCACTGGGGCATGCGCGACGCGCCGGATGTCATTTTCGTCGTCTCGGCTTTCCTGGCGGCCTACAACGCCAAACAATATGGCGTGCGCGATTACATCGCCCAATTGATGTTCAACAGCCCGCCCGGCCTGAGCGATGCGATGGATTTGGCAAAAATGCTGGCGGTGATGGAGATGATTACCCCGCTTGCCAGCGAGGGCTTCCGCATTTGGAAGCAAGTCCGCATTGGTCTGCTCTCTCACCCGCTCGACTCCGATGCCGCCCGCGGACACCTGGCCGCCAGTACCTACCTGCAAATGGCAATGAAGCCCGACATCCTGCACATCGTCGGGCATACGGAAGCGCACCACGCTGCCACCGGGCCGGATATCATCGAAGCCAGCAAAATCGTGCGCCGTGCCATCCAAAACGCCATGGGCGCGCCGGATATGACCAAAGACCCTGCCATCCGCGCCCGTATTGACGAACTCAAAGCCGAAGCGGCCACCACGCTGGAAGCGATTCGCAGCCTGGCTCCCGCCGGGGTGACAGACCCCTGGGCCGATGCCGCCACCCTGGCGAAGTCGGTCACTTCCGGGATTATGGACGCGCCCCAGTTGGGCAACAACAAGTTCGGGTTGGCGAAGGTCCGCACGAGAATCATCGATGGGGCCTGCGTGGCCGTCGATGATACGGGAAAAGCCCTCAGCGAGCGGCAGCGCCTGTCCAAATTCCTGTAATCAAGATTACAAAATGCCATTTTGCGGCATCCCAAGGAGAATGAAATGACCCCCCCTGAATATTACACTGTCATTGGCGCAGGTCATGGTGGAAAATCCATGGCTGCGCACCTGGCCCTGATGGGTTTCAAGGTCACGCTCTATAACCGCACGTTTGAGCGCATTCAGGTTATCAAAAAGCGCGGCGGATTGGACCTGGAGTCGGGCGAGCACGGCCCGCGCGGGTTTGGAAAGTTGGAAGCCGCGACATCGGATATGGGCGAGGCCCTGTCGAAAGCCCAGGTGATTATGGTGGTGACGCCCTCTTCGGCGCACGCCGATATTGCCCGTTCGTGCGCGCCGCACCTGAAGGATGGCCAGATTATCGTCCTGCACCCTGGCCGTACCTGTGGCGCGTTGGAGTTTGCCAAGGTCTTGAGCGATTCGGGCTGTACGGCAGATGTGACCGTTTCGGAAGCCGAGACGTTCATCTACGCTTCGCGCTCCGACGGCCCGGCCCAGGCGCGGATTTTCCGCATCAAGGAGGCGGTTCCGCTGGCGGCCCTGCCCGCGACCCGCACCCAGGCGGTTTTGGACGCAATCAACCCGGCCTATCCGCAGTTTATCGACGGTGTTAATGTGCTCAATACCGGCCTGAACAACATGGGCGCCATTTTCCACCCGGCCCTGACCCTGCTCAACGCCGGTTGGATTGAGCGCACGCATGGCGATTTCCAGTTCTATATCGACGGGGTGACGCCCTCGACAGCGCGCATCCTTGAAGTCCTCGACCGCGAGCGGGTGACGGTGGCTTCAGCCCTCGGCGTGCGGGCGCGGACGGCGATGGAGTGGCTCCAGCTGGCCTACGACACGACCGGCAGTGACCTGAATGAAGCCATCCATAACCAGCCGGGCTATTACGGCATCAAGGCTCCTTCGACCCTCAATCATCGTTACATTTTTGAAGATGTGCCGATGAGTCTTGTCCCGCTCGCTTCGCTGGCCCAACGCTATGGCGTTTCGGTGCGCGGCATGGAGAGTATCATCCGCCTTGGCAGCATCCTGCACCAGACCGACTACTGGCGGCGCGGACGCACGGTCGAGCGGCTGGGCCTGTCGGATTTATCGGTTACTGAGTTGACCGCTTATGTCAACGAAGGATTCAGGTCGTAGTTCCAGGCCTGGAAAGAAATGTTCAAGTTTCACAAAAAATCAAAATTAGGAGAAAATTATGTGTGGTATCTGTGGCGTTTTTAACGCGTATTCCCCCAGTGAAGTTCAAAGTATGGTTCAAAAACTTAGTCATCGCGGGCCGGACGGCGATGGGGTCAAGCCCCTGTCGTTGGGCACCTTGGGCCATACCCGTCTTGCGATTGTGGATGTGAATGGCGGGCATCAGCCCATGAAAGCCGAAGATTATTGGATTGCCTTCAATGGAGAAATTTATAATCACCAGGAACTGCGCCAGCAATTCCTGGGCGACCTGACTTTTGACACCCAGAGTGATACCGAAACCATCCTGCGCCTGTTTTCGCGTTTTGGCGAAAAAGCAGTTTCGATGCTGGACGGCATGTTTGCCTTTGCCCTGCATACACCGGGGAAATTCCTGCTGGCCCGCGACCCCCTGGGCATCAAGCCGCTGTATTGGGCCGAAGAAGACGGCAAAATTTATTTTGCGTCTGAAATCAAAGCCCTGGCAGAATTCAGCAACAATATTCGTGAATTCCCTGCCGGGCATTATTATCACTCGGAATTGGGCCTGCACCAGTATTACTTCCTCGGCCAGGGCATCATCCCGGTTGCCCAGACAGAAGAAGAAGCCTACCCGATGATTGTCAGCATCCTGCGCGAGTCAGTACACAAACGCCTGATGGCCGATGTACCCCTGGGAGTCAGCCTGAGCGGCGGCCTGGACAGCACCATTGTCGCAGCCCTGGCGCGTGAAGAGTTGCACGATTTGCATACCTTTGCCGTAGGCATGGAAGGCAGCGAGGATATTGCCGCTTCCGAACTGGCGGCCAGGGCGCTCGACACCAATCATCATACACTGGTCTATAACGACCAGGAAATGCTCGAAGCTCTGCCGGATGTCATCTACCACCTTGAAACCTTCGACCCGGCCCTGGTGCGCAGCGCCATTCCCAATTATTTTCTCGCCAAGATGACCGCCGATTATGTCAAGGTTTTCCTGACTGGCGAGGGCGCGGACGAACTCTATGCGGGCTATGATTACCTCGACCGCTATACCGACGCGCCCGAACTGGACGTTGAATTGCGCAACATCACTTCCGCCTTGCACAACACCAACTTGCAGCGCGCCGACCGACTTTCGATGGCCTGGGGGCTGGAAGCGCGCGTCCCGTTTTTGGATACCCAGTCCATCTCCCTGGCTTTCAGCATGCCGACGGAATGGAAACTGCACAACGGGCGCACGCCCAAACGCCTCCTGCGCCGCGCCTGTGTTGGCCTGATTCCTGACGAAATAGCCTGGCGCCCCAAGCAGAAATTCTCGCATGGGGCCGGTTCGCGCGATGTTATCCTCGAACATGCCAATGAGAAAATTAGTGACAGCGAATTCAGCCGCGAAAGTGCCCGGCTTGCCAGCGAATGGGATTACAATTTAGCCAGCAAGGAATCCCTGTTTTACTACAAAATACTGCGCGAACATTTTACCGACGAACAGATTATGCCCGGCATGGGGCACAGCAGGAGTTTATAGCCTATGGATTTCAACTGGTACGAATGGCTTGGGTTGCCGCTGATAATTTTTATCGCCCGCGTCATCGACGTGGGGCTGGGCACCCTGAGAATTATTTTCACCTCGCGGGGCAAGCGTCATCTTGCCCCGCTGCTCGGGTTCATCGAGGTCTTCATCTGGGTCGCCATCATCAGCCAGATTACCCGGACGGCCACCGGCATTCCCGCCTATTTTGCCTATGCTGCCGGGTTTGCGGTCGGCAATTATGTCGGCATGAAAATCGAAGACCGGCTGGCGCTCGGCAAGGTGGTGGTGCGCATGATTCTGTCGGATGGCGGCGAGCAGGTTGCTCACGCCCTGCACGAGGCCGGATTTGGCGCAACGGTGGTCGATGGCAAGGGCGCCAACGGCCAGGTGAAGTTGATTTACACAATTGTCCACCGCCGCGACCTGGCCGATGTCACGGCCATCATCAACCGTATCCACCCGCGCGCCTTCCTATCGGTCGAAGAAGTGCGCTCCTCGCAGGAGGGGATATTCCCCAAGGACGAGGGCCGCTTCCTGATAACGGCGCAGCGAAAAAAGAAATAACAGGCAGCAACGGAGACTACAATGCACATGATTTTGCTCGTCCTTGACGACCCGGCCCAACTGGACGCGGTCATTGGCGCATGGGAAACGGTCGGTATTCGCGGCGTGACCATGCTCGAAAGCACCGGCCTGGGGCGGCTGCGCCAGAGCCGCGTTCCGGCGCGATATTACTTCCAGAGTCCGCGCGCCGAGGAAGGGCACCTGACCCTGCTGGCCGTTGTGCCAGACGAGGAAAGCGTTCAGGCTTGCCTGCGCGTAACCGAGGAAATCACCGGTGATTTGGATGAGCCGCACACCGGCATTTTCACCGCCTGGCCGTTGACGGTGGTGAAAGGCATGGTCTCGAGGGGGGAGTAAATGGTCTGGCTGGAATTTGTCGTCAGCGCGGGGCTGATTGTCGTTGCCGCAACCCAACTGGCGAAATATGGCGATGTGATAGCCGTCCGCACGGGTCTGGGTGGAATGTTTATCGGCGTTGTGCTGATGGCCGGGGCGACTTCCCTGCCCGAAGTGCTGACCACGGTGAATGCGGTTTGGCAGGGCGTGCCCAACCTTGCGGCGGGAAATTTGCTCGGCTCGAACATGTTCAACATGCTATTGCTGGCCATCCTCGACCTGGTACACCAAAACGAGCGCATCCTGCGCAAGGCGGCGCTCAAGCACGCCCTTTCGGGCAGTTCCGCCGTTTTGTTGATAACGATGGTGGTGTTCTTCCTTTTGGACGAGTTTACCTGGCAGGTCGGCTGGGTGGGCGTGGATAGCATCCTGCTCATGCTGGCTTACCTTGCGGTGGTTTACTTCATCCAGGATGAGCAGGCGGGCAAAGCCCAGGTGGAATTGCAGGAGGTTCTACCCGCCGCCTTTCCCACCTTGCGGCGCGGATTAATCGGCTTTGGGCTTGCCGCCGCCTCGCTGCTGGTGCTGACCCCCTGGATGGTCGATTCGAGCAACCGGATTGCCGACATCACCGGCCTGGGTACGACCTTTATCGGCACGACCCTGGTGGCGCTGGTCACCTCGCTGCCCGAACTGGTTACTACCATCGCCGCCGCCAAACTCGGTGCGGACGACATGGCGATAGGCAACCTGTTTGGCTCGAACCTGTTCAATATGTTTGCCTTTGGCCTGACCGACTTGTTTTACACCGGCGGACGTTTCTTTGCGATAGTCGACCCGGCCTTCCTGCTGGTCAGCGTGCTTGGGCTGCTGATGACCGTCATGGCGCTGGTGGGCAACCTGGCGCGCCTTAAGCGGCGGCTGCTGTTTATCGAAATCGACTCCCTGGCGCTGGTACTTGTCTACCTGGCCGGGATGTGGATGCTCTACACGCGAGGAATGGGACTCTAAAAAACAAGGTCGAAGCAGGAATGGCTTCGACCTTGTTTTTGTCGTGTAGCCAGTATATTCTTCGCCTACCAGCCCAACCCCTTCAAAAACTTCAACTTTTCAACTGTCTGGAAGTTTGCCCCGCCTTCGTGGTTGTTGTACTCGTAGGCGCGGATTTGCTTTGGCCCGGCATAATGGTTATAAGCCGCGTAAACCGTCGAAGGCGGGCAGATGTCGTCCATCAGGCCGACCGAGAACAGGGCCGGGGACTTGGCCCGGGTCGCAAAATTCACCCCGTCGAAATAGGACAGGGTCTCGAACACGGTCTCAACCTTGTCGCGGTGGATTTTGCAAAAGTTCGAGAGTTCCGCATACGGGTGGGTCGCCACTATCTGCGTCGCCCGGCGGTAATGACACAGGAAGGGGACATCCGGCATCGAGGCCTGTACCTCGGCCAATCCTGCCGCCGCCAGCGTGATACCGCCGCCCTGGCTGCCGCCGGTCACCGCCACCCGGCTGCCGTCCACCACTTCGTGGGCGCGGGCCGCCTCGACCGCCCGAGCAGCGTCGCTGAACACGCGGCGGTAATAATAGGTTTTCGGGTCGAGGATGCCGCGCGTCATAAAGCCGGGATATTGCGGGCTGCTGCCCTGCGGCTCAAGGTCTGGCGTATCGCCGCGCGACCAACTGCTGCCCTGTCCGCGCGTATCCATGATAAAGTGCGCGTAACCGGCGGACGCCCAGAAAAGCCAGTCATGCGGCAGACCGCGTCCGCCGCCGTAACCGATGTACTCGACCACGCAGGGCAGTTTTCCGCTACGCTGGCGCGGCAGGTTCAGCCAGCCCTTAATCGGCTGCCCGCCAAAGCCGTTGAAAGTGACATCGAAAGATTCCACCAACGCCAGCCCGGTCTCGACCGCTTCGAAGTGTGCCGCCAGCGGATGCTGGCCGGTTTCGGAGAGGGTCGCCTGCCAGAAGGCGTCAAAGTCGGCGGGTTCGGTGCGGGCGGGTTTGTAGGTTTGCAGTTCGTCAAGGGGCAAGTCGAAGAAAGGCATAATATTTTCCTTAGAACAGGTGTGAAATTGATAACAACGGCTCGCTGGACAGATTATAATCCCGCTCGATGGACATAACCCTTGCACTTAGCGGCGGCGGTTCGCGCGGCGTGGCCCACCTGGGCGTCCTGCGCGCCCTCGAGCGGCATGGATTTCGCGTGCGCGCCCTGGCTGGCACATCGATTGGCGCAATCGTCGGCGCGTTTTACGCGTTTGGTTACCCGACCGATGAAATGGAATCCATTTTCGCCTCGGTCGACCTGTCGCGCTTGCTCTACGGTTGGCCACTGGTTGAAGGCCCCGGCCTGCTGGGTGTGCGCGGCGTGGCCGACTTCCTGCGCACCCACCTCGGCAATCGTGATATCGAAGACCTGAACCTGCCCTTTGCCGCCATAGCCGTTGACCTCGAAAGCCGCCGCGAAATCATCCTGAAAAAAGGCGGGGTGGTCGATGCGGTTCTCGGCTCGATGGCCGTGCCTGGCATCTTCCCGCCCAGGGATTATCCCCCCTACCGCCTGGTCGATGGCGGGACGCTGAACCCGGTCCCGGTTAGCGCGGCGCGCGCCCTGTCGCCCTCCCTGCCTGTCGTGGCGGTCAATCTCTATCCGCCCCTCGACCAGCCATCCACGCCCATCAGCCTGCCGCTGTCTGGCCCGAAAACGCTCATCGAGCAAATCGCCCGCCTGAACATTACCCAGGCGTTCCAGATTTTTGCCGAATCGATAGACATCGGCCAGCGCCAGATGACCGAAATGCGCCTGCAAATGGACAGGCCCGACGTGCTCATCTCCCCCGATGTCGGCGAAATCGGCCTGCTCGACAACGTCGATGTTGCCCGGGTTGCCAGGCAGGGCGAATTGGCCGCCCTAGCGGTCATGCCGGAACTCAAACGGGTCTTCTCGTGGCAGGCCCGCTTGCGGCGCTTCCGCCAGCGCCGATGATGCGGCTTTTGCGGCTCCTCCCCTACCTGGCTGTCGGGCTTGGCCTGCTCTGGTACAAAAATGCCTGGCTGGCCCTGCTCGGTTATCATTTGGGGATATTGCTGGCTTTTGGCTTTTCCCGCGCCTGGGGACATTTCCGCGCCCTCAGGCCCATCATGCGCCCCGGCTGGGCGGCCCTGGCCTGGATTTCGGCCTGTCTCGCTGGACTGCTGCTGTATCTCGGCTGGAATCGCCTGCCCCTGCCCGCCGACCTGGCCGTTTCGCTGGTTTCGCTCGGTCTGACGGCGGAAACCTGGCCCTGGTTCATCGCCTATTTTGCGCTGGTCAATCCCTGGCTCGAGGAGACCTTCTGGCGCGGATGGCTTTCCGGCCCTGAGAAATCCCCTGCAAGTGAAGATTTCTGGTTTGCCGGGTATCATATCCTTATCCTTGGCCAGTTTATCCCGTTTGGCTGGCTGCTGCTGGCTTTTGTTATTCTGGCCTCGGCAGCCTGGTTCTGGCGGCAGGTGGTCAGGCAAACCGGCAGTCTTTTCATCCCGGCCATTGCCCACCTGTTGGCCGACCTATCGATTTTGACCGCCATCTACTGGAGGACAATCCGCCCATGAGCCGCGATTTGCACAAATATACATCCCAGACCAATTTCAGGCTGCTGGTCGGCGCGTTTGCGCTTTTGTTTGTCGTCGGCCTGGGGCTGATTTGGCTCATCTACGGCCTCCCCGCCGCTGTCACCGGCCTGCTGTGCCTGCTCGGCTCGCTCGTCCCCATCGGGCTCATCTGGCTTTTCCTTTTCGGCCTCGACTGGCTGCTCAAAAAGGCCAACCCCGACGACTGATTGTGATTTCGAGCCACGTAGTGGCGACATTGTGCCCGTAGGGTAGAAATCTTGATACCTGTGCGCAAGATTTCTCAGGCGCGCTGCGCCTTCGAAATGACAAGACCACTGAATACTGGACATTGAAATGAACACCACCCTCGCCACCCTCGAAGACTGGACCTACCGCTTCCTGCCCCCCGAAACCCCCTCGCGCCGCCTGCTGCTGCTCCTGCACGGTTGGACTGGCGACGAGAACTCGATGTGGGTCTTTGCCCGCAACTTTCCGCGCAGCGCCTGGATGCTTGCCCCGCGCGCCCCGTTCCCGGCGGCCTCCAGCGGCTATTCCTGGCGCGAACAGGTCGGCGAGACTCCCGCCTCGCTCGACGATATGCGCGAATCTGCTGACGGCCTGCTGCACTTCCTCGACGGCTGGGGCGTTGCCAATCAGGTCGATACCGCCCAATTCGATGTGGTCGGTTTCAGCCAGGGAGCCGCCATGGCCGGGATGCTTTCCCTGCTTCACCCGGACAGAGTCCGCAAGGTGGCTATGCTGGCCGGATTCCTGCCTCGCGGCGCGGAGGAAATCTTGCCTGCCTTTGACCGTCAAAAGCGGGTCTTTATCGCCCACGGCACACAGGACTTGATGGTCTCGGTCGAGCGCGCCCGCCATGCCGCGCAGCTGTTCGAGCAGGCCGGGGCCAGCGTCGAATACTGCGAGGCCGATGTGGCCCACAAAGTCAGCGCCGAATGTCTGCGCGCCCTGGCCGGTTACTTGCGCGATTAATCCGCTTCTCATCTGTGCGTTGACGCGCCTGTCATTTGCGGGTATCCTTATCCAACTTTAAATCTCCACAAAATTACACCATGACCCTGACTCGACGAGATTTCCTGAAACTGATTGGCGGCGCAGCTGGCGCGTTGGCGCTTAGCCCGTTTAGCCGTGTTATGCCGTTGGAAAACTTTCCGCAAGGCAATCGTCTGGGCCGCCTGACGGCCTCGGTCGATGTCCGCGCTGCCCCGCGCATCGATTACCCCTCGGCAGGCAAGTTGTTCGAAGATACGGTTGTGCCGCTTTTGAACGAAACCATCGCCGGGACTTTCGACATGAATTACATCGACCAACGTTGGGTAGAAACCCCCTATGGATTCATCTATGCCGGGTTTATCCAGCCGGTCAAGAACCTGCCCAATGTTCCCCTCACCGAAATGCCGCCCGGCAGGCAGGGCTTTTGGGCCGAAGTGACCGTGCCGTATGTCGATTTTGTGCTTGAAAACCCGACGCCTGGCTCGCCCTGGATTCGCGATTCGATGGCGATCGGCAACCCCCTGCGGCTGTATTACAGCCAGGTGATGTGGGTCGACCAAATCCGCGTCAGCGATGTGACCGGCAACATTATTTATCGCATCAACGAACGTTACGGCAGTTACGGCGACATCTTCTGGGCCGAGGGCGCGGCCTTCCGTCCCATTACCGAAGAAGAAATTGCGCCCATTAACCCCGATGTCGACCCGGCGCTAAAGAAGGTCATCGCCAACCTGACCTACCAGACCATTTCGTGCCGCGAAGGCAGCCGCGAGGTATACTTCTGTCGCATGTCCTCTGGCGCAAAATGGGACTTGTACGGAAACCAGACCGAAAACTGGTCTACCCCGCTGGGCACGCACTGGACCTGGCGCAAATCCATTTCGATTCACATGGCGGGCGGCACGGTCGGCGGCGGCTGGGACACTCCCGGCGTCTCATGGACGACCTTATTCTCTGGCACGGGCGTCGCCATCCATTCGACTTTCTGGCATAACCTGTATGGGATGCCGCGCTCGCACGGCTGCCTGAACGTTGCCCCGGAAGATGCCAAGTGGATTTTCCGCTGGACGACCCCGGTTGTCTCGCTCGAACCGGGCGACATCACCATCCAGGGCGCGGGCGGCACACACGTTGTTGTCGAAGAACGTCCTTATTAAGCAGAGGCATTTATGGAAATTGCAAACATCAGCATCGGTCTTGCCTTCCTCGCCGGGTTGGCTTCCTTTCTCTCCCCATGCGTTTTTTCGCTTGTCCCGGCTTATGTCGGCTATTTGGGCGGGCGCGCGGCGGGCGGCGAACAGGGCGAAAACAACCGTTGGATAACCTTCTCGCACGGCCTGGTCTTCGTGCTTGGCTTTAGTTTTGTCTTTGTCTCGCTCGGGCTGGCGGCCTCCGCAATTGGCGGGCTGCTGTACGACGCCCGCGACTTGCTGGCGAAGATTGGCGGCGTGGTGGTCATTATCTTCGGCCTGCACATGATTGGCGTTTTCCGCATCCCCTTCCTCGAATACGATACCCGTGTACAGAAACTGCCCGACGCCCGCCTGGGCTACCTGGCCTCCTTCCTGATGGGGATTTTCTTCTCGGCGGGCTGGTCGCCCTGTGTCGGCCCCGTCCTGGGGGCCATCCTGACCCTGGTCATCAATGGCGGCGACCTGTCTTTTGGCGCGGTCATGCTAAGCGCCTATTCTGCCGGGCTGGCGATACCCTTCTTGATAGCCGCGCTCGGCATCGGCTGGGTGACAGCCACCCTGCGCCAGCATGGCAAAACCATGCGCTATGTCGAAATCGGGATGGGCGTTGTGCTCATCATCGTCGGGTTTATGCTCATTTTCGGCGTATTCAACTTGCTTGCCAACTACGGACTATTCATCGACTTCGGACTTTAATCGTGCTGACAGTTACCCTATTCACCCGAAAAGACTGCCACCTGTGTGACCAGGCCCGCGCAGACCTGCAATCCTTGCAGGAAGAAATTCCCCACAAACTGGTTGAAATCGACATCGAGAGCGACCCCTCGCTCTTGAAAAAATATCTTGAGAAAATCCCGGTCGTCGAGGCCGGGCCTTACAGCCTGAAGGCTCCCTTTGGCCTGCCGGAACTGCGCGTTACGCTCGGCGCGGCCCGCGACCGCCGCGGACACCTCGAACAACTCTCCGACCCCGAATACCTGCGCCGGGCCGAAAACGCCCGTTCGATGAACGGCGCCGACCGCTTTTCGTGGTGGCTTTCGCGGCATTACCTGTGGCTGGTGTTTGCGCTTTTCCTGGTCTATGTTGGCCTGCCGGTTCTTGCCCCGGCGCTGATGAAGGCCAACCTGCAAACTCCGGCCAGGGTCATTTACACGGCCTACAGCCCGCTCTGTCACCAACTCGGATTCCGCTCCATTTACCTGTTTGGCCCGCAGGTGTTTTACCCGCGCGCGGCGGCAGGCATCGACGGCATGGCTTCCTTTGAAGACGTCACCGGCATTCCGCAGGACGACCTGTGGGCCGCCCGCCAGTACCTCGGCAGCGAAGAAGTCGGCTACAAAACCGCCCTGTGTGCCCGCGATGTCGCCATCTATGCGGCCATCGTCGGCTTTATCGTTATCTATGGCGTTACCGGACGGCGCATCAAACCCCTGCACTGGACTCTCTGGCTGCTGCTGGGCATCGTCCCGATTGGACTCGATGGATTCTCGCAACTGTTCAGCCAGGTGGGCATTCCGGGCATCAACGAACTGATTCCCTACCGTGAGAGCACGCCCTTCCTGCGCACCTTTACCGGCGCATTGTTCGGCTTCATGACCGCCTGGTTCGGTCTGCCCTACGTCGAAGAATCGATGCAGGAAACCCGCCAGTTGCTGGTCAAGAAAATTCGGGTTATCGAACAAACCGGCAAGCAATAAACGGGGGATGGATGCCTTTCCAGACCGTTGACGGGATTCGCTACCTGACCTTTGACCTGTTCCCTAAACAGGTTGTCCACGCTGTCTTCACACGCCAGGGAGGCCTGAGTCCTGACCCCTGGGCTTCGCTCAACGTTGGCGGCACCGTCGGTGACGACCGGCCGCGGGTGCGCGAGAACCGCTTTCGCGCCTTTCGCGCCCTGGGCCGCGACCCGCATTCGATGTTCGATGTCTGGCAGGTTCACAGCGCTGACGTGGTGGTTGCCACTGCTCCGCACGATACCGTTCCACGCGAGTTCAAGGCCGATGCCATTGTGACCGACAACCCGGCGGTGACTCTCTTTATGCGTTTCGCCGACTGCACCCCAATTCTGCTCTATGACCCAGTTCGCCCGGCGGTGGGCATTGCCCACGCAGGCTGGATGGGCACGGTGCGGCGGACGGCCAGCGCGACGGTCTCTGCCATGCAGTCGGCTTTTGGCTCGAATCCCGCCGACCTGTTGGCGGCCATCGGTCCCTCGATTGGCCCCGACCATTACGAAGTCGGCGCGGAGGTGGTCGAAAAAGCCCGTCACGCTTTTGGCGCGGATGCCGAGGCTTTGTTCCACCACAATGGCGGGCCGCGTCCGCATTTCGATTTGTGGGCCGCCAACCGTCTCGACCTGCAATTGGCCGGGCTGGAGCCGGGAAACATCGAAACAGCGGGGATATGTACCGCCTGCAATCCGCAGGACTGGTACTCACACCGCCAACAAAAAGGCAAGACCGGCCGTTTTGGGGCCCTGATTGCCCTGCGGGATTAATTCGCAGCCCTTATGGAGTGCAAAATCTCTCGATTTTGCCCGAAAGTCAGGAGACTTTCGACTCCTTTCTGACAAGTTATTTGCTTTGGCGTACCGCCCGCCTTCAAACGACCCACTTACGGTAAAATTCAAACATGGACGACGGACTGGTTAACCAAATTAAGGCGCGGCTCGAAAACACGCTGGAACAAATTGCCCGCGCGGCCCAATCTGCCGGGCGCGACCCTGCTTCGGTGCGGCTGGTGGTGGTGACAAAGACCCACCCGGTCGAGAGCATTCAGGCGGCAATCGCCGCCGGGGCGCAGTATTTGGGCGAAAATTATGCCGAGGAGGCTGTCGCCAAGATGGACGCCATCGGCGCAAGCCCCGCCCAATGGCACATGATAGGCCACGTCCAGAGTCGCAAGGCCGGTTTGGTTGCGAGTCACTTCGACCTGATGCATTCGCTCGACAGCCAGAAACTGGCCAGCCGCCTCGACCGTTTCAGCGCGGAGGTCGGGCGCAGGCTGCCGGTGCTTTTGGAAGTCAATGTCAGCGGCGAGGACAGCAAATTTGGCTACCCGGCCTGGGACGAGTCGCAGTGGCCCGCCCTAGCAGAAGAAGCCCGCCAGGTGGCGGTGCTGCCCAATTTGCGGGTTTGCGGCCTGATGACCATGCCGCCTTTCGCCGATGAAGCCGAAGAATCGCGTCCGTTTTTTGTCAGGGCGCGGCGCTTGCAGGAATATCTGTCAGGGCGCGTCCGCGAAGCGGGCTGGGGCGAACTCTCAATGGGCACCAGCGTCGATTTTACGGCAGCGGTCGAAGAGGGGGCAACCCTCGTCAGGGTGGGGACGGCCATTATGGGCCAGCGCCAGGCCCGCGGGTAGGGCGTTCCGGGTTTTCATCCACAAAAATTTGTTATAGACTTGAGAGGAAATTTTGCCATGATAGACTTTTTAATCGTCCTGCTGCGTGTGATACAACAGATTTTTGTGCTGGTTGTGATTGCCAACGTCATCCTTTCGTATGTGATGGACCCTTACCACCCCATTCGAGTCGCGCTGGGCAGGATTGTCGAGCCGCTCCTGGGGCCTATTCGGCGCGTTTTGCCGACCATCGGGATGTTCGATTTTAGCCCGCTGGTTTTGATAATTCTGGTACAATTAATTACGGGATTTTTAATCGGCATTCTTGTGAATGTGAGGTAGGAAATATGGCAAATCGTCAATTCAGGTTGCACAACGGAAAGCGGGGTGTTGCGCTTGCGGTGCGTGTGACGCCGCGCGCCAGCCGGAATGAAGTGACTGAAATCCAGGCCGATGGCACGGTCAAGGTGCGCCTGGCGACAACCTCGCCGGGCGACGACATTAATGCCCAGTTGGTCGGGTTTTTGTCTGAGGTGCTGGGCTGCCCGGCCTCGAAACTGGATATTGTGGCCGGGGCTGCGGGCCGCGACAAACTGGTTTCGGTGATTGATATGGAAAAGGAAGAAGTGCACCAGCGGCTTCTGGCTTATATCGAATAAGTTGGACGCGAGAAATTATAAGGCGCGGGAGATTTTGCTCCTGCGCCTTTTTTGTTGCCGCCTGACTGCCTGTTATTCAACCGGGCTGTACAGGCTGCGGTATACGCTGTAGATTTCGTAGATGCCGCGAATGTAGTTGCGCGTCTCCTGGAAGCGAACGATTTCGAGGAACAGGTCGGGGTCGTCGCCTGACAGGCCCTTCCACACGTTAGCGTTGCCCGGCCCGGCGTTGTAGGCGGCCAGGGCGGCGTATAAATCTCCTGCCAGGTAGCGGCGGTTGCTGTTCAGGTAGAACGTTCCCATGCGCACGCTGACCTGCGGGCTGTAAAGCGACTGGTTGTTGTAGTTGGGCGGCCAGCCCATTTGCTCGGCGATGCTTTCGCCGGTGGCCGGCATAATTTGCATCAACCCGCGCGCGCCCGCGCTGGAGCGCACAAAGCCCTCGAACAGGCTTTCCTGGCGCACAAGGCTGGTAATCAGGATGGGGTCGAAGTTGTATTCTTCGGCGGCGGGGAAGATGAGTTCCTGGTAGTACAACCCGTAGCGGGCATGGCCGAAGTAGGCCGGGGCGGTCAGGCTGGCGGCCTGGTCGCTCAACCCGGCCAGGGTCAACACCTGGCGCAGGGCGGTAATGCCGGGGCGGTACATGCCAAGGTCGAGCAGGTAATTGCCCAGCCGGAAGGTATCCGCCGCGTCCTGCTGAACAGCCAGGCGCAGGTCTTCAAACTCGAGACGCGACTGGTCGTACAGCCCGGCTTCCCAAAATTCCATGCCGCGTTGAAAGCGGATGTCGGCGCTGAGCGCGCCAGGGCCTGACAGGTCGGTTTCGGCGGGCAGGCCGAGTTTTACGCGCAGCCAGGCGGCGGCTTCGAGGCGTTCGGCGGCCAGGTTATGCTCAAAGTTGTAAGTGTAGGGCCTTTCGAATGGCGCGCGTCCGAGCAGCAGGTCGCGCGCCCGCAGGCTGTAATAATTGGTCGGCGAGATGGCCTGCCCGGCTTGCCAGGCGACCTGCGCCCCGGGTAAATCGCCTTGCGCCCGCAGGGTTTTGCCAATCCACAACTGGGCGCGGGCGCGTTCGTGGTCTTCGAGCGCCAGGACTAAAGTGCGCTGGAAGTTGTCGAGCGCGGGCTGGTAGTTGGCGCGTCGGTAATGGGCCAGCCCGGCCTGGAAGAGGGCGTTGCTGGCTTCGGGGTCGTTTGGATATTGGGCGGCTACCGTTTCCCAGACCTGGGCGGCCCTTTCGAGGTTTCCGCCGCGCTCGTGGATGCGCGCCGCGCTCAATAAATATGAAACTACGAAGGGCGAGTTGGGCACCAAATCGACAAACTTCTCGAAGGTTTCAGCCCCGCCGGCATAGTCGTTCAGGTAGGCCCACTGGGTAAAGCCTTTTTGCTCCCAGGCGGCAGCCCAGAAGCGGTTGGCCGGGAATCTTTGGATGAACTCATCCCAGACTTCGACTGCCTGGGTGTGGTTGCCCAACTCGCGCAGGGTCAGGGCCTTGTAGTGCAGGACGGAGCCGTCGTGGCCGGGAGTGGCGGCGATGTGGCGGTCGAAAGCCGCCAGGGCGACCCCGTACTGGCGGGCGAAGTAATCCACCAGGCCGCGGTTGTACTCGTCTACGGGCTGGCCGGCGTTGACCAGCCCGACCAGCGCCGAGTAGGAGTCATAAGCCAGCGGATAGTTGTTGACGGTGAACTGCCACCTTTCGTAGGCCGCGGCGCTGTCGCCCATCTGGATGTAGGCTTGCCCGGCCAGCAGGTAGACCTGGGCTTTGACATAATCGTTGTCGGTGGCCGCCAGGATTTCATCATACAAGAGCAGCGCCGCCGGGGGGGTTCCGGCTGCGGCATGTGATTGGGCGATTTGCAATTGGAGTGGGATTGGGTCGCTTACCCCGGCGGCAATCGCGGCCTGGTAAGCGGCGATTGCCTCGTTGGGGTTGCCGGAGGCGCGCAGGGCGTCCCCGCGCCGGGTCTGGACAAACCGGTCGAGCAGGCCGGGACGCATTTGCAAATACATCGCGTAGGCATCGGCAGATTCCTGGTAACGCGCCAGGTCGAAGTAGGCCTGGCCGAGTAGCAGCCAGCCATGCGCGGCGTGTTTGTCTTGCGGATAGGTTTGGGTCAACAGGCGCAGGTTATCGAGCGCGACGGGGTAGTTGCCCGCCAGGAATTCGGTCTTGCCCAACCCCCATAAGGCGGAAGCGCGCAGGTCGGGGTCCTCGCTGCCTGAGAGCGTGGCCCGAAATTCGTCGCGGGCGCGGGCGTAATCGCCCAGCAGGATGGCTTTCTCCCCGGCGCTAATTCGCACTGCGGGCGGCGGGGTGAATGTTGGCGCGGGGGTGGGGGTTGGACCGGGCGGCAGGCCGGGCGTTTCGGTGGCGGAAAAGCCTGGCACATCGACGCCGGGCAGGGAGTCTGCCCCGGGCATCGAACAGGCGGCGAGCGCAAACAGCAGGCCAAGCAGGAGTGCGATTTTGGGTTTCATCCCGCCCTTATACTGTCTTTGGCGCAAGGTGTCAAGTTAGCCTTGACGCATTTCCTAAACGTGGTATTATTGGCGGGCTAAACAAACGACGCGGGGTAGAGCAGTGGCAGCTCGTCGGGCTCATAACCCGGAGGTCGCAGGTTCGAGTCCTGCCCCCGCAACTTTTCGCAAACCGTAGTCCTCCGGGCTACGGTTTTTTGCTAGACCGGAGGCTTGTGGTTAGTCAATTTTCTCTACAAGGAGGATTATTTGATGAACCACCGTCCCCCGGGTTCATTACCCGTAAGCAAGGCAATCGAAGTCTTTCTGAACTTCAAATCTGCCGAAGGATTGTCTGCGCGAACGCTGGATTCGTACCGGACGTAGATGCGGGTGGTGTCCAGGCTCTCATGCCCCAGCAACGCCGCCACCTTCTCGAGCGAGACGCCATTATCGAGCAGGGACTTGGCGAAGGTGTGGCGCAGGATGTGCGGGGTGACCCCCTCCAGCCCGGCCTGTTTGGCGTAGCGCACGACCGCAATCTGGGCCGAGCGCGCCTGCATCGGCTCGCCGCGCTGGCCGATGAAAAGCATCTCACTGCCCGCCTCCGGACGGACAGAGAGCCACTCTTCCAGGAAGCGGCGGACTTCCGAATTCAGCGGCACGCTGCGCTGCTTGCCGCTCTTGCCCGCCCGAACCGTCAGGGCCGCTTTTCTCTCTGAGAGCAGGATGTCGGTTGGGAGCAAAGCGCCCAATTCAAAAGTCGGTAATAGAAAAGATGTCTAGCAATTCTTGAAGGTGAATGTTTTCCAGGCCAGGCAGGATGTGATGGGCAACAGGAAAACGAGTGACTGGGCCGAGCGCGAGAGTCCAGAAGCCTCCGGCCAGGGCGGCTTCGACCCCGGCCGCAGCATCCTCGACCACCACGCATTCTCGCGGTGACACACCCAACTTCCCGGCAGCGTGCAGGAACAGGTCAGGAGCTGGTTTTTGGCGTTCGACGCTATTGCCATCCGAAACGGAATCAAGCAGGTGTGCGATTCCCAACCGCTGGATGACCTCGGGGGCATTCTTGCTGGCTGAGCCAAGCGCGGATTTCAAGCCGGCGGCGCGGATTTCTTCGAGCAGTTCGCGCGCGCCGGGCAGTACATCCGTCGAGGAGATTTCGCGGATGAATTCGAGGTAATAATCATTTTTGCGTGACATCCAGGCTTGCAGTTGTTCCTCGGTAGTGGGGTGCCCTTTGAGCAGGGTCAGGAGCGATTCGCGGCGTGGAATACCGCGCAGGGCTTCGTTCTCCTCGCGGGTAAAAGGGACGTCGATTTCATCGGCCAGTCGATTCCAGGCGCGGTAATGATATTCGGCGGTGTCGGTCAGGACACCGTCGAGGTCGAAAATAAAGGCTTTGATTGGCATAAAACTCCTCCTCGTTCGAGTAACAGGTGCGCAAATAGAGCGGGCTTCGTGAAGAAGTCCGTAAAAAGGCAAGTGCCATGCCTGGGTTCAGGGATGGCACTTGCGCGGGTACAACAGTGTCGGGTTAGCGGTTTTCCAGCCGGACGAGGTGCTGCTGGCCGCGCAAGGTAAAGCGGAAGGTCAGGCTTTTCCAGTGCTTGGGCAGGCGCGGGTGGGTCTCCCACTGGCCATCAGGATGAATGCGCAAGCCGCCGAAGCCAAAGACGAGCGCCTGCCAGATTCCGCCAGCTGAAGCGGCGTGAATGCCATCCCCGGCGTTGCCGCGCACATCGCGCAGGTCGGCGCGGGCAGCGCGGATGAAGTGCTCGTAGGCTTCGTCGACATCACCCATCAGGCAGGCGACGATGGCCTGGATGGACGGCCCCAGCGAGGAGCCATAGGTGTGGTCGGTGCGTGGGGTGTAGTAATCGTAATTGACGCGAATTTGCTCGTCGGTATATTCGTCGTGCAGCAGGTACTGCACCATCAGCACATCCGGCTGTTTGAGCACCTGGTATTGGTTGGCCGCTTCGACGCCGAAAATCTCGTGCATCGATTTGGTGCGCGGCTCGTAATCTGCCAGGTTGACATCTTTGAGGGCAAAAAAGCCGTCAAATTGCTCAATCAGGCCGGTTGGGTCAATGTGCAGGCAGATTTTCTCGGCCACATCCTGCCATTTTGAAAGCCGCTCCGGGGTCAGGTCAAGAGTTCCGGCCAGCTCTGTGGCTTTTTCGGGCTGATTCTTTTCCAGCCAATTTAGGGTTTGCAGCCCGGTTTGGATGTTCCATTGCGCCAGGCGGTTGGTGTAGGCGTTGTTGTCGTTGTGGTCGTGATACTCGTCCGGGCCGATGACATCGCTGTAGGCATAACAGCCCCGTTCGGGCTGCCATTCGGCGCGCGAGGCAAAGAATTTGGCGGTATCGAGCACCAGTTCGGCGCCGCTTTCGGTAAACCAGGCATCATCTCCGGTAGCGCGCCAGTATTGCCAGGCAGCATAGGCCACATCAGCCGAGATGTGAATCGCCAGGTCGCCGGTCCAGACGCGGGCCAGTTTTTTCTTGTCATGGAAATCGGGCACCCAGGTGGGGGTGACTTCCTCGCCAGTGTCGGCGCTTTCCCAGGCGAACCACGCGCCTTCAAAACCAGCTTGGCGGGCTTTTTCACGGGCGGCGGGCAGGGTGAGATGGCGGTAATCGAGCAGGTTGCGGGCGATGTGCGGCGCGGTATAGGTAAAGACCGGCAGCATGAAAATCTCGGTATCCCAGAAGGCATGACCGCGATAGCCAAAGCCAGAGAGAGTCTTGGCCCCGATGTTGACACGCTTGTCATGACGAGGGGCGGCGATAAGCAATTGGAACAAGCTGAACCGCAGGGCGATTTCGGCTTCTTCGTCGCCCTCGATGCTTACCTCGCAGCGTTCCCATTCCTGCTCCCAGGCCTGGCGGTGCGCTTCGAGGGCCGCCTCCCAACTTTCGGGGCGGGCTGCGTGAACCAGCGCTTTTTCCAGCGGCTGGTCGGTATCGCGGGAGGTGGCTATCCCTACGAATTTGACCAGGGTAATGGGCTGCCCGTTGTGGGCCGGGAAAACCTGCCGCAGTGTGGGAATGTTTTCCGTATCCCAGTAGTCTGGCTCGGGGGAGTTGGTTCCGGGCAGGCGCATGGCCAGGGCCAGGTGAATGCCGCTCGAACGGGTGCGGGTTTGCAGGCCGACCGTGTCCCGATTTTCCTGGCGCTGGGTGACATGGTTCCAATGGGCCAGCCCCTGGTTGTCGGCATGCCCATTCAAAGCGGCGCGGATTTCGATTTGACCGTCGAATTCAGGCCAGACCTGGCAGCGCAGGGCCAGCAGGTGCTGGTCGGCCAGGGAGGCGAAGCGCTCGAATTGGATGGTTGCGACCTGGCCGGAGGGGGATTGCCAGCGCACGCGGCGGGTTAGCAGTCCGGTGCGAAGGTCGAGTTCGCGCAGGTAATCGAGGATTTCACCGCTTGCCAGCGAGAATTTTTCACCATTAAGCAAAACCTGCATGGAAAGCCAGTCGGGGGCGTTGACCAGTTCGGTAAAAACCACCGGGGCGTCGTCGAAGACGCCATGCACAAAAGTGGCGCGGCTTTCGCCGGGGTAGCCTTCCTCGAATGCGCCGCGCGTGGAAAGGTAACCGTTGCCGATGGTGAAAATGGTTTCTTTATGATGCTGTGAAGAGGGGTCGAATGAGTTTTCGGTGAGTGTCCACATGGTTAGTCTTTTTGTTTGTTGGGAATGTGTTTCCTGAGCCGGCCCTGCTTTGGCGGACAGGGCCGGCTGTTTGGAGGAGAATCAACCTTCTTTGGAACCGGTTGAGGCGACGCTGCGAATGAAGTAGCGCTGGAAGATAAAGAAAATTATCAGGATGGGCAGTGTGTTGAAGAGCGACCCGGCCAGGACGACCGAATACAGGGTGTAATATTCGCCGCGAAACCATTGCAGGCCAATCGGCAGGGTGAAATTTTCGGGTGAGCGCAGGACGATGAGAGGCCAGAGGAAGTTGTTCCAGGCACCCTGGAAGGTGAGCAGGCCGAGGGTAAGCAGTTGGGTCTGGCTGATAGGCAGGACGATGCGGAAAAAGGTGCTCCAACGCCCGGAGCCGTCCATCACTGCGGCTTCTTCTAACTCACGCGGGAAGGATTTGTAGAACTGGGTCATCATGAAAACGCCAAAGGCGTCGGCGACGCCCGGCAGGATGACCGCCCAATGGCTGTCGAGCAGGCCAAAGCCAGTGGGGATTGCCAGGTCGCCCAGTGTCAGGCCGCCGCGCACCAGCCCCGGCCCGATGATAAGGAAGGACGGAATCAGGGTGACAATGCCGGGCATCATCATCGAGACGAGCAGGACGTTGAACAGGATTTTCTTGAGCGGGAATTCTATGCGGGCGAAGGCGTACCCGGCCATCGCGCAGAACAGGACGCGCAAGAGTGTGACAACCAGCGAAATGTTAATGCTGTTGACAACCCAGCGCGGGAAGAGGTCAAAGGTTCCCAGGATGGTCTGGTAGTTGTCAAGCGTGAAGGGAGTCGGCCACCAAATCGGGGGAGCATAGGCGTCGACTACCGGCTTGAACGAAAAGACCAGCGTAAAATATAACGGCGCGATGGAAAACAAGGCCCAGGCTATCAGAATTGCATAGAAAATTATTTTAAAGACAGTCTGGCGAATTCTTACGAAGAAGAGGAACCAGCCGAAACCCGAATCGGGGGTGGTCGTTGGAGTCGTTGTCATGTCATTATCCCTTTCTACCGTTCTGCAGAGGAGCCGCTGCCTTCAATAACACGGCGCTGCAGCAAGGTAACAACCAAAATAATGAAGGTGAGAATGACAGCCAGGGAGGCGGCTTGCCCCATCTTGATGGTGGTATCACGGAAGGCCCATTTATAGATAAGGTAAGTGATAGTGGTGGTGCTATCCAGCGGGCCACCGGCGGTCATGATAAAAATCTGGTCGAAGACCTGGAAACAACCGATGACACCGACCGTAACCACAAAAAAGATGACCGGGCGCAGCATGGGGATGGTGATGTAGAAAAATTTTTGCACGGCGTTGGCCCCGTCAATCTCGGAGGCTTCATAAATGGTGGATGAAATATCCTGCAGGCCCGCCAGGAAAATAAGCATAAGCGTGCCAGCGGTTGTAAAGATGTTCAACCCCATGATGACGTAGAACGCGGTCGCCGGGTCGTTGAGCCAGTTGTTCGTCAACCCTGTGATTTGATTGAAAATGCCCTGCGGGGCAAAGAGCCAGACAAAAATGAGGGAGATGACCACCGAAGATGTGACTGACGGCAGGTAAAACACGGTGCGGAAAAATCGGCGGTAACGCAGTTTCTGGTCCATTGTGAAGGCCAAAACCAGGCTCAAAGCCGTTTGAATGGGAACAACAATGAGAACAAATTTAAAGGTGTTAGGCAGGGCCTTGGTCATAAACAGTTCGTCATTCAAAACACGCTGGTATCCTTCCAGCCCATGCCATTCGGGCGGCCTGAGCAAGTTGTAACTGGTAAAGGATAGATAAACAGCGTAGCCCAACGAAATGACACTGAAAATGGCAAAGATAATCAGCCAGGGAGAGATAAACAGGTAGCCATCAATAGCTTCAGACAACTTGCGGCGGCGGCCAGCAGATATCATGATGTATCTCCTTTCAAGGATGTCCCGAAGGCGTCAGAGATGCCTTCGGGACATCCGGCGTGAACAAAGATTACCGCATGAGGCTGCGTATCGCCTCGGCAGCCTGTTTCATACTCTCTTCAATGTCCTGGTTTTCCAGGAACACTCGCTCGAGGGCTTTGCCCATCTGGTCGTTGACGTCTGACCCATAGGCTCCCCAGAAGAAAGGTTGAGCGCCTTCAAAAGAACCCTGGAAGATGGCGGCAGAATTGGGGTTGTTCTGAAGGTATTCGCTATCCTGCAATGAAGCGCGCGAGGGAAGCGCAAAACCGCTCTCGAGGACCCGCTGCTGGCTCTCTTCGCTGGTCAGGAATTCAATCACCTTCCAGGCAGCTTCGGGGTTTTCGGTGTTGGCTGAAATTGCCCAGGCAACGGTGAAGATGAGGTTGCCCTCGCCGCCAGGCCCGGCAGGCGGCAACACAACGCCATAGCTGACATCCGGGAACTGGTCGCGCAGGTAGGGGATTAACCAGCCGCCTTCATAGACCATTGCGCACTGGCCTTTGCCGAAAGCCGTTCCCTGCCAGCCCTCACCCACGTCGGAGGGGGTGGCGCCGATACCTTCGGCGCGGAAGGATGTATAGAACTCGGCTGCGCCAACAGCGGCTGCGCTATCCAGGGTGGTGTCTGAGAAGTCTGCGTTCATGACAGAGCCGCCATTCTGGAAGACAAAGGCCGGGAAGCGACCGGGGTCGGCAGCGGTGCAAAGGCCGTACACAGGGCGATTGGCATCGCTGGTATCGGTCAGGGCGGCGGCAGCCGATTTCAGGTTGTCCCAGGTCCAGTCATCGGTGGGGTATGCCAGGCCAGCGTTATCGAAGAGGCCTTTGTTGTAGAACATGCCCAGGGTGTTGAAGTCCTTGGCGATGCCGTACAGGTTGTCTTCATAGGTGAAGGCCTCAACCAGCGAGGGGATGAACTCGTCGGCGCCGATACCGTTGGCAGCCATCAAATCGTCGATGGGCAGCAGGACATCATTGGCCGCGAACTCGAGCCACCAGAAAATATCGATATAGAAGATATCGGGTTCAACGCCGCCGGCGATGGAGGTCAGCAAGGCCTGTTTATAATCACCCGTGATTGGTTCATATTTGACCAGGATGTCAGGGTTTTGCACCGAGAATTCATACAGCAGCGATTGCAACAGGGCGGTTTCGGAGGGGCTGGAGACCCAGCCCGAGAGCCGTACCTCGGTTCGCTGGGCCGGAACTTCGACGACCTCGGTGACGGTTTTTTCTACAGTTTCGACTCGGGTTTCGATAATTGTTTCCGGGTCAGCCGGGGCGCAGGCAGCCAACACGAGTGCGAAGATGAACATGAAACTTTCGGTTCGGTCATTTTAAACAGAGAATAGAAGAATTGAGTAAACTGAGAGCGTGAGCAAACAACAACTTGACGTACAAACTGAGCCAGTGGAAGA
>JAGVAO010000191.1 GCA_020060235.1 Anaerolineales bacterium | reverse complement strand
TTTCTCCGTGTGCCGCAGGCCCGTGTAATCCGTGTACTGGTTTTAAGTTCCAAGAAATGGAGTTTATATGCCTTTAAGATTTCTGACCGCCGGAGAATCACACGGCCCGGCCCTGACCGCAATTCTTGACGGCCTGCCCGCCGGACTGCCGCTTACGCCCGAAATCATCAACGCCGAGCTCGCCCGCCGCCAACAAGGGGCCGGCTCGGGCGGACGGATGAAAATCGAGAAAGACACGGCCCAAATCCTGTCTGGGGTCATGGCCGGCAAGAGCACCGGCGCGCCGATCGCGCTGCAAGTGCTCAACGCCGACCATATCAAATGGAAAGACAAGCCCATCCCGGCCTTCACTATTCCGCGCCCTGGTCATGCCGACCTGACCGGCGCGGTCAAATACGGCTACGACGACCTGCGCCCCTCGCTCGAACGCGCCTCGGCCCGTGAAACCACCTCGCGCGTGGCTGTTGGGGCCATCTGCAAGCACTTCCTGGCCCAGTTTGGCATCCGCGTCGGGGGCTATGTGCGCGCCATCGGTGAAATCGACGCCGACCTGTCCGCCATCCCGCTCGAAGAGCGTCCCGCCCTCGCCGAAGCCAACGACGTGCGCTGTCCCGACCCCGTAGCAGCCGTCAAAATGCAGGAACGCATCCGCCAAATCATGCAGGAGCGCGACACCCTGGGCGGCATCCTTGAAATCACCGCCACCGGCCTACCGATCGGCCTGGGTTCCTTCGCCCAGTGGGACACCCGTCTCGAAGCCCGCCTCGGCGCGGCCATTCTCTCCGTCCAGGCCATGAAAGGCGTCGAATTCGGCGACGCCTTCGAAAACGCGCGCCTGCCCGGCACCCGCGCCCACGATGCCATTCACCTCGACGGCGAGCGCCTGACCCGTCCCAGCGACCGCTCCGGCGGCCTCGAAGGCGGCGTCACCAACGGCGAAGCCCTCATCATCCGCGCCGCGATGAAGCCCATCGCCACCACCCTCGTCCCACAGCGCTCGGTCGACCTCGCCACCGGTCTCGAAGTGGATACCAAATACGAACGCTCCGACTTCTGTCCCGTCCCGCGCGCCGTGCCCATCCTCGAAGCCATGACCGCCTTCATCCTGGCCGATGCCCTGCTCGCCAAACTCGGCGGCGACAGCCTGGCCGAAATGCTGCCGCGCTTCGCCGCCCTGCGCCAACCCCGCCTGCCCGACCTGCCCATCAGCGGCGGCGAGCACATTTTCTGGGTCTAACCATCATTACCCGCCTTCATTTGTCATTTCGAAGGAGCCGCACAGCGGCGACTGAGAAATCTTCCCCATGCCAAAGATTTCTCACCGCTACGCGGTTCGAAATGACAAAAAAACGAATTGAGCGAGAAATTCATGCACATCTTCCTGTATGGCCCCTCCGGCGCGGGCAAAAGCACCCTTGCCAAAAAACTGGCCCGCGCCCTCAACCTGCCCCTCTACGACCTCGATTCTGAAATAGAAAATCGCAGCGGACTCAGCATCCCTGACATCTTCGCCTCCAAAGGCGAATCGGCCTTTCGGCTTTTGGAGCACGAGACGCTTTCGACCCTTATCCTGGAATCCGTTAAAGGAGATGCCGTCATCGCCCTCGGCGGCGGCGCGCTGCTCAAGCCTGAATCGCGCACCCTAGCCGAATCTTACGGACGGGTTGTCCTGCTGACCGCTCCCTTTGAAGTTTTGCTGAAGCGGCTGACAGAGTCAGACGAAAAACGGCCGCTCGTTTCTGATAACCCTGCCCAAAAACTCCAAAACTTACTGACTACACGCCGCGAACACTACGCATCCTTCCCCCTGCAAATCGACACATCTTCCGCATCCCCGGCCAAGCTGGTCAAACGCATCCAACGCGAATTGGGCTGGTTCCACGTGCGCGGCATGGGGCGGAATGGCTACGATGTGCGCGTGCAGCCCGGCGGGATTGATTCGCTCGGCGCGATGCTCAAAGCGCGCGGCCTGGGCGGCCCGGTGGCCGTCGTCAGCGACTCGAATGTCGCGCCGCTGTATGGCGAGCGCGTCCTGAAATCGCTGTCAGACGCCGGATACAGCGCCGAAATGGTAATCTTCCCAGCCGGGGAGCAAAACAAAACGCTGGAAACAATCGCCGGGTTCTGGCAATCCTTCCTCAGCCTGGGCATGGACCGTCAAAGCACCGTCGTCGCCCTGGGCGGCGGGGTAACCGGTGACCTGGCAGGTTATGCCGCTGCCAGTTACCTGCGCGGCGTGGCCTGGGTCGGTGTGCCGACCACGCTCCTGGCCATGGCCGATTCATCGCTGGGCGGCAAAACCGGCTTCGACCTGCCACAGGGCAAGAACCTGATTGGCGCCTTCCACCCTCCCCACCTCGTGCTGGCCGACCCAGAGACTCTCTCCAGCCTGCCCCAGCGCGAACTGCGCTCCGGGCTGGCGGAGGTGGTCAAATCGGGACTGATTGCCGATAAGGAGTTATTCGAGATTTGCAGTCAGGGCTGGGAAAAAGTCGAAAACCGGTTGGACGAGGTTGTACGGCGCTCGATGGCGGTCAAAATCGAAGTGATTGAAGCCGACCCCTACGAAAAAGGCTTTCGCGCGGCGCTCAACCTGGGGCACACGGTCGGTCATGCCATCGAACTGGCTTCGGGATTTGAGTTACTGCACGGGGAAGCGATTTCCATCGGGTTGGTGATTGCCGCGAAAATGGCGGAAAGGCTGCGGGTGGCGCGCTCCGGGCTGGCAAACGAGATCCGCCAAACGCTGGTTGGCCTCGGTTTGCCGGTGGATGTCCCAGCCGGGATGAATCCCGAAGCCATTCTCCAGGCAGTTGGGGTCGATAAGAAAAAAGCGGCGGGGAAAATCAAGTTTGTGCTGCCGGTGCGCCCCGGCCTGGTGCAGGTGGGGGTAGATGTCGAAGGCTGGCAGGAGCTGGTGCTGGCAGCGATTTCGAGAGATTAAAAAATTCACGCAAAGCCGCAAAGTTCGCCAAGTTTTCTTAAATCTTTGCGCTCTTTGCGTCTTTGCGTGAAAATAGGTTTACTTTACACGCACGAAGCGGCGCTTGCCGACCTGCAAGACGCCGGGGTGGGGTAATTCCAGATCGCCTTTTTCGAGCACTTCACCATCGAGTTTGACGCCTTTCTGGTCGAACATGCGCCGGCCCTCGGATTTGCTGGCGACCAAACCGGCGGCAATCAGCACGTCGAGCGCGGTCTGGCCGGGCTGGAGGGCGTATTCGGGTATGTCGGCGGGTACTTGGCCTTGCTGGAACTGGTGCACGAAGGCATTTCGGGCCCCGGTTGCCGCCTCTTCGTTGTAGTAGGTGGCGGTGATTTCATGGGCCAGGCGCATTTTGGCGTCACGGGGGTGCAGTGCGCCGCTTTTTAGGTCGTTTTCAAAAGCATGGACTTCAGCAGGCAGCCAGCGGGTGACCAGCTTGGCAAACTGCGGCATGGCAGCATCCGGCACAGACATGACCTTGCCGTACATGTCTTCAGGGTTCGAGTTGAGCGGGATGTGGTTACCAAGCGATTTGCTCATCTTGACCACGCCGTCGGTGCCGGGCAGGATGGCCATGATGATGCCAATATTGGGTTTTGCGCCCATCGCGCTCATCACTTTGCGCCCGGCGGTGATGATGTTGAAGAGTTGGTCGGTGCCGCCGACTTGCACGTCGGTTTCGAGGGCGTGGGCATCGTAGCCCTGCATGATGGCGTAGAAAAATTCGTGCAGGTAGATACCGTCGCCTTCATCGAAGCGTTTGCGGAAGGCTTCACGGGTCAGGAATTGCTGGATGGTGAAGTTGGAGCCAAGTTGGATGAGTTGGGCAAAGGTCAGGCCGGAGAGCCATTCGTGGTTGTAGCGGATGATGGTTTTCTCTCGGTCGAGGATGCGGAAGGCTTGTTCGGCGTAGGAGCGGGCGTTTTCCATAACCTCGTCGTGGGTCAACAGCGGACGCAGTTTGTCCTTGTCGGAGGGGTCGCCGATTAAGGAAGTATAGGTACCGATGACGAAAGTAACTTCGTGACCGAGTTCCTGAAACTGGCGCAGTTTACGCATGGTGACGGTGTGGCCGATGTGCAGGTCGGCAGTGCGCGGGTCAAAGCCGCAGTAGACTTTGAGCGGGCGGCCCTGTTTTTCGGCCTCGATCAGGCGTTCGCGCAGCTCGTTTTCCATCTGGCGAGTGAGATTTTCATCGCCGTATTCAGTTCCCTGCATAAGGATTTCGACTTGTTCGTTGATGTTCATGGGTGCCTCTCTGGTATTTTTTTAATCAAAAACGCGCCTGCTGTGTTCCGGCAGGCGCGTCCTGTCCTCACAGCGTGTGGCTTTAGGCGCGCGAATAATAAGCGTATTGTTCATTATGCTGTATTTTGGTCAGGCCGCTGGCGCGCAGGATTTCTTTTAAGATTTCCTGCCCCTTGACAAAGCCGACCTTCGTGCGATTCTCGCCTTTGAATTGCAACTCGCCCAGGGTGTTGAAACTGAAATGCGCCTGTTGGCCAATCACCTGGATTTGTTCGCCCCAACGAGCGGGGACAATGCGGATTTCCGCGATTTCTGACCAGGAAAGTTGAACCCGGCGCAGGCCATTTTCAAAAGAAACGCCATCCGCCGCGAGGCGCAGGACGGTGCGGCGGTCCATCCAATTGCCGAGGGAAATGCTCAGGGCCGAAAAAAGCAGGAAGGCGACAAAAATCCACGAGAAAAGCGGCACGACGCCCTGAAAATGCAAAATTCCCAGCGCAAGGGCTGAAAGGGCGGCAAACAGCCAAGCGTTGCGTTCACCCTGGCGCGGCAGGAGTTCGGGCCGGAAAACTTGTTCCTGAGCAGACATGGCCCCATTATACCAAAGCAAACAGGGGCAAATTGACAATTTTTACCCCCACACTACACCGATGCGATTTATGGCAAGTTGGCGTATTTCAACAATCCCTGGCGGCGGGTAAAGACCATCATGGCGCTGGCATTGGCGATGGCGCGCACAACCGCCGGGTCCATCTCCATCAAAAATTCATCTGCCGAAATTTCCCCGGAAAACATCAATTGGGAACGTTCCATATAGTGGGCAATTTTCTCGGGCGAGAGGCTTTTGTAAATAAACAGCGAAAGCGGCGAGTTCTTCATATCGAAACTGGTCTCATTCGAGCGGCCAGATTCAAGCAATTTATAAATCACCGAACTTTGGTCAACCCAGGGGGCATTTTCCACTTCCGGCAGGAAATACTCAAGCCGTTTGATGCTGATACCCTCCCTGGGCACATCGCCCATAAACAGCGAGACCGGTGCATCGCCGCCGGTGGCAATGGCAAGGGCCTCGAGCACGGTCATGGACAGGATTTTCAACTTCAGGTACTCACGCGCCACAGAGATGTTGATACGGGCATATCGCAGCATCTGGCTGAAGATTTCATCGCTGGGAACACCACGATATTGATTAAAAACCGATTCCGGGTCGAGGTTCGCAAAGAAAAGCGCCATTTTTTGCAGCGCCTGGCGATAAGTTCCTATCGAATATACATCCGGCAGGCGCAAGGCAGCGTTACTTTCAGGGAGCAACTTCCATGTGTTGTCCAAAAATCTTCCCGGGTCGGTTTCGGCAAAGTTTTCGATATCTTTATTGCCAAAAGTCACCGCAACTTGCAAGGTTTCGACAACGTCCTTCTCGCTCATCCCGATGTTATGCCGCCGGGCAATTTCGGGCAGGCGGCGCTCCATCACCTGGAAGTAACATTCCCCGTCCGAGTTGCGTCCGCGAAATGGAATGGTCGCTTCGATGCACAGATTCATGCGCAAGAGGTCTTTTGGCTCAAGCAGGTCGCCCAGTTGGCGATTCATCACCAGGGCGCTCAAGAATTCGTTCAAGACAGCCATCGAGGTCAAGCGCTGCCCGGATTGCAAGGCAAAAACATCCAGGGTCAGGTGGGCCAGGCCATCCCAGGTCGGGATGTCGCTGACGCAAAAATCGCCGTCCACCTGGGAGATGTAAGGCGAGATTAATTCCCAAATGTGCGGGGCAAAGCCCATATCCACCTGGTAATAAACAATGTCGTGATAGAGCGATGCAAGGGTGCTAATTGCATCGTCGGTATCTACAAAAGCAAAAACATGCTCCAGGGTGTGAAAATGGCGCGCCTGGGCCGTCATACCCCGGTGAATCGTCACCGCCAGGGTCTCAAGCCTTTCGAGCGAAACCTGCACATCCAGCCGTTTGAAAGACTGTTCAAAAATGGAAATGAGTTTTTGAACGTTTCCGACTTGCATCGTGTTCTCCAATGCGACAAAAAATACCCATTCAGTATATATTGCTACGGGAATTAATACAAGTCCGTCAGGGTGTCATAAATGCTTTCGAAGTCAAAAGCAAAACCGAGGTTAACCAAGCGCTGCGGAATGACGTATTGACCGGTCAGCAGCAAATCGCTCATTTCGCCCAACAGCAAACGCAGGGCAAAGGCCGGGGTCGGAAACCAGTACGGACGGCGCATGGCCCGCGCCAGGGCGCGCATAAAATCCGCATTTGAAACCGGGTTGGGCGCAGACAGGTTGAAGACACCGCGCGCCTTGTCATTCTCAATCAGGAAACGCATCGCGCGCACATGGTCGTGGACATGAATCCACGAAATCCCCTGCCGCCCAGAGCCAAACGGGCCGCCCGCAAACAGTGCCACCGGCAGGGCCATCATGGGCAAGACGCCGCCCTCGCGGGCCAGCACAAGCCCGTTGCGCATGATAACGCGCCGCACACCCATTGTATCGATAATCCGCGTGGCGCTTTCCCAATTAATGGCAACCGTCGAGAAAAAATCATTCCCAATCGAGGAATCTTCGGTGACAGCCTCAGTGCCGCGGGGGCCGTAATAGCCAATCCCCGAAGCCTGCAAAAAGACCGGCGGGCGCGGAGACGCCTTCTCAAAAGCCTCAGCCATCACCTGTCCCGACCTGACGCGGCTGTCGAGAATTTCCTTCTTTCTCGCTTCTGACCAGGGCCACTGCCCAATGGTCGCGCCAGCCAGATTGACCACCACATCCATCTGGCTAAAGGTTCCCAGCCACTGGTGGAAAACCGTGCGGCCGTCCCATTCCAAAGCCTGAACACCGGGCAACAGGCGAGTCTTGTGCGGGCTGCGCGAAAGCAGCCACACCTCGTGCCCATCCCGCACCAGTGAACGCGCCAGGGCAGTTCCTATCAGGCCGCTCCCGCCTGCAATCATGACCTTCATCGGCAAAACTCCCAACTCAAAAAAGTTTATCCCTTACATCAAAACAAATTCCAAAGGGGATTATAATTCCGCCAGTCTGGAGGCCGTCATGGACGAACCTGTCCTGGTGCTGAATGCCAATTTCGAGCCAATTCACATTTGCAACACGCGCCGCGCCATCGGTCTAATCCTGAATGGCAAGGCGGGCCTGGTTGCAAACGGACGCGGAACGATTCAAACTGTTTCGCGGGCTTTTCCGCGCCCGTCGGTTATCCGGCTCGAAAACATGATTCACCACCCCAGGACGCGCGTCAAACTGACACGAAAAGAAGTCTTCCGGCGTGATAATTATACCTGCCAGTACTGCGGCAAACAAAGTTCCATCCTGACCATCGACCACGTCATCCCGCGCCACATGGACGGGCCGCATGCCTGGACAAATGTCGTTGCCGCCTGCTCGGCCTGCAACCACCGCAAAGGCGGCCGCCGCCTCGAAGAAGTCCACATGAACCTGATGCGCATCCCCAGGGAACCGCCCTCCAGCGCCATGTATATCTTCGGGCGGCACATCAATGACAACCAGGAATGGGCAACTTTTATCGAAGGATGGTAGCAAAAACGGGCTGTTTCGGCAGCCCGTTTTGTTTTATTCGCGCTTCAGGATGTGGGTGATAATCGTCGCGCCGCTGCCGCCAATGTTTTGCGCCATGCCAATTTTCGCGCCGTCCACCTGGGTTGGGCCGCACTCGCCCCGCAACTGCTGGACAACCTCCACAATCTGGTACATGCCGGTAGCGCCGACGGGATGTCCCCGGGCCTTCAACCCACCCCTGGTGCAAATCGGCACGCGACCCGTCACCTGTATCTCGTTATCGAGGCCGAGGCGTGGCCCCTGACCGCGCTCCGCAAAACCGCAGGCTTCCAGCGAGAGGGCTGACATAATCGAAAAAGCGTCGTGCAGTTCAAAAACGTCAATATCTGCTACCGAAACTCCCGCCTGGGCATAGGCCTGGCGCGCCGACTGATAAGCCGCCGAAAGGAAGAGCGGTTCGCGCCGGTCGTGAATGGCAATGCTGTCGGTGGCCGCGCCGCTGCCCGCCACCCGGACGCTTTTCCCATCCGTCCGCGCCCGGCCCGCCGGGACGATTAAAGCCGCCGCAGCGCCATCGCCAATTGGCGAAGCATCCAGCAAATTGACGGGAGTAGCAATCATGCTTGATTTCTCGAACTGCTCCAGGGTAATCGGTTCGCGCAGGCGCGCAAACGGGTTGTGAACCGCGTTGGCATGGGCGTTGATGCTGAAGGGGGCAAAATCGGCGTGTTTCCAGCCGTATTCGTACATGTAGCGCCGCATAACCAGGGCGTTCAACCCGACAAAAGAGACGCCCTGTTCGACCTCGTAATCAGCGTCAGCAGCGGTCGCCAGGGCGGCGGTCACATCATGGCCGGCCTTGTCGGTCATCTTCTCCAACCCGACCACAAGAGCCGAATCGACCTCGCCGGAGGCAACCGCCATCAGCCCGGCCCGAAAAGCCGCCGCGCCCGAACCGCAAGCCGCTTCGATTTTTACGGCCTCAGCCCCGCGAATCCCGAGCCAATCGGCCACCAGGGTTGCGAGATGGTTTTGTCCGCTAACCATTGGGGAGAGCATGTTGCCGACGAACAGGGCCTCGGCTGTTTCACGCCCGGCATCCTGCAAGGCAGCTGTAACGGCCTCGAAAGCCAGGTCTTTGATGGCCTTATCCCAGTGTTCGTCTACTTTGGTTTGTCCAATGCCTATGACTGAAATTTCGCGCATGAAGGTCTCCGAAAAATACGATTGATGATACCAATGTCCCTATTGTAACCTGACGGACTGTCAGGAACTCTCGAAAATATTTGCCGCCCGACTTGATTGTATTCAGGCTTAATGCTAAACTGTGTTCATACGCTCTATTCATCAGGGAAAAAATTCCATGCCCGAAAAAATCCTAATCATTGACGACGACCTCGACACCCTGCGCCTGGTGGGAATGATGTTGCAAAAGCAGGGCTACCAGATTATTGCGGCATCCAACGGACAGCAAGGTCTTGACCTTGCCTTTGCAGAAATCCCAAACCTGATTTTACTGGACGTGATGATGCCGCAAATGGACGGGTACGAAGTTGCCCGTAATTTGCGCGCCAACCCACGGACGGTAAACATTCCCATCTTGATGTTTACCGCCAAGAGCCAGTTGGACGACAAAGTGACCGGCTTCGAGGCGGGCGCAGATGATTACCTGACCAAGCCAACCCATCCCGCCGAGTTGCAAGCCCATGTGCGGGCCTTGCTGGCACGCGCATCCAAATCAAAGGTCAACCCGCCAACCGGCCCGGCCAGCGACAAGCCCGCCCACACCATCGGCGTTTTGGGCGCACGCGGCGGCCTGGGCGCGACCACCATTGCGCTCAACCTGGCATCGGCCATCGAGCAAATCAGTAAAACGGTTGTCATCATGGCTGAGTTTCGTCCTGGCCAGGGCACACTGGCCGATGACTTAAGCCTGCCCAGGCCCAAAGGCTTGAGCGAACTGCTAAACATTCCGGCCAAGGAAATTACCCGCGATGTTATCAAGGAAAAAATCAGCAAGCACAAATCGGGGTTAAGAATCCTGTGCGCCTCTTCGCAGCCCCGCGAAGCCTCGTTGCAAGACAACGCCCAGCACTTCCTCGCCATACTGAGCAAAATGACTTTCATGGCGCAATACGTGATAGTGGATTTGGGCTGCGGGCTGACCTCCCTGAACCAAAAACTGATTCCTTCCTTCGACGAAATCCTTGTCGTAACCGAACCTTTCACAAACCCGCTGACTCACACCCGCAGCCTGATTAATGACCTGGATGCACTCGGAGCCGACAAAAGCAAGGTACGCCTGGCGGTCAATTACCGTCTCCGCTCCGAGGCGCAGCTATCTGCCCCTCAGGTCCAGGAAAAAATCCAGTACCCCATCGAAGTTACGTTTACACCCGCCCCTGAACTTTTGCTTCAAGCAGTCCGCCTGCAAACCACAGCCTTCCTGGCGCAGACTGAAAGCCTGACCAACCAGCAGTACACCAGCCTGGCAAACAAGATTATCGGACGAGTTAAGCAAACCATAGAAGAATAAGTCATGGATACCCTGCCCGGCCAAACCCTGGAGGCGATAGCATATGCGGCGGAGCTTATCGGACAGGCCCGGCGCATCGTTGTCCTGACAGGGGCCGGGATTTCGACCCCGTCGGGCATTCCCGATTTCCGCTCTGAGGGCAAGGGCCTGTGGGCAAAAGATGAGCAGCTCGAAGTGGCATCCCAGGCCACCTTCCGCACCCGCCCTGAGGTCTTTTTCGAGTGGTTCCGCCCCCTGGCATCTTCCATAATTGATGCCCAACCCAACAGCGCGCATCTTGCGCTGGCTGAACTCGAAAAACACGACAAACTCCACGCTGTCATCACCCAAAACATAGACATCCTGCACCAGAAAGCAGGCGCAGCCAACGTGATTGAAATGCACGGCACGCTGGCCACCCTGACCTGCACCCGTTGCTATCGCAAATATCCTTACCAGGATTTCCTGCCTGCCTTCCTGCAAAACGGACACTTGCCCTATTGCAGTGACTGCGCCGCCATCCTTAAGCCGGATGTCATCTTGTTCGGGGAACAATTGCCGCAAAAAGCCTGGCAGCAAGCCCAGGCCGAAGCGCGGAAATGCGACCTGATGCTTGTGATAGGCTCGTCGCTCGAAGTCCTGCCTGTGGCGGGCTTGCCCATGCAAGCGGTCGACCGCGGCGCGCACCTTGTCATCATCAACAATTCCCCCACCTATATCAGCGTCCGCGCCGACATCAATATTTACGAAGACGCCTCGCAAATTATCCCCGCCATAGCCAAAAGGGTGCTCAATCATGTTGAATAAAGATTCCCACTTAGAGCGTTATCGCCGCTTAATCGAAATTTCGCGCGACCTTGCCTCGACCCTGGAACTTGACCCCCTGCTTAACCGTATCATCGAGGCTGCCAGGGACATCAGCGGCACCGAAGCGGCGTCCATCCTGCTTTATGACGACACGGGGAAGCAACTTTACTTCCAGGCCGCCACCAATATGGACCCGCTCATGCGTGGATTGGTCGTGCCGATGGACAGCATCGCCGGCTGGATTGTGACCAACCGCCAGCCGCTGCGCATCAGTGACGTTAACAAAGATGAACGTTACTTCAAAAATGTCGCCAAAACGGTCAGTTTTGCCACCAAATCCATCATGGGCGTTCCGCTGATTACCAAAGATAAAGTTGTCGGCGTGCTGGAAGTGCTCAACAAACAGGAGGGCGAGTTCAGCGAAGCCGACGAAAATTTACTGACAGTCCTCGGCGCGCAAGCGGCGGTTGCCATTGAAAACTCGCGCTTGTTCCAGCAATCCGACCTGATTGCGGAATTCGTGCATGAGTTGCGCAACCCGCTCGCATCCATCAATACCGCCAGTTACCTGCTCCTGCGGCCCGAGATTTCGCCGGAGCAATCGCACCAGATTATCACCAATATCCAGTCTGAAACGATGCGCCTGACCACCCTGACTTCGTCTTTCCTCGACCTGGCGCGGTTGGAATCAGGCCGGGTGCAATTTCACAAATCATCCTTCCCCATCAAGGTCATGTTCGAGGAATGCCTGTCCATCATGCAGGCCAAGGCAGATGAGAGCCGCGTCACCATCCTGGTTGACGTTCCCGGCGATATACCCGACATTCAGGCAGACCGCGACAAACTGAAGCAGGTCATCCTTAACCTGGTCAGCAATGCCATCAAATACAACCGTCCCGGCGGCAAAGTTGTCATGAGGGCCAGCATGTCGGAGAATGAATGGGGGCTTTATGTAGACGACACCGGTTTTGGAATCCCCGAAAGCGACCTGCCCAATATGTTCCAGAAGTTCTACCGCGTCCGCGCTGTCGAATCGAAAGTCATGGGTACCGGGTTGGGGCTGTCCATTTGTAAAGGCATCGTCCAGGGACACGGCGGGCGCATCGAGGTGCAGAGCAAACTCGGCGAGGGCACCCGCTTTATCGTACACATCCCCAAAAAGTAATTTTCCAAATTACCTTGCGCCGCGTCGTCCGAACTGGCGCTCGAGCACATCCACCGAGAGGTGAATCATCGTCGGCCTTCCATGCGGACAGGTTCGCGGTGATTCACAGGCTTCGAGATTTTCCAACAAGGCGCGTTGTTCTTCGGGGGAAAGCGCCTGCCCGGCCTTGACTGCCAGCCGTTTACACACCCGCCCGGCAACCCTGGCCTCGATTTCGTTTTGCAGGGGCGCTTCGTCCTCCTCGAAATCTTCCACCAACGCGCGCAGGGCCGCCGCCGGGTCGCTGCCCGAAAACAGCACCGGCATGGCCCGCACCTGGAAGGCGCCCGGCCCGAAAGGTTCGACATCGAAACCGAACTTCTGCAAAACCGGCAACTGTTCGTGGATTAAGTTCGCGCTGGCGGGCGGCAATTGCACCACTTCGGGGGTCAGCAACGCTTGCGAAGGGATGTTCTGGCGAGCGCGCTGGCTCATCAGTTTTTCGAATAAAATGCGCTCATGGGCGGCGTGCTGGTCAATCAGGTAAAGGCCATCTGGCCCTTCGGCCACCAGGTAAGACGCGCCGATTTGCCCGACCAAACGCAGCAAAGGCAAATTGCTGAATGCAGAATGCTGAACATTTTCCTGCGGTTCTGCGCTCAATTCATCATTCTGCATTTTGCCTTCTGCATTCAAATTATCGTGCGCAATCCCCCATTCTAGCCCAACCCCCTGCCCCCCAAACTGATTGCCGGACACTGGATACTGATTACCGGATACCGAAGAACCTCCCCACAAGTTCTGGGCGGGCGGCATGGCCGGGACGGGAGAATAAGCCAACAGCGCGCGGCGCACCGAGCGCTGGACAAAACTGAAGACCTTATCCTGGCTCCTGAAACGGACTTCGGCCTTGGCGGGGTGAACGTTAACATCCACCTCCGCCGGGTCGATTTCGAGGAACAGGGCCGTCAGCGGGAAGCGCCCGACCATCAGCAGGGTGTGATAAGCCTGTAGAATGGCCTGGGTCAGCGGCGTATCCGAAACCCAGCGGCCATTGATGAAAAAAGTGATTTCTTTGCGGTTCGAGCGTGTCAGCGAAGCCGGGCTGATGTACCCCGTCAGGCGCAGGGGTTGGCCCGCGTCAGACTCTTCTTCGGCCAGCACTTCGAGCATTTGCCTGGCAACATCGACCCCGTAAAGCGAAGCCAGGATGGCGCGCCGGTCACCGTCACCGCTGGTTTGCAGCACAGAGGCAGAATCGCTTGTAAAACGGAAGCGCACCTGCGGGTAAGCCAGCGCATAGCGCGACAAAAGTCCGTCGATGGCGCGGCGTTCGGTAACATCCTGCTTCAAGAACTTGAGCCGGGCCGGGACGTTATAAAACAACTCCTCGACCCGCACCACCGTCCCCTGCGGCGCGCCGACCGGCTCCACCTTCCCGGCAATCCCCGCTTCGATGCGAATCCGCGCCCCACTTTGCGAATCCGCCGCGCGGCTGGTGATGGTCATGCGCGAGACAGAGCCAATCGAAGCCAGGGCTTCGCCGCGAAAGCCCAATGTGTCTATGCGAAATAAATCGTTGGCGTCTTGCAGTTTGCTGGTGGCATGACGCTCAACCGCCAGGGACAACTCGTCGGCAGGGATACCTTTGCCGTCATCAGCCACCTCAACCAGCGCGCGGCCCGCGCCGCGAATGGAGACATCGACCGAGCGAGCGCCAGCATCGAGGGCGTTCTCGACCAGTTCTTTGACAACCGAGGCCGGGCGTTCAACAACCTCGCCCGCGGCAATTTGAGAAGCAACTTCGGGGGAAAGTAAGCGAATGGGCATAAACCGATTATAAAACAGCATTGCCCGAATGGACATTTTTACATAACGCAGACAGTTTTTCAGGCCGCCTTATGCTAAAATGGAAGTACTTACAGGAGTTGCCATGACTGAGATGATAGAAGTAACCATAGACAGCGTTCGCGTCAGCCTGATGTCGCCCCAGCGCCTGGTGGTTCTGCGCCAGGTCGATTCGGAGCGTTACCTGCCCATTTGGGTCGGGCCTTACGAAGCCGAGGCTATTACGGTCGCCTTGCAGGAAATCGAAATGGCCCGCCCGCTTACCCATGACCTGCTCAAAAACCTGTTCGGCGTGTTCAGCGCCCAGGTCAGGCGAGTCGAGATTATCGCCCTGCGCGACGACATCTTCTTCGGCAACATTGTCGCCCAGACCGACGACGGCCGCACCCTGAACATCGACTCGCGCCCCTCCGACGCGGTGGCCCTGGCCGTCCGCGCGCGCGTGCCCATCCTGGTGCACGAATCGGTGATGGATGTGGCCGGAATTGTGCCGGAGCAGGATATGCGCGGTTCGACTTCCATCCAGGCGACATCGGCTGCCGCGCCCTCCGCTTCCGACCCGCAGCCTGCTCCCGGCTCCGGGGGAGCCAGCAAACCCTTCAACATGGAAGACCCCTCGCGCCTGTCCATTTTCGAGGATTTCTTGAGCAAACTCGACAAGCCGAAGGATGACGGCGAAAAAGACGACGACGAAAAATAATTAAACATCCAAGCGTAATATACCAACCGGGCACGACAGGGTACAATTGACTCCGACGTGCCCTTTTTGTTCCACTTCTCCAACCACCCCAGCCCATGACAGATTTCCTGCCAGCCCCCGAAAGCAACACTGCCGGAATGCCGCACAGCCGCGAAGCGGAAGAAGCGGTCATTGGCGCAGTATTAATTAACCCGGAAGTCTATTACGACCTGGCGCAGTTCCTCAACCCGGACGATTTCTACCTGC
The DNA here is from genome assembly GCA_020060235.1 of Anaerolineales bacterium. Lineage (GTDB taxonomy): Bacteria > Chloroflexota > Anaerolineae > Anaerolineales > Villigracilaceae > UBA8950. Next base: position 45,693 of record JAGVAO010000191.1, on the reverse strand, counting down.
ACCGGCTGCGCTTCATCTGGGAGGCTTTCACCAGCCTGCACGAAAAGCGCATCCCGATTGACTTCCTGACCGTCAGCGACACACTCGAAAGCATGAACCGGCTGGAGGAAATCGGCGGCCCGGCCTACCTGACCGCCCTGCTCAACCAGGTTCCGACCACCCTGCACGCCGAGGCCTACGGCAAGCTCATCGAGGCCGCCTCGCTGCGGCGAAAAATGTTGACCGCCGCCAACCAGATTGCGACCCTGGCCTACGAAGAAGCCACCCCCATTGACACGGTCATGGGCGAGGCCGAGAAGGCTATTTTCAACGTTTCGGAACGCAAACTGCGTCACGAGGTAATGCCCATCCGCTCGGTGCTGAGTGAGTTCTACGACCGCATCGACGAACTGGCGCGGCGCGGCGAGGACATTGTCGGCGTGCCGACCGGCTTCACCGACCTGGACAGGATGCTCGGCGGCTTGCAGCCATCCGACCTGTTGATATTTGCGGGCCGCCCCGGCGCGGGTAAAACCGCCTGGATGCTGACGGTTGCAAACAATGCCGCGCTCTTGCACAAAAAACGGGTGGCGGTCTTCTCGCTGGAAATGTCGAACGAGCAGGTGGTGCAGCGCCTGGTTTCGCAGCAGACCGGCATCGACAGCCAGCGCCTGCGTACCGGCAAACTGAGCGACGACGACTGGCCGCTCTTCACCCAGGCCATCGAGGTGCTTGGCGATACGCGCATCTTTCTCGACGATACGCCGGGGCTTTCGCCGCTGCAACTGCGCACCAAATGCCGCCGCCTCGAAATGGAATTCGGCCTCGACCTGGTGATTGTCGATTACCTGCAATTGATGTCATCCGAGACGCGCAACGAGAACCGCGTGCAGGAAGTTTCGTATATTTCGCGCTCGCTCAAACAACTGGCGCGCGAATTGAAAGTGCCGCTGATTGCCGCCGCGCAGCTCTCCCGCGCTGTCGAACAACGGGCAGATAAGGAACCGCAACTTTCAGACCTGCGCGAATCGGGGTCGTTGGAACAGGACGCCGACATTGTGATGTTTATTTACCGCGACGAAAAAGACCCGGCCCTGCAAAACGTGACCCACCTGAAAGTCGCCAAGCATCGTAACGGCCCGGTCGGGACGATTGACCTGATTTTCCGCAACAACCTGACCAAGTTCGAGAACGCCGCCACGCGGACGGTGGATTTTAACCAATAATGTTGTCATTTCGAGGGAGCCGCGTAGCAGCGACTGAGAAATCTTACATAAGTTGATTAGATTTCTCGCTGTCGCTCGAAATGACAGATGTCGTGCTTAAAATGACCGAATTCAAAGGCTTCACATCCTCCGAAACCTTCACGCGCCTGCCCAATTCGTTTTTCAGCAAGTTACTGGCTGAGATGGACGATTTGGGCGAGTTAAAGGTCGCGCTGTACGTCTTCTGGCGCATCGAGCAGATGGAGGCCGCGCAGCGGATTCTCTCGCGGGAGGATATTGCCTCCGATGCGGATTTCATGCGCGGGCGGCCTGTGGCGGAGCTGGACGCGGCGTTGGAGAAAGCCACCCGGCGCGGAATCCTGTTGCGGGTCGGGAGCGATTCGGGCGGCCTGTTCGTGTTGAACACGCCCAGGGGGCGGGCAGCTGCCGAGGCTATCGAAAAAGGCCGTTTGACGGCCGCCGCCGATTCCCAAAACCACCCGCCGCGCGATGTGCCGAACGTCTTTCGGCTGTATGAGCAGAATATCGGCCCGCTGACGCCGCTGATGGCGGACGCGCTCAAGGACGCCGAGCGTGAGTACTCGGCAGCGTGGATTGAGGAGGCGCTGGGCGAGGCGCTCAAGCGCAATATTCGCAATTGGAAGTATGTGGAAGCGATTTTGAAGGGTTGGAAGGAACGAGGCAGAGATGAAGGAAGAAATCAAAAAGACCCTGAAAAAAGTACAGAGCGGTACCGAAAAAGCCAGTTCTCGGAGTACCTCGACGAAGGAAATTAAGCCCAAAATCGAGCCGCTGGGCGACCCGAACTGCCCCTACTGCCAGGGGGCGGGTTATTTGCGCTGGGACGTGCCGGTCGGGCATGAGAAGTTCGGCAAGGTGGAAGCCTGCGCCTGCCGGGCAAGCGATAAAGCCGAGACGGCCCGCAGCCGCCTGTATGCCTTGAGCAGCCTGGAGCATTTGAAGCACCTGACTTTCGAGAATTTCAGGACAGGCGGCAACCCCAAGGCGAAAGATTCGATTACCCCGCAGGAACGCGAGAGCCTGGAAGGCGCGCGCGAGGTGTGCGAGGAGTATGCCCAAAAACTGAACGGCTGGCTGCTGCTGGAAGGAGCCTACGGGTGCGGCAAGACCCACCTGGCGGCGGCAATTGCCAATGAAACTGTCTCGCGCGGTCTGCCGACCCTGTTTATTACCGTGCCCGACCTGCTTGACAGTTTGCGCTTTGCCTACAACAGCCCGGAGACGACTTTCGAAGGGCGTTTCGACGACATCCGCAAGGCCGAGTTGCTGGTGATGGACGATTTCGGCACGCAGAACGCGACCGGCTGGGCGCAGGAAAAATTGTTCCAGATTATCAATTATCGTTACATCAACCAACTGCCGACGGTGATTACGACCAACCTGATTTTGGACGAAATCGAGAGCCGCATCCGCTCGCGCTTGCAGGACGATGGGATGGTGCGGCATGTGCGCATCAGCGCGCCCGATTATCGCCGCCCCAAGGAGACGAGTAATCCGGGGCTTTCGATGCTTTCACTGCCCGACGTGCGCCGGATGACGTTCATCAACTTCGGGACGCGCGAGGACGAGATCGGCAAGGAAATTGTCACGACGGTTACGACCGAAAAGCAGGACAAATTCGGCAATCGTTACAAGGACAAGGAAATCGTGCGCGAGACGGTGACCGAGGCGCACATCAAAAAACTGCGCAATGCGGTCAATGCGGCGGTGCATTTCGCCGAAGACCCGCAGGGCTGGTTGATTATCCTCGGGCAGTCGTACTGCGGCAAAACCCACCTGGCGGCGGCCATCGGCAATCACCGTCTGGCGCTGGGGGGGCAGGCCATCCTGGCGGAGGTTTCGACCCTGCTCGATTACCTGAAAGCAACCTTCAGGCCAAGTTCAGATGTTTCCTTCGACCGGCGCTCGCACGAAATCCGCACCACGCCTTTGCTGATGCTGGATGACCTGAAAGAAAGCGGAGCCAGTTCGGTCTGGGCCGAGGACAAACTCAACCAGATTTTGAGCCATCGCTATCACGCCCACCTGCCGACGGTCATTACGTCCACCCTTGACCCGGATAGTTTTGCAAAAAATTATCCGGGCTTGTGGAACAAGATTTTAGACCCAACCCGCTGCCAGGTCTTCTCGATTGATATGCCACCCTACAGGAGGCAGAAGACCAGGGGAAGGGCGAAGAAAAGCGGCTAAGGAATACAAAAGAGTATTTTTAGGCATATAATTGAATCATGCGATTCGAGATTGTGAGCGCAATCAGCCAGGTAGAAACCATTGCAGAAGGTAACGGCATTCGTATTTTATCCCTGCTACGCGAAAGATATGGAGATGGTCGCTGGAGAAAACTGAAAGGCATTGCAAATATATCCCTGCATAACGGCAAAATCCGCCTGGCAGAAATTCACTGGTTCGAAGCGCATGGTATTGGTAAAAAGATGATGAAAATTAAGCGATTCTTGGATTAAAACGCTATGACTACCCAGAAAAACACCTCCAAATTTGTAATCTGCATCCAAACGGACGACCCGGATGTACTCACGCCGCGCATGGTTTACGAAGTCCTGCCTGATGTCGATGCCGAGAAGTCCGACTATTTGCGTGTTGTGGATAACGAAGGGGAAGACTACCTGTATCCGGCGAGTTATTTTGTACCGGTAAGCTTCCCCGCAGGGGTTCAAAAAACACTCAGTACGTTATCTTTATTCAATCCTAAGCAACAAACAAAATACCCAATCCGCGCAAAGTCCCATCGGGTCGCGGAAGACTAAATGCCCCACCTGCTCAGTATTAATTTAAGAGAAATCCCCCAACGGCTGCGGGGGCAGTACCCTTTCAACCTGCCGCTGCTGCGCGGGCTGGAGGAGATGCGTTTCTCCGCACCGGTGACGTTCTTCGTCGGCGAAAACGGCACGGGCAAATCGACCCTGCTCGAGGCCCTGGCCTGCGCAGCCGAGATGATTACCGTCGGCAGCGAGAGCGTCAAAACCGACCACAGCCTCGTCCATGCCCGTGAACTGGCAAAATACCTGCGCCTGGCCTGGACAAAGCGCACCCGCAGGGGCTTCTTCCTGCGCGCCGAGGATTTCTTCGGGTATGCCAAACGCCAAAACGAACTACGCGCCGAAATGGAATCCGACCTGCGGGAAATCGAACACGAATACCGGGAACGCTCCGAATACGCAAAAGCGCTGGCGCGCATGAGCACCAGCGGCCAGTTGGGGGATATGCGCCGCCGCTACGGGGGAGGCGGCCTGGACGCTTATTCTCATGGCGAAAGTTTCCTGACCCTGTTCCAGTCCCGCTTCGTGCCGGATGGCCTGTACCTTCTCGATGAACCGGAAGCGCCGCTTTCGCCATTGCGCCAACTGGCACTGATTGCCGCCATCAAAGAGATGGAGACCCAAAACGGGCAGTTCATCATCGCCAGCCACTCGCCCATCCTGATGGCCTACCCCGGCGCGGAGATTTTCCACTTTAGCGAGGGGCGTATCGAGCGGGCAAGATTCGACGACCTTGAACACGTCCGCCTGATGCGCGACTTTTTGAATAATCCCGACGCTTTCCTGCGAAACCTGTAATTATCCCCTAAAGCACTCATAAATTTTCCATAAAATCTCGCGCCAGGCGCAATAAAACGCTTGTTTAGACCGGAAATCCCGATATAATAGGCCAATTTTACCCGTTGGAATTGGCTGGATGACCGTGGGGGCGCTGGTTATCACCAAAACCTGACTGTAGATTACATCGTTTAAAGACTGTTGCGCAAATGCAAACGCCCGGATAAAACCGGGCTATTTTACAAATCGATATTTTCACGCTCTTATTCTTTTTTCGCCGAAGGAGAAGTACCCATGAACGCATCAGAAGGAGACGGCCAGCGACGGCAATACAAATCGCCGCCCAAACAAGGATTGTACGACCCGCAGTTCGAGCATGATGCCTGCGGCGTGGGTTTTGTCGCCGACATCAAGGGACGCAAATCCCACGGCATCATCCGCGATGGATTGACCATCCTGGACAACCTGACCCATCGCGGCGCGCGCGGCGCGGAGGCCAACACTGGCGACGGGGCAGGGATGATGATTCAGGTGCCGCACAAATTCCTGCAAAAGATTGCCGACATCAAAGGATTCAACCTGCCCGCGCCGGGGCAGTATGGCGTGGGCATGGTCTACCTGCCGCGCAATGACATCCATCGCCGCGCAATCCGCCTGCATTTCGAGAAAATCATCGAATCGGAGGGCCAGCGCGTCATCGGCTGGCGCACGGTTCCGACCAAGAACTTCGAACTGGGCAACTCGGCCATCCATTCCGAGCCCAAGATGCGCCTTTTGCTCATCGAGCGCAACCCGGCCATCACCGACGATATGGCCTTCGAGCGCAAATTGTACGTCATCCGCAAGCGAGCCGAGAACGAAATCCGCTACGGCGGGCGTTTTGCGGGCGGCGAAACCTTCTACATCCCCAGCCTATCCCACAAAACCCTGGTCTACAAAGGCATGTTGGTCTGCGACCAGGTCAAGAATTATTTCCCCGACCTGAGCGACCCCGACATGGAAAGCGCGATTGCAGTTGTGCATTCGCGTTTCAGCACCAACACCTTCCCCAGTTGGGAGCGCGCCCACCCCTATCGCTATGTCATCCACAACGGCGAAATCAACACCCTGCGCGGCAACATCAACTGGTTCCGCGCCCAGGAAAACATGTTCGAGTCCGAACTCTTCGACGCGGACATGAAGAAGGTGCTGCCCATCATCCAGCCCGACGGCAGCGATACGGCCATGTTCGACAACGTGCTGGAATTCCTGGTGATGGCCGGGCGCTCCCTGCCGCACGCCATGTTGATGATGATTCCGGAACCCTGGTCGCACCACGAAGACATGCCGGATGAGAAACGCGCCTTTTACGAATATCACGCCAACCTGATGGAACCCTGGGATGGCCCGGCGGCGATGGGTTTCTGTGACGGATTCCAGGTCGGGGCCTTGCTCGACCGCAACGGACTGCGTCCGGCCCGCTACTACGTCACCAACGACGACAAAATCGTGATGGCCTCCGAGGTCGGGGTGCTCGACATCCCGCCCGAAAACGTGGCCTACAAGGGTCGCCTTGAGCCGGGCAAAATGCTGCTGGTGGATACCCGCCAGGGGCGCATTATCAGCGATGAGGAAATCAAACACCAGGTGGCGGGAACCTTCCCCTACCGCGACTGGCTGGACAAATACCAGGTGCGGCTGGAAGACCTGCCGCCCGCCAAAGCAGAATATATCGTCAAGACCGAGCACAAGACCCTCTTCCAGCGCCAGCAGGCTTTCGGGTACAGCGAGGAAGATTTGCGCGTCATCCTGACCCCGATGGCGCAAAACGGCATCGAACCGGTCGGCTCGATGGGCAACGACGCCGCGCTGGCGGTGCTATCTGAAAAGCCCAAATTGCTTTACAACTACTTCCGACAGTTGTTCGCGCAGGTGACCAACCCGCCCATCGACGCCCTGCGCGAGGAAATTGTGGTTGCCACCGAGGTCATGGTCGGCGCGGAAACCAACCTGCTCAAGCCCATCCCGCAGAGCTGCCACCAGATTCGGCTCGACTATCCCATCCTGACCAACGAGGAACTGGCTCAAATCCGCCACTCGAAGATTCCCGGCTTCATGACCGCCACCCTGCCGATTATTTTCCGGGCCGGGTCGGGCGGCGAAGGCCTCGACCACGCGATGGAGGAACTCTTCCAGGCTGCAGACGCAGCCATCCTGCGCGGGGTCAACCTGCTCATCCTTTCTGACCGGGGCATCGACCGCGAACATGCGCCGATTCCCGCGCTCCTGGCGGTGGCCGGGCTGCACCATCACCTCGTCCGCCAGGGAACGCGCACCCAGGTCGGCCTGATTCTTGAAAGCGGCGAACCGCGCGAGGTGCATCACTTCGCTGCCCTGATTGGATACGGCGCGACGGCCATCAACCCCTACCTGTCTTACGAGAGCATCGAACACATGATTAGCGACGGCCTGCTGGTGGACATCACCCCCGAAAAAGCCGTCAAAAACTTCGTCAAGGCTGCCATCAAGGGCGTCATCAAAACGATGTCTAAAATGGGCATCTCGACCATCCAGAGTTACTGCGGGGCGCAGATTTTCGAGGCCCTGGGCATCCACCAGAGCGTCATCGAAAAATACTTCACCTGGACTCCGTCGCGCATCGGCGGCATCGACCTGGATATTATCGCCCAGGAGGCCACCCTGCGACACAAATCGGCGTTTGCCGAGCGCTCGGCCAACGGGCACAACCTGCCCACCAGCGGCGAGTACCAGTGGCGCAGCGAGGGCGAGCATCACCTGTTCAGCCCGCAGACCATCCACGCCTTGCAAAAATCGACCCGAACCGGCGATTACGGCCTGTTCAAGAAATACAGCCAGTTAATCAACGAGCAGATGGGTAAACTCGGCACCCTGCGCGGGCTTTTCGAGTTCAAACCCGGGCGCGAACCCGTGCCGCTGGAAGAAGTCGAATCGGTCGATGAAATCTGCAAGCGCTTCAAAACCGGCGCGATGAGTTATGGCTCCATCAGCAAGGAAGCCCACGAAGCCCTGGCCGTTGCCATGAACCGCATCGGCGGCAAGAGCAACACCGGCGAAGGCGGCGAAGACCCGGCCCGCTACGTCTCTGACGAGAGCGGCGATTCGCGCAACAGCGCCATCAAGCAGGTCGCTTCTGGCCGGTTTGGCGTGACCAGCGAATACCTGGTCAACGCCAAAGAACTGCAAATCAAGATGGCCCAGGGTGCAAAACCGGGCGAAGGCGGGCAACTGCCGGGCCGCAAAGTGTACCCCTGGATTGCCAAAGTGCGCCACTCGACTCCCGGCGTGGGGCTGATTTCCCCGCCGCCGCACCACGACATCTACTCGATTGAAGACCTGGCCGAACTAATTCACGACCTGAAGAACGCCAATCCCGAAGCCCGCATCAGCGTCAAACTGGTTTCGGAAGTGGGCGTCGGCACCGTTGCGGCGGGCGTCGCCAAAGCCCACGCCGATGTCATCCTCATCAGCGGACACGACGGCGGCACCGGGGCCTCGCCTGTTTCCAGCATCAAATACGCCGGCCTGCCCTGGGAGTTGGGCCTGGCCGAAACCCACCAGACCCTCGTCCTGAACGACCTGCGAAACCGCGTCGCCGTCGAAACCGACGGCCAGCTCAAAACCGGGCGGGATGTCGTCATCGCGGCCCTGCTCGGCGCGGAGGAGTTTGGTTTCGCAACCGCGCCGCTGGTAACGCTCGGCTGTGTCATGATGCGCGTCTGCCATCTTGACACCTGTCCGACCGGCGTGGCGACCCAAAACCCGGAACTGCGCAAAAACTTCGACGGCGACCCGCAATATGTGGTCAACTTTATGCGCTTCATTGCACAGGAAGCCCGCGAAATCATGGCTCAGCTCGGCTTCCGCAGCATCAACGAGATGATTGGGCATTCCGACCGCCTGGAAGTTCGCCGCGCGGTGGAACACTGGAAGGCCAAAGGGCTGGATTTCTCCGAAATTCTCTATGTCCCCGACGAGGCCGAGGATGGCCGCACCTACTGCCAGATAGCCCAGGACCACGGGCTTGACAAGACCCTCGACCGCCACATCCTGCTCGACATCTGCCGCCCGGCGCTGGAAAAGAAACAACCCGTCAACGTCACCCTGCCGATTCGCAACACCAACCGCGTCGTCGGGACAATGCTCGGCAGCGAGGTCACGCGCCGCCACGGCGCACAGGGGTTAACGGAAGACACCATCCGGTTGCACTTCCAGGGGTCAGCGGGACAAAGCTTCGGGGCGTTTGTTCCGCGCGGAATCACGCTCGAGTTGGAGGGCGATTCCAACGATTACCTCGGCAAAGGCCTTTCGGGCGGAAAAATCATCCTTTATCCCCCACACGGTTCGACCTTTGTGGCCGAGGAAAACATCATCACCGGTAACGTGGCCCTGTACGGAGCCACCAGCGGTGAAGCCTACATTCGCGGCATGGCGGGCGAGCGTTTCGCGGTGCGCAACAGCGGCGCGACGGCGGTGGTCGAGGGCGTGGGCGACCACGGCTGCGAGTACATGACCGGCGGACGGGTGGTTGTGCTGGGCAAAACCGGACGCAACTTCGCGGCGGGCATGTCCGGCGGCGTCGCCTATGTCTTCGACGAGCGCGGCGACTTTCCCGGGAAGTGCAACAAAGAGATGGTCGAACTTGGGCCAGTCGAAACACCCGAAGAACTGGCCGAACTGCAAGCGCTCATCGACCGTCACGCCGCCCTGACCGGCAGCCAACTGGCCGCGCGCGTGCTGAAAGAGTGGAAATCGCTCGCGCCGCGCTTCGCCAAGGTCATGCCCAAGGATTACAAACGCGCCCTGCAAGCCTTCAAGGAAGTCGAAGCCCAGGGCTTGAGCGGCGAGGAAGCCGTGATGGCGGCGTTCGAGATGAATAAAAACGATGTTGCCCGCGTGAGCGGCAATTAAGAGCAAAACCAGTACACGGATTGGACGGATTTCACGGAATCACGCGGATTTTTTTAATGTTTTTCCGTGTTCGTCCGCGTAATCCGTAAAATCCGTGTACAAAGGGTTTTCTCCCAGGAGAAATACGATGGCAAAACCAACCGGATTCATCGAATACCAGCGGGAAGTTCCCCCCGACCGCGCTCCTGAAGAGCGCATCAAAGACTGGAACGAGTTCCACCTGCCCGTGCTGGAGGAGAAACTGCAAATCCAGGGTGCTCGCTGCATGGATTGCGGCATCCCGTTCTGCCACACCGGGCAAATCATCAGCGGCATGGCGGCGGGCTGTCCGGTCAACAACCTGATTCCCGAATGGAACGACCTGGTCTATCGCGGGCATTGGCGCATGGCCCTCGACCGCCTGCACAAAACCAACAACTTCCCCGAATTCACCGGGCGGGTCTGCCCCGCGCCGTGTGAAGGCTCGTGTACCGCCGGGCGCATGGGCGACCCGGTCAGCATCAAGAGCATCGAATGCGCGATTGTCGATAAAGGCTTCGAGGAAGGCTGGATTGTGCCCGAGCCACCACCCTTCCGCACTGGCAAAAAAGTAGCAGTGGTCGGCTCCGGCCCGGCAGGATTGGCCGCCGCCGCGCAGTTGAACCGCGCCGGGCACCTCGTCACCGTCTATGAGCGCGCCGACCGCATCGGCGGACTGCTGACCTACGGCATCCCGAATATGAAACTGGACAAGGGCATCGTCCAGCGCCGGGTGGACATCCTGGCCGCCGAGGGCGTCACCTTCGTTACCGGCGTCGAGATTGGGGTAGACATGTCCGCCGAAGAATTGCGCGCCGAGTTTGATGCGATTGTCCTGTGCGGCGGGGCGACCAAGCCGCGTGACCTGCCCATCGAAGGCCGCAACCTGAAAGGCATCCACTTTGCGATGGAGTTTTTGCAGGGCAACACCCGTCACCTGCTCAACGGCAACGGGCCGAAAGTCGGCTGGGAGAAACGCTCCGGCTACGGCGAATTCATCAGCGCCGAGGGCAAGGATGTGCTCGTCATCGGCGGCGGCGACACCGGTACCGACTGTGTCGGCACCTCCCTGCGGCACGGCTGCAAAAGCCTTGTCCAGCTCGAAATCCTATCCCGCCCGCCCGACGAGCGCGCCGCCGACAATCCCTGGCCTGAATGGCCCAAGGTCTACAAACTCGATTACGGACAGGAAGAATATAAAGCCCTGTACGGCGACGACCCGCGCCAGTACACCATCACCGCCAAACGCTTTGTCGGCGATGAAGACGGCAATTTGAAAGAAGTCCACACCGTCAACGTGGAGTGGGTCAACGAGAACGGACGCTTCATCCCGCGCGACGTTCCCGGCACGGAAAAGGTTTACCCGGCCCAACTGGTCTTGCTGGCGATGGGCTTTCTCGGCCCGGAGGAGACTATCCTGGGCAAATTGAATGTCGAGCAGGACGAGCGCGGCAACGCCAAAGCCGAACACGGCAAATTTGCCACCAACCTGCCGGGCGTCTTCGCCGCCGGTGACATGCGCCGCGGTCAAAGCCTGGTCGTCTGGGCAATTAACGAAGGCCGCGGCGCCGCAAGGGAGTGTGACCGGTATTTGATGGGGAGTACGGTCTTGCCGTAAGATATAGAGGAAATTAACCGCGAAGGCCGCGAAGAAAACCAAAAAACTTGGCGTTCTTCGCGGCCTTTGCGTTCTTGGCGGTTCAACAATAGTGCTGCTGGTGAACAGTTATCTCTATCGATAGAATATAGCCAGCACGGCACTACAAAAGGTCAGTACTGGACATGGGTGCTATACTTAAAATAGCAACCTGCATTGGTACACAAGGAGTTTTGAGTATGCCTTCTTTTACCCGTGAACTGGCAACACGCCCAAGACCTAACGCTGGCGCATCCTCAAGCACAAGCGCCACATTACAACTCCCCCAGGTCAATTTCGAGAAAACAAGCCCCGGCCCAGCGATTTCAACACACTCCCCGGAGTATGATTTTAGCCGTATCTCAATATTCGCCAGAGCTAGCCTGATAGCGCAGCCAGGGCCAACAATCAGCCAGCCTGGAGACCCCTGGGAGCAGCAGGCAGACCAGATGGCCCGGCAGGTTATGCGCACATCTGACCCGCATAAACCGCCGCGCCTTCGCGCCACGCCTGCCGCTGAGGGGACTTCCGGCCATCCGATGGACCCACCGACACGGGATTTCATGGAGACGCGTTTCGGCGTCGACTTTGGCTCGGTGCGGCTGCACACCGACTCCGCAACAGCGGAATCAGCAAAAGCTCTAAACGCGCGCGCCTTTACTGTAGGAAATGACATCGGCTTTGCCCACGGACAATATTCGCCCGGTTCACAAACCTCCCGCTCCCTATTGGCGCACGAACTTGCCCATGTTGTCCAGCACAGCGCTCCCGGCGCAGGCATGCCCGCCATCCTGCGCTATGCCAATGGGCCCGAGCAGGCAGTGGCCAGTGCCGCGTTGCGCCGCCAGTATATCGCGCTGGCCTGCGAAGTGATTGCAGACATTCAGAGGGGTATCGAAGAAGGCCGCACCTGGGATTTTGAGGATGAATTCCTGCTTCAGGGTGACGAAGAACTGGCAGACCCCGCAAATTCACTGGTGGTAGACCGGCGCAATGCTCTGGAAAGGCTGGTCGCAAACCTCGATGCCTTGATTCAAGAACTTGAGGCCGGCACGCTCACCCCCACCCAACCGGCAAGCCGCGCGAGCCTGCGCGCCCTTTGGTCAGCCCGCTATTTAAGCAGAGGGGTCTACCCGCCGGGCCGCGCGCCGCGAGGACACCCCATCCATTGGTCTCACCCTGTCAGGACTATCACCGAACCAGATGGAGGAATTCGCAGGATATACAACTCGCTGGGCGGTTATATCGATAACCAACCCAGTTCGCCGCCCGGCATGCTGGGAGCCGGCAGTCTTCCAACCTGGTGGGTGCTTGGCTGTCATTCACCCAGCTCTTCCGGGCGACCTCCCGCAGAACGCGAACGGGTAACCCCGAACACACTCGGCCTTTTACCGGATACGGCCATCTTTGTCTACAGAACCAGGGGTGAAATCACAAACTGGGATTGGGAACCCATAAGCGCAACATACATAGAGGCATCCCGTCCTTTTGGGCCGCACGAGTGGCACTATGACGAATCAGCCGGTCGTGTGTATGTCATCGTAGACGGACAACAGTACAACCTGCTCCGCAACGGTCAGGTGGAACGCCACAGGTAGCGAAAAATCGTTGCTGTTCGATTATTTTGCAGTCAAATATCTCAGCGCCCCCGCCAGCACGTCCACAGCCTTTGCGTACTCCCCCAAATCGATATGCTCGTTCGGCGTATGGTCAAGGGCGGAATCTCCGGGGCCATAAACGAGGGACGGACACCGCCAAACCGGGGCAACGACGTTCAAATCGGCGGTTCCCGTTTTGTAGACGAATCCGGGCGTGCCCCCCGCAGCCCGAATCCCGTTTAAGAAAGCCCGCACCAACGCCGAATTTTTCTCGCAGGCCCAGGCCGGAATCGGGTATCCGACGGGTTCGACCCGCGCCCCAACCGCCACCTCGCGCAGGCGCTCGTACCACGCATCCGGCGGCAAATCGACCGGCAGGCGCGCCCCGATGCTCAGGCGCGCCCACTGCTCCAGGCCGTCGCTTCCCGATTCCATCCCCCGTAACGATAGCAGCAACTGCTCGAAAACCTTCTGCCGCCCCTCGTTAAATGAATCACCAAAAGCCTTGACCGCCAGCCAGGTCTCGACGGCCGTTTCGCAGGCCGAGGCCCCGGCATGGGCTGTGTGGAACTGTTCAGCGCGGACAGTGACATTCGCCCAGGCCGAGCCCTTGTAGCCAAGCGCCATCCTGTCCCAGCGATTGGGTTCGCCAACCACCAGGAAGTCCGGACGATATTTGTCCACCAAAAATCGAGCCCCATCCGAATCTTTTTCCTCGCCAACCGCCCCAATCACCACAATTTGCCAGCCCTCCACCGCCCCAACCGAAGCCGCGCCATCGACGAAACAGGCTAGCGGGCCTTTGGCATCCACCGTTCCGCGCCCGTAAAGCAAGTTATTAACTTGCTCCACTTTTATCTCGCCGGGGACGGTATCAATGTGCCCGAGCAGGAGTACTTGCTTCGGCCCGTTGCCCCACAGGCCAACCGCATTGCCCGCCTCGTCGCGGAAAGCCTCGTCCGCGCCGAGGGCTTTCATCCGCGCCACCAGCCAATCGACTGCTTCTTCCTCCTGCCCGGAGGGGCTGAAGTGCGAGACCAGTCCGTGCAGGGTTTCGGGGAGCTTATTCGCCATTCGCCAGCACCTTGCCAATTGCCTCGACCACCTTATCGAGTTGCTCGTAAGTGATGACCAGCGGCGGCAGCAAGCGGATGGTGGTGAGGCCGGCATTGAGAGCCAGGATTTTCTCGTCCTGCAAAGCGCGCACGTAGGGCATGACCTTTTGCTTGAGTTCGATGCCGACCATCAGTCCCAGTCCGCGCACTTCGCGGATGAGCGGCGAATCGAGTTCGCGCAGTTTCTTCATCAGGTAGTCGCCTTTGGCGGCGGCCTGTCCGGGCAGGTCTTCTTCCTCGATGGCGGTCAGCGCGGCGACAGCGGCAGCGCACGAGAGCGGATTACCGCCAAAGGTCGAGCCGTGCGTGCCGGGGGCCAGGTTTTGAACCGTCGACGCAAGCAAAACCGCCCCCATCGGCACCCCGCCCGCCAGCGACTTCGCGCAGCACAACATATCAGGCTGGACTCCGGTATGTTGCACGGCAAACAGCTTGCCGGTGCGTCCGAATCCGCTTTGTACTTCGTCCACAATCAACAGCGCACCTTTTTCGTCACAAATCCGGCGGGCGGCCTGCATGTAGGCCATATCCGCCGCGTAAACGCCGCCCTCGCCCTGGACGACTTCGACCAGGAAGGCGGCAGTTTCCTCAGTAATGGCTTTTTCGAGGGCTTCGATGTTGTTAAACGGAACGTGGCTGAAGCCTGGCACGAGCGGCTCGAAGCCTTCGCGATATTTCTTGTTGTGGGTGGCCGAAAGCGCGCCGAGGGTACGACCGTGAAATCCGCGCATGGCGGCCACAATCTGGCTGCGCCCGGTGGAAAGCCGCGCGAATTTGATGGCGGCTTCGTTCGACTCGGTGCCGGAGTTGCAGAAGAAGACCCGGTCGAGGCCCGGCACAAGGTTGCCCATTTTGCCCATCAGGGCGGCGCGCTGGTCGTTGTAGAAGGTTTCGAACAGGGTAATGAGTTTGCCCGCCTGGTCAGCAATCGCGGCGGCGACCTTCGGGTGGGCATGGCCGAGGTTGGCGACGCCGTGCCCGGAGTTGCAGTCGATGTACTCGACACCGTCGATGTCAAAGAGCGATGCACCCTGTCCGCGGACGAAGATGATGGGTTGTTTGCCGTACAGACCAGAGGTGTGTTTTGATTCGATTTCGATAATATTCATAGCAAGTCCAATGCAGAATGATGAATTTCGACAAGGAGTTCGAGCCAATAAGCAGTTTCATCGATTTCTTGCAGTGAACCTTCCACCTTGTTGATGAAATCTGCCTGCGATTTGGCGCGACAAGCTTCACGATACTGAGCGCCAACCGATGTTCCACTCCGCAAAACTTGCTTTCCAATTACCTGCGCTTCACCGGTTTTGGGTAAATTTTGGTATAACCGGATAATTCGTAGTGCAAACGCTTTTGTGCGGACTTTCAAGTCAGGAGTGGGTTTGTCAGCCATGAGAAACTCCAAAGGATAATGCAGAAGTCAGAAGTCAGAGTGCAGAATTTTCAAGATCAATGAATTTTATTCTGCATTCATCATTCTGCATTCTGCATTTTTTTCTACTCCATCACCGTTCCATTGCCGGAGAGCGCATTCGAAATGGGATTCTCGACCCGGCCGTCGGCGATGATAACGCGTTTGACGCCGCCCTGCAGGGCTTCCTGCGACCCGAGGACTTTTTTCTTCATGCGGCCTTCAGCGAACTGGATGGCTTCGTCGAGTTTGGCCTGCGGAATGGATTTAATCAGCGTGCTTTCATCGGGGAATTTGCGCATCAGGCCGGGGACGGCGGTCAGCAGCAGCAGGTTTTCGGCCTTGAGCGCGCCCGCTACCATCGCGGCGGCCCGGTCGGCATCGACGTTGAGGGCTTCGCCGTTCTGGCTGCAAGCCACCGGGGCAACCACCGGCAAGTAGCCCGCATCCAGCAGCAGGTGGAGCAGGTCGGCATTGACCGATTCGATTTTGCCGGTGTAATCGTCGCGGATAATCTTGCGCTTGCCATTCTCAATCGATTGGATCGATTCCTTGCGGTTGGCGAGCAGCAGTTTCCCATCCAAGCCGCTCAGGCCGAGGGCGTTGACTCCCAGCTTTTGCAGTTGTTCGACCAACAGGGTATTGACCTTGCCGTTGACCGCCATGCAGAAAACTTCGAGCGTCCCGCGGTCGGTGTAGCGCGAGGTGTAACCGGACGGCGAGGTGATGAAATGGGGCGGCGTGCCGAGCGCTTCGCCGAGGGCGTTCGCCTCCGCCGAGCCGCCATGCACCAGCACCAGGCGCTGGCCTTCGGCGAGCAATTTGGCGGCGTCCTGGCAGATAGCGGAAAAATCCACTCCCTCGGTGCCGCCGAGTTTTACGACAGTGATTGTTGATGACATAAAAAATACCTTTTTAATTCAAGTTGGTCGAGTAGTCCCGAATGCAGTTTGAGGGGCTTATCGAGACCATTTTTATCTGGCAATAATCTATTGGACAAATTTCATGATGGTTTGTCATTTCGAGCGACAGCGACATCGTGCCCGCAGGGTAGAAATCTTCCTCAATGCGTGCCAGATTTCTCTCCGCTGCGTGGCTCGAACACCTGCCCTGGCGGGCGGTGCCAGGGATGACAAGCATAAGTATTGAATTACGATTCAGCACATTTTGTCCGGTAGAGAAATCTGGCAGTAGTAGTGGTCTCGATACGCCCTGCGGGCTACTCGACCATCGTGGTTAACGCTAAATGGGGTGCAACCCCGGAAATTCCAACCCCAGCGTCTCCTCAAACCCAAACATCAAATTCATCGCCTGGACAGCCGTCCCCGCCGCGCCTTTCATCAGGTTGTCGATGGCGCAGATGGCGACGACGTGTCCGGTCTCGAAATCGAGGTCGAAACTGATGTCGGCGTAGTTGGAACCGGCCAGGATTTTGGGTTCGGGTACGCGGTAAATGCCGCGCTGTTCCTTGACCACGCGAATGAACGGATTATCGTTCGCCAGGGCGCGGTAGGCTTTCCACAAATCCTTGTTGGCCACATCCGGTTTGACAAAAGCGTGCGCCGTCGCCAGCGCGCCGCGCACCAGGTCGACCGAGGTCATCGTCAGGGTGACGTTGGGCAGGCCAAGTTCCTGGATGACTTCGGCAGTGTGGCGGTGGCCGAAGGGCGAAAAGGTGCGGATAACGCCGCTGCGCTCCGGGTGGTGTGAGCCGGGATTGCCCGCCGCGCCGCCCTCCGAAGAGCCGACCTTGAGTTCGACAAAGATGTTTTGTTGCGGGTCGATTAATCCGGCCTTGACCAGCGGCAAGAGCGCCAGGTTGGTGGCGGTGGCGTTGCAGCCCACGCCGCTGGCGTAGGTCGCGGTTTTGAGTTCCTCGCGGCGGATTTCAGGCAAGCCGTAGACGAATTTCGTCAGCCATTCGGGAGCTTTGTGGGCTTCGCCATACCACTTTTCGTAAGCCGCCGCGTCATTTAAGCGGAAATCTGCCGAAAGGTCGACGATTTTGCCCGCCAGCGCGGCATACTTTTCGATTTCCTTCTGGGCCTGTCCGTGCGGAGTCGCCAGGAACAGGACATCCACCTCGCTGGCTTCTTCGGGCGAGACAAAAGTCAGCGCGGTCTGCTTGCGCAGGTTGGGGTGCGACTGGTAGAAATACTCACCCATTTTGGCGCGCGAGGTCGCGTAAATTATTTCAGTTTCGGGGTGGCCGGTCAACAGGCGAATGAGTTCGCCGCCCGCATAGCCCGACCCGCCGATAATTCCGGCTCGAATCATAGAACAGACACCTTTCCACGCGCCACTTCGGCGGTGTAATCCACAATCATGCCGGGGATATCCACGCCGGTGGTGGGCATCAGGGAGTGAAATTCCATCGTGTGGTTGATTTCATTAATCAGGTAGCCGCGGTCGGGGTGTTCGAGCACGTCCACGGCCAGCACACCGCCGCCGACCGCCTGGGCCGCGCGCACGCACAATTCGTCCAGTTCGGGGGTGATGGGACACATCTCGCCCTCGCCACCGCGGGCCGTGTTGGTAATCCAGTGCTCCGAGCGACGGTAAATGGCCGTTACAGTGCGGTCACCAGCCACAAAAGCGCGGATGTCGCGGCCCGGCTTGCGGATGTATTCCTGGATGTAGTAGACCGAGTGCTGAACCGAGCCAAGCATATCCTTGTGTTCCAGCACGGCTTCGGCGGCATCACGATCGTTGATTTTGGCCAGCAGCCGACCCCACGAGCCGACCACCGGCTTAAGCACGACCGGGTAGCCCATGCGCTCGATGGTCTCGATGGCCGCTTCGGGCGAGAAGGCGATGTGGGTTTCCGGCTGGGGCAGCCCGGCGCTGGCCAGGGCCGCGCTGGTCGCCAGTTTATCGCCGCAGGTTTCAGAAACCCGCGCCGTGTTGACCGTCGGGATGCCCCAGGCGTTCAGAATCCGCAGGGCGTTCAGGCCGGCGGTGTAGCTGATACTGCGTTCAAGGATGGCGTCATACTGCCGCCAGGGCGACGGGTCATCCAGGTTGAACTGTATCTTGCGGTCGTCGAGGCGGTCATAATCAATGCCGCGCGATTCGAGGGCCGCGAAAATCCACTTCTCTTCGACCCTCACGCGCGAGAACAGCACGCCAATCCTTAAGCGTCCGTTCATTACTCGCCCCAGTCTTCTTCTTCCATCGGGGCCAGTTCGAGGGTGGCCGGGTCGAGCGAGGTGATTTCAAGGTCTACGCCGCAATCGGGGCAGACGATGATTTCGTTGACTTCGGCGTTTGCGGCCAGGGTAATCTCGGCTTCGCATTCAGGGCAGGTAGTTTTCATGGGGTTTCTCCTTTTGGGTGTTGGTAGTTGGTAATTAGTGAGCGATAATTGGTGATTGGCTTTTGGCAATGTTTGTCATTTCGAGCGACAGCGAGAAATCTTAAGTCTGGCAAAGATTTCTCACCGCTGCGCGGTTCGAAATGACAAACGTTACCAATTACCAATTACTTCTTTTGCTTTTTCAATCTGGACTTTCACCGCATCGGGCGCGGTGCCGCCAAGAGATTTTCGGCGGCTGACGCTTTTTTGCGCATCGAAGACGGAATAGACGTCCAACCCGAAGCCGGGGTGCAGGGACTGGTAGGTTTCCAACGGCAGGGCCTCGATACTCGTCCCGGACTCAGCGGCGGCTGCGACGGCTTTCCCGGCAGCCTCGTGCGCTTCGCGGAACGGGACGCCTTTCCCGACCAGGTAATCGGCCAGGTCGGTGGCGAGCATGGCCGGGTCGAGCACGGCCTGCATTTGTTCGGGGTGAACCGTCAAGGTACGGATGGCATTTGCCAGCACCGGCAGCAGCCCGGTCAGGATGTCGAAAGCGGCGAAGACGGCTGGTTTGTCTTCCTGCAAGTCTTTGTCATAGGTCGAGGGCAGACCCTTGAGGGTTGCCATCAGGCCGGTGAGCAGGCCGAGCAGGGTTCCGGCTTTGCCGCGCCCAAGTTCGAACATGTCAGGGTTTTTCTTTTGCGGCATCAGGCTCGAGCCGGTGGCGTAGGCGTCAGAGAGTTCAAAAAAGCCAAATTCGGCAGTGGTGAACAAGACCATATTCTCTGAAAAACGACTCAGGTGCGTACCAGTCATCGCCGCCACAAATAAAAACTCAGCGGCGAAATCGCGGTCGGAAACAGCATCCAGGCTGTTGGGGCTGGGGCTGAGGAAACCCAGCGCGGCGGCCAGTTTATCCCGGTCAATGTTGAAGGGCGTACCGGCCAGGGCGCCGCAGCCAAGCGGCAACACGGCGACCCGCCCTGTCAAATCTTCCAAGCGTTCAACATCGCGCTGGAGCGCCCAGAAGTGCGAGAGCCACCAATGCGAGAGCAGGATGGGCTGGGCGCGCTGAAGATGAGTGTAGCCGGGCATCAACAAGCCAAAATCGGTTTCGGCGCGCTCGAGCAGGGCGCTTTGCAGGTCGCGCAGGGCGGCGTGCAGGGCGGGGATATGGTCGAGCAGCCACAGGCGAAAATCGGTGGCGACCTGGTCGTTGCGGCTGCGCCCGGTATGCAGTTTTCCGCCAACCGGCCCGACCAGTTCCTTCAGGCGGCGTTCGACGGCAGAGTGGATGTCTTCGTCGGATTCGTCGAAGGTAAAGGTGTTTTGGGCAAACTCATCCGCAATTCGGTTTAACCCCGAAACAAGGGTTTGGTGTTCCGCCTCGGTCAAGACGCCAGCGCCAAAAATCGCGCCCGCCCAGGCGATGCTGCCACGCACATCCTGCGCGGCCATGCGCTGGTCGAAGGGCAGCGAGGCGTTCAGTTGCCAGGCTTGTGGGTCGAGTTTGCCGTGAAAACGGCCGCTCCAGAGTGACATTTTTATCCTTTTTCACGCAAAGACCCTGTTTTGTCATTTCGAGCCGCTTTGCGGCGAGAAATCTTAATTCTTGCTATCAGGATTTCTCAGTCGCCGCTACACGGCTCCTTCGAAATGACAGAATCGCCGAGGTTTTCTTTGCGCCCTTTGCGTCTTGGCGCGAGACAGGGTTTAATCCCGTTTAAAGCGCGAGTAATCCGGCTGGGGCATTTCGAGACCCGAGACGGGCAGCCCGTTCAGGGCGCGGACTTTGAGCGACAGGCCATACAGGCGGATGAAGCCCTCGGCGTCGGACTGGTCGTAGACATCTTCCTGCCCAAAGGTGGCGAAATCTTCGCGATACAGGCTGAATTTGCTCTTGCGCCCGGCGGTGATGATGTTGCCTTTGTACAGTTTCAGGCGCACGGTTCCGGTCACGGGACCTTGGGTGCTATCGACAAAGGCCGCCAGCGATTCGCGCAGGGGGGCAAACCACATGCCGTTATAGACCAGTTCGGCATACTTGATAGCGACGGTGTCTTTGTAGGCGATGGTTTCTTTGTCCAGCACGAGCGATTCGAGTTCGCGGTGGGCGGCCAGCAGGATGGTTCCGCCGGGGGTTTCGTAAACGCCGTGCGATTTCATCCCGACCAGGCGGCCTTCGACCAGGTCCACCCGACCAATGCCGTGCGCACCACCGATGTTATTCAGGTACGAAAGCAATTCAGCCGGGGACATTTTCTGTCCATCAACCGCCACCGGGTTGCCGGATGCAAATTGAATTTCGACATAAGCAGGTTCGTCGGGAGCGTTTTCAGGCGAAGCACTGAGCAGGTACATGCTCTCTTCCGGTTCGTTCCAGGGGTCTTCGAGCAGGCCGCCCTCGTGCGAAAGGTGCCACAGGTTGCGGTCGCGGCTATAAATGGATTTGACGGTAGCCGTCACCGGGATATTGTATTTCTGGGCGTAGTTGATGGCATCTTCGCGCGAGCGGATGTCCCATTCGCGCCAGGGGGCGATGATTTTCAGGCGCGGGTCGAGGGCCATGGTGGTCAGTTCGAAGCGCACCTGGTCGTTGCCTTTGCCGGTCGCGCCGTGGGCGATGGCATCCGCGCCGACTTCGTGGGCAACATCGACCATGTGCTTGGCAATCAGCGGGCGGGCCATCGAGGTGCCGAGCAGGTACTTGCGCTCATAGACCGCCCCCGCTTTCAGCACCGGAATGACGTAATCGCGCACAAACTCCTCGCGCAGGTCGCGGACGAAATACTGGCTGGCGCCGCTGGCGAGGGCTTTTTCTTCCAGCCCGTCCAGTTCCTCGGCCTGGCCGACATCGGCGCAAAAGCAGACAACTTCACAACCGTAGTTTTCTTTGAGCCAGGGCACGATGACCGAAGTATCGAGACCGCCTGAATAGGCAAGGACAACTTTTTTTACATCCTGGTGTCGCGGCATAGCATTTCTCCTGAGAGCGTAAAATGGCATAAAAAAGCCCTCCTTCAGTGGAAGGAGGGCTTGGATTTACATGACTGCCTCTCGCCGTCTTTACCCCGGCAAGCGCATATCGCCCGACCTTCCACTTTGGAAGTAGGTACGACGAGCACGGGGCAGACGCTTGGAAATATTGACAGGTTTCATAATCTGCGCGAGTATAGCCGCGCGAGGTTGTGTAGTCAAGGGTTGGGTTTTGGGTGCAAGCCGCCTTTTATGAAAATTTTACAGAACCTATTTGTTTACACAATTTTTACCACCAAAAAGGTTGACACATTTCACGGCGCTGGTAGAATACCGCCCAATGAGTACACACCCTGCCTTCCTGATGGACGCCAAGTCTAAGCGCCAGCCCACTTCCGTGCTTCGGTTCGGATTTGTGGGCGTCTTCGGGTAAACAGGAACAACACAAAGCAAGGCTGTCCTTCCAGCCTGTCAACCTGTCATACCGACGCGCTCTCCGAAACCGGAGGGCGCGTTTTTGTTTTTCGCGCGTGCTGTAAGGGCACGGCGGAACACGATGGCTTTACAGACTTTCTAAACCGCCGTGCCCCTACGACCCGGCCAATTAAGGAGTTCTCATGCTCGAAATTCTGGATACCACCCTGCGCGAGGGCGAACAGACACCCTACGTCAACTTCACCCTCGACGAAAAAATCGAAATCGCCCGCCTGCTCGACCAGGTCGGGGTGGAGATGATTGAGGCCGGTGACCCCTCGGTTTCGCCAAACGTCGCCAAAGCCGTACAGCGGATTGCCGCGCTGGGGCTGAAAGCCGAGATTGTGGCCCATTCGATTGCCTCCCGCTCCGGCATCGACAAAGCCAAATCCTGCGGCGCGGACCGGGTGGCGATTTTCTACGCCACGTCCAAAATCCACCTGGATGCGAAACTGCACAAGACGCAAGACCAGGCCCTCGACATCATCCGTGAGCATATCGCTTATGCGCGCAGTTTGGGATTGAAAGTGCGTTACACACCCGAAGACGCCACCCGCACCGAGTTCGAGTTCCTTGTGACGGTTTGCAACGCGGCCATCGAAGCCGGGGCCGACCGCATCAGTTTTGCCGATACGCTCGGAATCATGCAGCCGCACACGATGGCCGAGCGCGTCTCGGCGCTGCGGGCGCGTCTGCTGCCCTGCCAGATTGACCTGCACTGCCACGATGACTACGGGCTGGCGCTGGCGAACGGCATGGCGGGCGTCCGCTCCGGGGCAAATTGCATCCACACCACCGTTAACGGGCTGGGAGAACGAACGGGAATTCCAGATTTGGCGGAAACCATCGTCGCCTTTCACAATCTCGAAGGGGTACAGAAATACAACCTGGCCCCGTTGATGGAGCTTTCGTCTTATCTTGAACGGGTTTCCGGATTTTTGCTGGCCGCCAATAAGCCGATTACCGGCCAGAACGCCTTTACCCACAAAAGCGGCGTGCATACCAACGGCATCCTGAAAGACCCGCGCACCTACGAGCCGTTCGACCCGTCGCTGCTGGGGCGCGAGCGCAAAATCGTCATCGACAAGTACACCGGCAAAAGCGCGGTCGCGGCCCGTTTGGACGAGTACGGCATCGAGGTCAGCGCCGCAGAGTTGGAGGTCATCGTCATGCGGATTAAAAGCGTCGGCGACGAGCGCAAACAACTCTTCGACAGCGACATACTGCAAATCGCCGAGCAGGTCACGGGGCGCGAAATCGACATCATCCCGCACGGCCTTCAGGCGATGGTCATGCTGGAGGTCGAGTCGCACGTTTATACCTCGTCGGTGGTGCGGCGTCTGCGCGGGTTTACCAGTGTCAAAAACGTGTACGAAATCACCGGCGATTTTGACGTCAGCGCGTTCGTGGACGCAGAAAACATGATGGCGCTGAACAACCTTATCGAAGAAATCCGCACCGTGCCAGGCGTGAAGAGGACGGAGACGCGGATGGTGTTGAAGAAATATAATGGCAAGTAAGGGCGACCCTTCAAGGCCACCCAGGAAGCATTATGGCAAGTCATCCTTGCCAGACAAAATGATTTTTATGCGCCGGGCGGGTCACCCCTACCGGCACCAATAAGGAGACTTTATGGGCACATTAATCGAAGAAATCTTCTCCCGCAAAGCCGGGAGGCCGGTGCAGGCGGGAGAAATTGTCCTGCTGGACGTGGACTACATCATGAGCCACGACAACACCACCCCGCTGGCTATCAAGGCCTTTCGGGAGATTGGCAAGCCGCTTCACGACAAAAACCGCATCGTGCTGCATCTTGACCATGCCTACCCAGCCCCGAACGTGATGGCCGCTGAGAATCATCGCAAAATCATCGATTTTGTGAAGGAGCAGGAACTGCCGCACCTGTTCATGCAGGGCGTCTGTCACCAGGTCATGCTGGAGGAGGGCTTCATCACCCCTGGCGCAATCGTCATCGGCGCGGATTCGCACTCGAACACCTACGGCGTGATGGGCGCGTTCGGCGCGGGCCTGGGTTCAACCGAGATTGCCGTGGCCTGGGTAACGGGCAAATGCTGGTTCAAAGTCCCGGAAACCATCCGCATCGAACTGCGCGGACGCACCCAGCCGGGAGTCTACGCCAAAGATGTGATGATTCACATTGCCGGGCTGCTCGGCATGGACGGCGGGACGTATCGCTCGGTCGAGTTCGGCGGCGAGTATATCGAGTCCCTGCCCATGCACGAGCGCATCATCTTCCCGAATATGTCCACCGAAATCGGGGCCAAGTGCGGGCTGATTGCCGCCGACCAGGTGACGATTGACTACCTCGAAAACGAGACCCCGGCAACCGGGCCGTTCGAGATAATCCAGCCGGTCAATCCGCGCTACGAACGCATCATCGAACTCGACGTTTCGGCCCTGACCCCACAAGTCGCCTGCCATCCGGACGTGGACAACGTCAAGCCGCTGGAGCAGGTCGAGGGGCTGGAAGTGCACGAGGTTTACATCGGCACCTGTACCAACGCCCGCTACGAGGATTTGGAAATCGTGGCGAACATGCTCAAGGGCAAACGGGTCAACCCGCTGGTGCGCGTCATCGTCACCCCGGCCAGCCAGCGCATCCACAAAAAAGCCATGCAAAACGGGCTGATTGAAATCCTGATGGACGCCGGCTGCACCGTCACTGGCACCGGCTGCGGGGCCTGCATCGGACGGCATGGCGGCATCTTGGCCCCCGGCGAGCGCGCCCTGACGACGATGAACCGCAATTTCGTCGGACGCATGGGCAGCCCACTGGCTGAAATCTATCTCGCCAGCCCGGCCACGGCGGCGGCTACGGCGTTGACCGGTCGTATCACCGACCCGCGTGGGTTTTTGAAGTAGCAAAGATGGTCGAGTAGCGCGCAGCGCGTATCGAGACCAGGAAATGTTTATGAAATCACTACCGGGTTTCGATACGCCCTGCGCAAATAACGCTCAGGGCTACTCAACCCTCGCTCAAACAATAAAGGAGTTTATTATGGGAAAAGCCTGGACTTTCGGAGAAAACATGAACACGGACGAGATTATTCCCGGCCGTTTTAACATCACCATTGACCCGCTTGAACTCGCCAAGAACGTCTTTTGCGAGGTCAAGCCGGAGTATTCCAAAAACATCAAACCCGGCGACATCATCGTCGGTGGGCAGAATTTCGGCTGCGGCTCGTCACGCGAACACGCGCCGATTGCCATCAAAGGCTCGCAGACCAAGTGCATTATTGCGCCCTCGTTTGCGCGCATCTTCTTCCGCAACGCCATCAACATCGGCCTGCCGATTCTCGAATGCCCCGAAGCAGTTGCGGGTATCCGCGAGGGTGACGAAGTGGATGTAGATTTATCCAGCGGCCAAATCCGCAACCTGACCAGCGGCGCAACCTTCCAGGCGCGGCCCCTGCCCGATTTTGTGCTCAAAATCGCCGAAGCGGGCGGGATTGTGAACTTTTTGAAAGAACATGATATTCAAGAGTTGATGGCCTGATGTGGTCTCGATACGGCGGCGATGGTCGAGTAGGGCGTAGCCCGTATCGAGACCCGCCGCCTACTCGACCACCGGAAACCAACTATGCCCTACCAAATCACCCTCCTCCCCGGCGACGGCATCGGCCCGGAAGTCGTTGCTGCCGCTGAAGCGGTTCTCCAAGCCCTGCCTGTGGATATGGACTTCACCCGCGCTGAAATCGGATTCGGCGCCTATGAGCGCCTCGGCACGCCGCTGCCTGATTCTACGCTGGACGCCATCCGCAGCTCACACGCCGCGCTGTTTGGGGCCGTTACGACGCCGCCCAATATCCCCGGCTATTTCTCGCCGGTTGTGCGGATGCGCCAAAGCCTCGACCTGTACGCCAACCTCAGGCCGACCCGCTCCATCTCTCACCCCTCCTCGCGCCCCGGTATTGACCTCATCCTCGTCCGCGAGAACACCGAGGGGCTGTATTCCGGCATCGAGCGGGTCGAGGACGACGGGAATCGCGCCATCACTGAGCGCGTCATCACCCGGCGCGGCTCCGAGCGCATCATCCGCAAAGCCTTCGACCTGGCTCGCCAAACCGGGCGAAAAAAAGTCCACGTCGTCCATAAGGCCAACGTCCTGCGCCAGACTTGCGGATTGTTCCGTCAGGTCGCGCTCGAAATCGCGCCGGACTATCCCGACATCGAAATGCTCGAAATGCTGGTCGATACCTGCGCAATGGAACTTGTCCGCGCGCCGGAGCAGTTTCAGGTGATTGTCACCACCAACCTGTTCGGCGATATTCTCAGCGACGAGGCTTGCATGTTCGTCGGCGGGTTGGGTGTGGCGGCCTCGGCCAACATCGGCGCGGACGCGGCAGTCTTTGAACCCGTCCACGGCTCGGCCCCGCCGTTGGTTGGCACAGGGAAAGCCAACCCAACCGCCACCTTCTTTGCCGCCGCGATGATGCTAGAGCATCTCAGCGAAACAGAACAGGCCAACCGCTTGAGAAACGCCGTCGAAACCTGCATCGCCGAAGGCCAGGTCACGCCAGATTTGGGCGGGACACTGACAACGAGCGGGATGACTCAAGCAGTAATAGCGAAAATTCGATAAGTCGTTATTCAATACTCGATAATTCGACAACCGAATATCGAGTATCGCAATCATCAGGAGATTCTATGATTAAAATCGGCTTCCTCTACACCCGCCTGCGCGTGGAAGAAAAATATCTTATTGAAGAACTGGAAAAACGCCCCAACGTCGAGGTTGTGCGCATCAACGACGGCGACCGCTTCTTCGACATCGCCCAACTCCCTGAAAAGGTGGATGTGCTCTTCGAGCGTTCCATCTCCTACTCGCGCGGGGTTTATGTCTCGAAGATTTTCGCCGCCAACGGCGTGACGGTCGTCAACACCCCCGAAGTGGCCGAACGCTGCGGCGACAAATACGTCACCAGCCAGATTCTCACCAGCGCCGGAATCCCGACCCCAAAGGTCTACATGGCTTTCGACGAGGAAACCGCCCTGCAAGCGGTCGAGGCGATGGGCTATCCCTGCGTGCTGAAGCCGGTCGTCGGCTCGTGGGGACGCCTGCTCGCCAAAGTGGACAGCCGCTCGATGGCAGAATCGCTCATTGAGCATAAAGCCAGCCTGGGCGTCCATCACCAGGTCTTTTATATCCAGGAATACATCAACAAGCCAGGCCGCGACATCCGCGCCTTTGTCATCGGCGAAGAGCCGATTTGCGCCATCTACCGCGCCTCCGAAAACTGGATTACCAACACGGCCCGCGGCGGACAGGCATCGAACTGCCCGCTGACCCCCGAACTGAGCGACATCTGCCGCCAGACGGCCCAGGCAATGGGCGGCGGACTGCTGGCCGTCGACGTCTTTGAAACGGATGCTGGCTACACGATAAACGAAGTAAACCACACGATGGAATTCCGCAATAGCATCGCCACCACCGGGGTAAATATTCCCAAAAAAATGGTGGACTATGTCATCCAGAGCGCAAAGTAGGGAATGCAGGGAGAATCAAAAGTGTGCCGCGCCAGATTGCAAATTAGGCGCGGCACACTCATAAACATACCTGTTTACAGGATTTCAGTTGTAATCTCTCTCGCGCAACGCACAAAATCGAGCACGGTTGGCACGCTGCGCATCATGACCGCCATGTTGCCTTTGACATCCAACTTGCGGGTCATCATGGCCTGCATCGGGTCCAGTTTGCCGCTGACAATGGCGGCAAAATTCCCATAAGAAGCCCTGAGCGTGAAGGCCGGGGAATACCTGGCAATATCGTCGACAACCTCAATCGCCCGGCATTTGCCGTGCCACAGGTCAAGATACATCACCATTTGCTGTTCGAGTTTGCCATCCGGGTCAATGACAAAGCAGATGTCGCCCTCCCAATTTTTGGCAATTTCGGCGTATTTTTGGTCGCTATTCAGTTTATCCCTGAAAGACTCAAGCCACTCGAAAGACGGAAAAATCGCGGTCATTTTTGCTCCTAATCGCGGAATTGTATTCGGGCTGATTGTTTCAATTGTACCATCGCGGCAAAGACGACCCATTCGTAAAGACATGCTAAAAATTAAGTTTTCCTACTTGCCTTTTAGGCTAAATTGAAATAAGGTTAATTGTCAAAAACCTGCCACAAGAGTGGCAAACCCGTCTCACAAAGGAGAGAGAAAAAAATGAAGAAAACCCTATCGCTTTTTAGCCTGCTCATCATTCTCAGCTTGGCGCTGGCTGCTTGCGGAGGTGGCCAGGCCACCGATGGAACCGGCGGCGGAACCGCCCAGGAGGGCCTTCCCGACCTCGGCGGCCGCGTTATCACCGTTGCGGTCGAAAACGCTTATCCGCCTTTCAATAGCATCGACGAGGCCTCCGGCCAGGGTGTCGGCTGGGACTATGACGCCGTCAACGAAATCTGCAAGCGCCTCAACTGCGTGCCCGATTTCAAGCAAGCCGCCTGGGATGGCATCTTCCCCGCGATGGCCGCCAATGAGTACGACGTTCTCGCCGATGGCGTGACCTTCACCGAAGAACGCGCCCAGACCGTTGCCTTCTCCATCCCCTATGTTACGGTCGGACAGGTTCTCCTGACCCGCGCCAATGAAACCCGCGATGTCGAGGCCTTCAAAGCCGACGCCAGCGCCCTGGTCGGCACCCAAATCGGTACGACCAACGCCATCGTGGCCGAAGCCACCTTCCCGGATAAAAGCATCCAGGCCTTCGAAGACTTCGGTGGAGCTGTCCTGGCCCTGATTGGCGGCGATATCGACGGCATCGTCATCGACAACGTGACCGCCTCCGGCTATATGGGAGAAAACGAGGGCAAACTCAAGATTGCCGGGCAGATTACCTCTGACGAGCAGCTGGCGTTTGTCTTCCCGCCCGGCTCCGACCTGGTGGCCCCCTTCAACGCCGCCCTGCAAGCCATGATGGCGGACGACACCCTCGATGCCCTCAACAAAAAATGGGGCCTGACCGAGTAAGAAACCTGTAAACACCCAGGCCGGATGGACGGGCTTTTGCCCGCCATCCGGCTGATTTTTATCCACTTTTCGGGAGGAAAAATGGAAACAGCCGAAAAAATGCCCCAACGCCCCAGCCTGCTCCCCGGCGTAGACGCATCCAAATGGCCCTGGTGGGCGATTGTCCTGGCCCTGCTCGGCCTGATGGTTTCCAGCCTGATTGTCGGCTCGAGCAATTACCGCGAAACCTTCATCTACTTGCTGGATGGGATTGCCACAACCCTGCGCATCACCCTGCTATCATTTGTTTTTGCCACAATTTTGGGATTGATGACCGGCCTGGCCCGTGTTTCGAAGAATGTCTTTTTCTTTAACCTTGCCACGCTTTACGTCGAAGTGATACGCGGCATCCCGCTGATTGTGCTGATTATTTACATCGCTTTCGGGGTTGTTCCGGCGCTGGTCGAAATCCTGAACGGCATGGGCATTCCGGTTTCCATCCGCGATTGGCCGATGGAGTTGCGCGCCATCGTTGCCCTGGCGATTGGCTACGGCGCGTATGAAGGCGAAGTCTTTCGGGCGGGAATCCAGTCCATCAGCAAAGGCCAGATGGAAGCGGCAAAGTCGCTGGGGATGAATTACTTCCAGGCCATGCGCTTCGTCATCCTGCCCCAGGCCGTGCGGCGCGTCCTCCCGCCGCTGGGCAACGATTTTATCTCCCTGCTTAAAGACTCCTCGCTGGTCACTGTCCTGGCAGTCAACGAACTGACCCAACTGGGGCGCCTGCGGCGCGCTTCCACCTTCCGCTTTCTCGAAACCTTCAACGTGGTTGCCTTCCTGTATCTCTCGATGACCCTGCTGCTCTCCAGCGCCGTGCGCTGGCTGGAAAACAAGATGAAAATTCAGGAATAACACAGCCCGTCGATACGAAAACGCGGCAAAAGACGTTTCCGGCCTGGCAAAAACGGGCTGGGAGCGTCTTTTTTGATAGAATCAGGAAAACCCCACCCCACACGCGGAGACCCCATGAAATTCACCGGCATTTACGCCCCAATTGTCACCCCCTTCGACGCGGACGAGAATATCAATTATCCCGTCCTTGCGCAACTGATTGACTATCTCATTCAAAACGGTATCAGCGGCCTCGTCCCCGGCGGTACAACCGGCGAAGTCTACGCCCTGAGCGAAGCCGAACGGCTGGAACTCTTCCAGTTTGTCAAAGACCAGGCCAGTGGCAAAGTCACGCTCATCGCCGGGACCAATTCCGGGGCAACGCGCGACGTCATCCGCTACTCACAGACCGCCGAAAAAATCGGCTACGACGCGCTGATGGTCGCCGTCCCGCCCTATTCACGCCCCAGCCAGCGCGAACTGCTGGCCCACTACCGGGCCGTCGCCCAGAGCGTCAGCATCCCGATTGTGCTTTACAACTTCCCCTGGCGGGCCGGCACCGAAGTCGGCTACGAAGTGATGGACGGCCTGCTCGACCTGCCCAACGTAGTCGGCATCAAGGAAGCCTCCAGCGACATGAGCCGCGTCTACGAGTTCCGCCTGCGCTACGGCGAGCGATACCAGATGATTTGCGGCTCCGACGACCAGGCCCTCGACTACTTCCTGTGGGGCAGCAGCGCCTGGATTGGCGGCGGCGCATCCTGCGCCCCGCGCCAGCACGCCGCGGTGCTGGATGCCGCGCTAAAAAACGACTTCGTCGCCGCCCGCGCGGCGATGGACAAACTCATGCCGCTCATGCGCAACCTCGAAAGCGGCGGCTATACCCAAAAAGTCAAACGCGGCTGCGAACTGCTCGGCTTCGAGGTCGGCGCCCCCCGCCGCCCGCTCCTGCCGCTCACCGACGAAGACCGCGCCGAATTTGACGCGATTTTTACGGAATCCAAAGTCTCCTGACTTTGGATATCCCGAAATCGGGAGATTTCGGACTCCTATTCTGTTTATGGAGGACGCGATGAAGCGCATCCCGTTTCTTGACTCACACACCGGCGGTGAGCCAACCCGTTTAATCAGCGAGGGCTTTCCCGACCTGGGCCGGGGCACCGTTGCCGAAAAATTATCCACGCTGGAAAAGAACTTCGACCCGTTCCGTGCGCAGGTCTTGTGCGAACCGCGCGGCAACGACGTACTGGTCGGCGCGCTGCTTGTCCCGCCCGCTGACCCGACCTGCCAGTTGGGAGTCATCTTCTTTAACAACGTCGGCTACCTGGGCATGTGCGGGCATGGGACAATTGGCCTGATGGCTTCGCTCTCGCATCAGGGCAAAATCACGCCGGGGACGTATCGCATCGAAACCCCGGTCGGCGTGGTGGAGGCAACCCTGCACCCAAGCGATTCTGGCTACCCCAACCGCGTCTCCGTCCGCAACGTGCCCGCCTACCGTTTAATGAAGCATGTCGCAGTCGAAGTCGATGGGCGGGTAATTCACGGCGACGTGGCCTGGGGCGGCAATTGGTTTTTCCTGTGTCACGACCACGGGCTGGAAGTTTCACTCAAAAACCTGGAGGAACTGACCGAGTTTTCATGGCGCGTACGTAAAGCCTGCACCAAAATGGGCATCACCGCCCCCGACGGGCATGAGATTGACCATGTAGAATTGTTCGCGTCCACACCCGAGGCAGATAGCCAAAGTTTTGTCCTTTGCCCCGGCAAAGCCTACGACCGCTCGCCCTGCGGAACCGGCACCAGCGCCAAATTGGCCTGTTTGGCGGAAGACAGCAAACTGGCGGAAGGCCAGGTCTGGCGGCAGCAGTCCGTCGTCGGGAGCATCTTCGAGGGCCAGATTCAGTTTCAGGATGGAAATATCATCCCCACCATCACCGGCGAAGCCTGGGTCATGACTGAAGGCCACCTGCTCATCGACGAGCGCGACCCGTTTGGGGATGGTATCCGCATATAGGGTGTCATTGCGAGCCGCTCTCTGGCGAAGCAATCCCCCTCGGCGGGGCAATTCGTTTAATCGGAGACCCCCACGCGCCAGGAGCAGGCGCTCGTGGTGACATAATAGAGGAAACCATGACCACAAAAACGGATGTTCTTATCATCGGCGGCGGGGCAATTGGGTTGAGCGCCGCCTACTATTTGCTCAAATCAGGCCGGGGCGTGACCGTACTCGACAAGGCCGAAATCGGCGAGGGCAGTTCGGCGGGCAATGCCGGGCACATCGTGCCGAGCCACATCGTGCCGCTGGCCGCGCCGGGAGTCATCCCGACCGCCATCAAGTGGATGCTCGACCCGCCACGCAGTCCGTTTGGGATAAAAATCAGCCTTTCGCCCGCCTACCTGGGCTGGCTGATGCGCTTCGCCGCCGCCTGCAACGCCCAAAATGTGGAACGCGGTATCCCGGCATTCAAAGGCATTGGCTTGCTCAGTGCGGCAAACTTCGCCCAAATGATTACCGAAGAAAATTTCGACTGCGCCTACGCCGAGGGCGGCCTGCTCTTCCTGTACCAGACCGAAAAAGAGTTCGCGGGCGGGCGCCACGAAGCGGAATTGCTCCACAAACACGACATGCCCGCCGAAATTTTTGGGCGCGACGCCATCCGCGAGCGCGAGCCCGCCGCGCTGGAGACCGTCATCGGCGGCGTGGACTTTAGCGGCGATTCGTCCCTGCACCCCGGCATCTTCCTGCGCCTGCTGAAAGAGCGCATCGGAGAAATGGGCGCAGACCTGCGCGAACACACCCCTGTCACGCGGATAATTGCCGAAAACGGAAAAATCACCCATGTCGTCACCTCCGCCGGGGAATTTGAGCCGCGGTTGGTCGTGCTCGCTGCCGGGGCCTGGTCGCCACAGGTCGCGCGCGGACTGAGCATCAGCATCCCCATCCAACCGGCGCGCGGCTACAGCCTGACCATGCCCGCCACCAAAACCATGCCGCGCGGCGCGCTCCTGCTCGGCGAGCGCAAAATTGCGGTCACGCCGATGGGCAGCAAACTGCGCTTCACCGGACGACTCGAAATTGGCGAAATGTCCACCGAGCCGAATATGCGCTGGATTGCCAATATCGAAAAGGCGGTGCGCGAATACATCCGGGTCGATGAAAGCGATGTCGTCATCGAGGAAACCTGGGCCGGGCTGCGTCCCACCACCCCCGACGGGATGCCCATCATCGGCTTTTCACCGCGCCACGAAAACCTGATTCTGGCTACCGGCCATGCCATGCTTGGATTGAGTCTCGGCCCCGGCACAGGACAGGTCGTGGCCGAACTCGCCAACGGCCAAAATCCCGCTTGCGACCTGCAAGCCTTTCGCGCAGGACGATTTTAGGAGGCAAGATGAATTTCGACGAACTTTTCAACCAATTCCAGGCCAACGCAAAGCGGATTGAGTCCCTGGCCGGCCAGGTCGGGGAGGAACAGGCGCGCTGGAAGCCGGACGCCGAAACCTGGTCACTGCTCGAGGTGGTCAACCACCTGTACGACGAGGAAATGCTCGACTTTCGCACACGGCTCGAAATCCTGCTCAGCGGCTCGGGGGCCGAGTGGCCGCCGATTAATCCGCCCGCCTGGGTGGTGGAAAAGGCCTACAACTCCCGCGACCTGCCCGCCTCACTCCAGAACTTTCTGGCCGAACGCGAAAAATCCATCCGCTGGCTCTCCAATCTTGAACAGCCAGACTGGCAGGCCAGCGCAACCACGCCCTGGGGCCGGGAAATGCAGGCCGGTGAAATGTTTGCCTCCTGGGTGGCCCACGACCTGCTTCACATCCGTCAATTGACCGAACTGCACTGGGCCTGGCTCAACCGACAGGCGGGCGGCTACCCGGTCGGTTACGCCGGGGATTGGTAAGCAATCCAGATGGGCGATTTAACCCCAAGCGGTCAAGCAAACCACGGCACCCTCAAACTTCTCGCAATCATCACGGCAATCTTCCTGGTTTGCCTTGGCCTCCAAATAGGTGCATATTTACTCATCAAAGACCAGCCAGGCCTTCTTACCGTTCCAACTGAGCCATCCTCGATACCGACAGATAAAACCGCACTTCCAGAAGACAGGTCAATACAGAATCCAACGCCAAGCGTTTCTGTCATTTTTCCTGAGACCCTCATGCCAACTCCCCAGGGAACACGCTACCCTGGTCTGCCGTTTGGCTTGCAGGGTGACGAAAAAATGCTGCTCGAAACATTCGACGAAGATACGGGGCAATGGGATACATTTCATCCCGGCCCTGCTTATTCCGGACTGCGAGCATGGGGAACAGCCTGGGTCGAGGATGGCGTATTGAAAATCTCATTCTTCCCGAACGACAGGTATGCTGATATTGATGTGCGCGGGGTTTGTCACAAGTGCGGCAGCGTCAGCCAATCTTATTATGTTCAGGGTGA
The DNA here is from genome assembly GCA_020060235.1 of Anaerolineales bacterium. Classification (GTDB taxonomy): domain Bacteria; phylum Chloroflexota; class Anaerolineae; order Anaerolineales; family Villigracilaceae; genus UBA8950. The sequence continues at coordinate 11,155 of JAGVAO010000191.1, read as the reverse complement.
TGTACAATTGCTTGCCCACGACGCCAAAGTAAAAAACTCGGAGAAACACAAATTCATTTACGGGATTGCCTTTGCACATGCAGGAATCTTCCATACTTATCTCTTCGGGATTAATGAAAGCACACAAACATATAAAATTGAGAGAAAATTGGGCAGCGACCAACGCACTTTAAGGCTCGCAAAACATGCTGCCATAAAGGTTGGCGAAAAAAACAGCCTGGCAGTAAAATTCGACAACAAGATGCTTTCGTTTTATATTAATGAAGTATTGGTTGAAAGTCATTACGATGAACGCCCCCCTTACGGTCATACATTTGGTTATTATTTGCAGACAATGGAAAGCATTAGCCATCCTCGCAACTACATAATGACTGGTGATAATTTTTCGTATATTGAACCCGCGCCCTGAACGAAAGGAAGTACCTGCGTGACCCCTATTTACGTTACCGGACACATCAACCCGGACACCGACTCGATTGCATCCGCAATGACCTATGCCTGGCTGCTGCGCCAGCGCGACGGTCTGGATGCTGTCGCCTCGCGGGCCGGGGCAATCAACCAGCAAACCGCCTGGGTGCTGAAACGACTCGAACTCGAACCGCCCCTGCTGCTCACAGACGCCTCCCCGCGCTTCGAACTGGTCACGCGCCAACTGGACACCATCCACCCCGACAGCCCGCTCGGCGAGGCCTGGTCTTTGGCTACGCGCACAGGCGGAATTGCCCCGCTGGTCAGCGAGGACGGCATTCCGTTTGGCATGATTGACGGCTTCAGCCTGTTCAATTTCTTCCAACAGGTTATCGGCCCGCGCCTGGACGTAAGCGACCAGCGCATTGCGGATATTATGTCCACCCCCTGCCGCGACGTGGCCGATACCAGCATCCCGAATTTCCCGTCCAATGGTCATATCCGCGATGCACTTCACCGCATCCTGCGTGAAGAGCACAACGATTTTTTTGTGGTGGACGACAGCGGGCATTACCTCGGCGTGTGCCACCAGCGCGGGGTACTCAACCCGCCGCGCCTGAAAATCGTATTGGTCGACCACAACGAACCACGCCAGGCCATCGCCGCGCTCGACGAAGCCGAACTGCTCGAAATCCTCGACCATCACCGTCTCGGGAACCCGCACACCCACCAGCCGATTCGTTTCACGGTGGATATTGTCGGCTCGACCAGCACCCTGGTCGCGGAACTTACCTCCAAAGCGGGGCTCTCCATGCCCCCGGCGCTGGCAGGCCTGGCCCTGGCCGGGATGCTGGCCGATACGCTTGTGCTTACCTCGCCGACCACCACCGAACGCGACAAACAAGCCGCCGAAAAACTGGCCCGCTGGGCTTTTGTCGGCAATGGGCCGCTCAAGGGCGAAACCATCCAGTCGTTCGGCGAACAGGTGGTTTCTGCCGGGGCCGGGCTAACCAACCGCAGCCCGCAGGAAGTCGTCACAACCGACATCAAGCCCTACGAGGCCGGCGGGTTCAAGTTTGCCGTCGCCCAGGCCGAAGTGACCGATTTGCTGCAAATCAAAGAGCATCTCGAGGACTTGCGCAAAGCAATTGATGAATTGAGCGAGAAGCGCGGCCTCGATTTTGTCATGCTGCTCATCACCGATGTAGTTCGCGGCTCGAGCCGCCTGTTAATCTCGACCAAATCGCCGCCAATCCTGAACGAACTGCCCTACCCGCCCCTGCCAGACGGCACCCGCCAGGCAGCCGGCATCGTTTCGCGCAAAAAACAATTGCTGCCGGTTGTGCTGGGCCTGCTCGAAAAGTAAATTTTGCAATCCCTTCTTAATGCTCCCGCCGCCAATTTCGTATAAGATTGAGACGGGAGCATTCCTTTTTCTATGAGCGATACCCATTACCCCGAAGAACGCCGCCTGGCCAGCATCCTGTTTGCCGATGTGCAGGGATTCACGGCCCTGGCCGAAAAACTCGACTTTGAAACCGTCAGCGACCTGATTAAGGGGATTTGGAAGAAACTCGACGCGGTCATCGAAGCGCACGGCGGATATATCGACAAGCACCTCGGCGACGGTGTCATGGCGGTCTGGGGCGCGCCTTTTGCGAGCGACAACGACGCCGAGCAGGCCATCGCCGCCGGGCTGGAGATGATAAAGGCCCTCGACGAGTTTTGCCTTGCCAGCGACATTCCCGGGTCAGAAAAACTCAAATTGCGGGTTGGAATCAACAGCGGGGCGGTTTTCGCGGGTTATATTGGCGCGCGCAACGAGTACACCGTCCTGGGCGACACCGTCAACGTCGCCGCCCGGCTGGAACAAATTGCCCTGCCCGCCACAGTCGTCATCGGTGAAAACACCTTTCGGATGGTCAGGAGCAGCTTCCGGGTCAGGCGTCTCGACCCGACCTTCGTGAAGGGAAAAGCCGAACCGGTGCAATCCTACACCATCGAGGGGCCAATCCACAGCCAGGGACGTCCACGCTACCAAAGCGCAGACAGCCTTGTAACCAACATGGTCGCCCGCGACGATGAACTCAAACGTCTGCAAGCGGCCTTCGAACAGGCGTTATCTTCACAGCATCCACAAATGGCCCTGATTCATGGTGAAGTTGGAATTGGGAAATCACGGCTGATGCTCGAATTTAACAACCATCTTGAGCAAAATCACGGCGAGATTCAGACCTTTTCCACCCGTGGGCTGGCGCAAACATCAAAAATCCCTTACTACCTGTGGCGGGTGCTGCTCCGAAACCGCTTCGGCCTGCGCGACGACGACAGGCCGGATGAGGCGGCTGAAAAGTGGCAATCCGGGCTGACCGGCCTGTGGGGCAACGACCCATCCAAGCCGCACGTCGAAGCCACCGAAGTCCTCGGCGAAATCATCGGCCTGTCTGCCACCAGGGAAAACGTAGACGCGGCAAGACAGCACAGGGTTTACTTCCTGATGACCGAACTTTTGCATCATTTCAGCAGGCAAAAGCCGCTGGCCCTTTTCCTCGACGACCTGCAATGGGCCGACCGCGAAAGTTTGCAACTACTCACCTTTTTGCTCAGCCTTGACGAACCAAAAATCCCGTTGCTGGTGGTGGGCGCGGCACGGCCCGAGTTCTTGAAGGCCCAGCCGCAATGGCACAACCAGGCGCGCGCAATTCCGCTCGAGTCGATTGCCTTTACTTCTCAGTTGGTTGCGCTGGCCTACCCCGACCTGCAAGACCTGCCCGAAGAACTGCTCGGCATCATTGCCGCAAAAGCCGAGGGCAACCCATACTTTATGGAAGAGATAGTCAAAAGCCTGGTGAAATCCGGCATTTTGGGGCAAAAAACATCAGCCGAAGAAATTCAACGGTATTTGCTCTCGAATATCCCCGAATCGCTCAACGCGACCTTGCAGGCCCGCCTTGACAACCTTTCGCGCGAAGCCCGCGCAGTGGCGTTAATGGCCTCGGTGGTTGGCAGGGTCTTCTGGGTCGGCAGCATCATCGCACAGACAAAATCCGCATCCCTGCCGGGCAGCATGCCCATGACCAATGCGCCAGACGCCGTTGTGGAGCGGTTCATCCAGGACGGGCTGCGCCAGTTGGTACGCGCCGAACTGGCCTTCCCACGCAAGAACTCGCAATTCTCCGACGAGCAGGAATATATCTTCAAAAACACTTACCTGCGCGATGTCGCCTACAGCCTGATTCCAAACAAAAGCCGGGCCGAACTGCACCAAATCGTTGCCAAATGGCTCGAAAAACATACCGACCCAGCCTATAAAAGCATGGCCCAGGAGCACAAAAAAAGCGCAGAACACTCGCGCAAACTGGCGACAGGGAACCTGCAACAATTACAGATGACAGAATAGGGCGGCGCGGGGCAAGCCGCCAATTCACGGATATAATTAGCTACATGAAAGACAACCTGTTCAAACTGATTGCCGACCTGGCAGAGCGCGGCGAATTGGCGGCGCTTTGCACCATCGTCAGCGCAAAAGGGTCCACCCCGCGCCGGGCCGGGAGCAAGATGCTGGTTTTCGAAAACGGTGAGTTTACCGGCACAGTCGGCGGCGGGGAACTGGAACACCGCGTACTCGACGAAGCCATGATTGCCATGGCAGAAGGAAAACCGTCCCTGCTGAAGTACAGCATGACCGACCCCAAGCGCGGCGACCCTGGCGTTTGCGGCGGACAATTGGAGGTGTATGTGGAACCCATCCTGCCGCCCGAAAAAATCGTTATCGTGGGTGGCGGTCATGTTGGCAAAGCGGTAGCCCACCTGGCAAAATGGCTGGGCTACCAGGTGGCCGTCAGCGACGACCGGGCCGAATTCTGCACCCATGAAATGAATCCCGACGCTGATGAGTTTTATCCCGTCCCCCTGCAGGAACTGCCAAAGCACCTGAAAATCAACCGCCAGACCTACCTCGTCCTGACCACGCGCGGCTCGCTGGTCGATGTCGCCGGCCTTCCAGCCCTGCTGGACAGCAAAGCGGCCTATATCGGCGTGATTGGCTCACGAAAACGCTGGGCGGCCACCGTCAAGGGGCTGGCTGAAAAAGGCATCGAGCCTGAGGCCCTGAAACGAATCCACTCGCCGATGGGACTGGAACTCAACGCCGAAACCCCCGAAGAGATTGCCGTATCCATCATGGCCGAGGTCATCATGCTTAGCCGGGGCGGCGACGGGCAGCCAATGAAGGCAAAATAGGCGCAACGTTTTAGCGAATTGGGCGTATATGTGCTTGAAACATCTGTTTGGATGGGCTACAATTAGGAATATTGACCTGAACTCAAAAGGAGAGAAACATGGCGCGTATCTTTGATGTCATTGAATATCGCAACGAGATGGTGGATGAAATCGTCCACCGCTTCCCCGACGACACCGGTATCGGCGACTATCGTCTCGGTTCGCAAGTTATCGTCCGTGACGGACAGGCGGCGGTCTTCTTCCGCAACGGCCAGGCGTTGGACGTTTTTGGCCCCGGCATGCACACCATCGCCACTGCCAACATCCCCAAACTAATTGACCTGATTGGCAAGGCCTTCAACGACCGCACCCCCTTCCCTGCGGAAGTGTATTTCGTGTCGCTGAAAGAATTCGCCAATAAAAAGTGGGGAACCCCGCAGCCGATTATCGTCCGCAACCCCGGCATGGGCCTGGGCGTCGCCCTGCTGCAAGGGTTTGGCACTTACTCCTTCCAGGTTAGCGACCCGCAGTTGTTCGTCACCAACATCGTCGGCAAGCAGGCCATCTTCCGCACCAGCGAAATCGAAGAACGTATGCGCACCATCCTGCTCTCCAAATTCCAGGATTTGCTGGGCGAGACCGGCGCAAAGAAGAGCGTCGTCGAACTGATTGGCCTGACCGAAGAACTCGGCGCAGGCGTACGCGCCAAAGCCCAGGACGACTTCACCGCCCTCGGCCTGACTCTTAAGACTTTCTACATCGGCAACCTGAAACCGTCCGAAAAGTCGGCCCAGGAACTGCGCGACATGGGTATGCTGGACATGAACGTCTACACCCAGTTGCAGGCAGCAGACGCGATGCGCGACGCAGCCAAGAACGAAGGCGGCGGAGCCGGGTTGACCGCAGGTATCGGTGCTGGTATGGGTATCGGCAACATTATGGGACAGGCGCTCCAGGGAGGCTACCAGCAGCCCGGACAGCAACAGCCCGCGCAACAGCAGTCGGTCGCCAGCGGAGCTGCCGCGGGAGCCGCCATGCCTGATGTGATGACTCCCTCCGAAGCCGCCGCCATCCTGCGCGTTTCGGAAGAGGATGTCGTTTCCGCCATCGAAGCGGGAGACCTGAAAGCCCGCAAACTCGGCAGCGCCTACCGCATCAGCAAGGCCGCGCTCGAGGAATTCCTTAAGCACTAAAAAAACAAATCCACGAGGGCCGGGCAACTTGCGCGGCCCTCTCTTTTTAATTTATCGAGGCCCCATGAGCGTTGAAAACATCTTGCAGGAAGTCAACCTGATTGCTACCCTGTCAGGCATCCTGGCCGGGTTCGCCTTTTCGGCAGTCGTTCAACTTCTGACCATTGACCGCCCCGGGCGGCTAACCAGTGCCGTGATTATTATTTTTTCTGTCTCGGCCCTGATGTTGCTCTACACCCTGTTCACGTTTGTGATGATTGGAGCTGCCACCGCAGAACTCGACCGCCAAATCGAACAATTGAGTGGCTTGGGCGGATGGGCTTTTGTGGTTGCTTTCCTCGGCCTTTTGCTCTTCCTGGCCGGGGTCGGCCTGAGCGGATGGATTCGCTCAAAAGCCACCGGTATTGCGACCAGTATCTTTGCGCTTATCACTTTGTGCATGGTAATGTGGGTCTTTATCTCTGCCATCGCCATTTTCGTCTGATTTTGGATGAATCAAAAAACACCGCCCGACTTCTTTGCCCGGACGGTGTTTTTGATTCCAGAAAAATTAGCGCACCTTGAACATCTGGGTCAGTTTCATCGCCAGGTTCAAGTCGCCGCTGAGTTTGAGTTTGCCTTCCATGAAGGCCTTCATCCCGTCCAGTTCGCCGGTGAAAATCTTGACGTAGTCGCTGGAATCAGCCGTCAGGGTCATCTTGGGCGCAGCGTGGACACCCTTCTCGACCTTGACCGCGCCATCCTTGATGACAGCATACCAGTCACCCGCTTCTTCGCCGGTAAACTTGAACTGGATGACCGCATCCAGACCGGGGGCCTTCTCCGGTATAAACGCGCCGGGCATTTTGGACATCAGGGTTTCGATTGTTAAAGCCATTGGTTAATCTCCTTGTTTGGTTGTTGGGGCACAACAATGCTGCGCCCTTACCGATGTAGGTTTTCAAAAATCGCTGCCGCGCCCATGCCGCCGCCAATGCACATCGTCACCATGCCGTAGCGGGATTTGCGACGTTGCATTTCATACAATAACTGCACGGTAAGTTTACCACCGGTACAGCCCAGTGGATGCCCGAGCGCAATCGCGCCGCCATTGACGTTGATTTTTCCCTCGTCCAGCCCCAACTCGCGAATGACGGCCAGGCTCTGGGCGGCAAAAGCCTCGTTCAGTTCGAACAGGTCGATATCTTCTTGTTTCAGTCCCGCCAGTTTTAGAACCTTCGGGATGGCCGCAATCGGGCCTATGCCCATCAAATCAGCCGGGACGCCGCCGGTGGCAAACGCCACAAAACGGGCTAAAGGTTTCAACCCCAGCGCGGACGCCTTTTCCGCGGACATAATCATCACCGCCGCCGCCCCGTCCGAGGTCTGGGACGAGTTGCCAGCCGTGACCGAGCCGCCTTCCTTGAAGGCCGGCCGCAGCTTGGCGAGCGCTTCGAGGGTCGTATCGGCGCGTGGGCCTTCGTCGCGGCTGACGGTGAATTTTTTCGTCAGCGGAGCGCCGTCCACCACTTCGACGGTTTCCACGTCAATCGGCACAATCTCAGGGTCAAAGACTCCGCCCGTCACCGCCGCGACCGCCTTCTGGTGCGAGCGCAGGGCGAAAGCATCCTGGTCTTCGCGTGAAATGCCATATTTATCGGCAACATTTTCGGCGGTCAGGCCCATGTTGGTATAAGCCGCCGGATCTTCAGCGGCGAAATAGGCATTCGGCGCAAATTTGTTGCCGGTCATCGGCACCATCGACATGGATTCCGCCCCGCCCGCGATGGCAACTTCCATCTGCCCGGTCATAATCGCGTAAGCGGCATGGGCAATCGACTGCACCCCGGACGAACAATAGCGGTTGATGGTTTCTCCGCTGACAGTGTGTGGCAGCCCGGCCCGCAGGGCGACAGTGCGCGCCATGTTGAGTCCCTGCTCCCCTTCGGGGAAGGCACAGCCGAGAATAACATCTTCCACATCGGCAGGATCGAGGCCGGGGGTGCGGCGCAAAAGCTCCTTAACCACCTCCGCGGCCATTTCGTCCGGGCGGACAGTGGCCAACCCACCACGTTTTGATTTTCCAACAGCCGTTCGCGCGGCTGAAACGATTACAGCATCTTTTAGGTTCATAAGTCAATCCTTTTGGGTACACGGAAAACACGGAAGTGACGGAATAACACGGAAATTTCTATTTCTGAACCCATTTCAGGGAGCCTTTGCGCTCGTTATCAAAAACCAGGCGCTTAAATTCAGCTTTAACACCGAAATTCAAAACATAACCGACTTCCACCTGGGTGGCTTTCAGGTAGTTCAACAATTGCGCTTTGTGTTCTTCGGCAATCTGACCGGCAGCTTTCAACTCCAGAATAATCAAATCGTTGACAACCACATCCGCAATGTACTCACCGAGAACCTGCCCGTGAAAATAAACCGGGATAGCTTTTTGCCCTTCAACCTTGAACCCAGATTCGAGCAAGGCAATCTCCAAGGCTTTTTGGTACACCTTTTCGCTAAACCCATGCCCAAGCTCAAAGTGTACCCGCAAGAAAACATTGATGATTTTCTCGCTCAAATCGGCATGCTTGCCTTCAAATTTAGGTCTGGGTTGCATAACCGGGTTCATAAAAAGAATTCTCCGTGTTCTTCCGCTTTTTCCGCGTGTTCCGTGTCCAATTTTTAGTTCCTCAACGGCTTACCAGTCTGGAGCAAATTCCACATGCGCGCCTGGGTCTTTTCCTCGCCGCACAGGCTCAAGAACGCCTCGCGCTCCAGGTCGAGAATATACTGCTCGCTGACCCACTGCGGCTTGCTCAACTCGCCGCCGGTCATCACATGCGCCAGTTTCCCGGCAATCACCTTTTCATACTCGGTGATGTACTTGCCCTCGCCCATCATGTGAATACCGACTCGCAGCGCGGCCAGGGCGTCGCGGCCTGCCGCGTAGATTTGCTCCGGCGCGGGCGGACGGTATCCGCTCTCGGCCAGGTGCAACACCTCGCGCTTGGCCTCCGTCAGCAGGTGGTCGCGGTTCAGGATGATGCGGTCGGAAGCGGTCAGGAACCCGGCCTGGCGGGCCTCCTCGGCGCTGGTCGCCACCTTCGCCAGCCCAATCTGCTCGAACACGCGCTGGAGATAGGGGAAAGCGTCGGCGTTCTGGGTGCGCATCGGCGGGTTGACCACACGCCGCAGCATTTCCTTTGTGCCGGCCCCCGCCGGGATGACGCCAGCACCCAACTCGACCAGCCCAATGTACAACTCGCCCGCCGCCACAACCCGCGAGCCGTGCATGGTCACTTCTGCGCCGCCGCCCAGGGCCAGCCCCGCCGGGGCCACAACCACCGGCTTGGGGAAGTAGCGCATGCGCATGTTCAGGTTTTGCAATTTGCGAATGGCCCCATCGAGCATATCCCACATGCCCTGCTGGGCGGCCACCACCACCATGAACAGGTTCGCGCCCGCGCTGAAATTATCGGCTTCCGAGCCAATCACCAGCCCGTCAAACTCGGTTTCGGCCTTCTCCAGCGCCAACGACGTAATTTCAAAAATATCGTCGTCAAGCGCGTTCATCTTGGTGTGGAATTCGACCAGCCCGACACCATCGCCGATATCGTAGAGCGTCGCGCCGGCATTCTCGGCCACCTTTTTCGAGCCTGAAATCGTCACAAATCCCGCCGGGCGCGTCAGAGGCACATACTTTTTCTGCGCCACGTCATACACGCCGACTTTGGTTTTGCCTTCGTACTGGTAAAAGGTGGACAGTCCACCGGCGAGCATCTCGGATACCCAGCCCGGGGCCGGGAACCCGGCCTCAGCCATGCGCTGCGCGGAACTTTCCACCCCGAGCCTGTCCCAGGTTTCAAAAGGCCCGGCCTCGTGCCCGAACCCCCAGCGGACGGCGTCGTCAATCGGCTTGGGCGTGTCGGCCACTTCAGGGATAATCGCCGCCGAATACTGGAATCCCTGCCAGGTGAGGGCTTGCACCAGTTTGGCGGCCTTGTCGTCGGCTGCCAGCAAAACCGTCAGCCGCTCGGCCAGGTCTTCGGTATCTTTGGCCTGTTTAACGGAATCAAATCTCGGTTTGGTTGGCGCTTCATGCTCCAGCGTGGACAGGTTCAGGGACCAGAATTCCTTCTTGCCGTCCTCCCCCCGCACTTCCTTGTAAAATCCGACCTTGCTTTTGTTGCCCAGCCAGCCACGCTCCAAGAGCGACTTAATCAGCGCGTTCGGCTTCTCGGCCTGCAAATAGGGCTGGGCGTAGGTGTCGTGTGGGATGGCCGGGGCCAGGTTGCGCCCGACATGATCCCAAACATCGATGCCAACCAGGTCAATCAGGCGGAAGGTGGCGGTTTTGGGGCGTCCCATCAGCGGCCCGGTGATGGCATCGACTTCATCGACGCTGTAGCCGTTGTTGATGATGAAATCGAGCGCAAAAGCGCCAGTGCCAAACGCAACGCGGTTGCCGATGAAGTTGGGCGTGTCCTTGCACAAGACAATGCCCTTACCCAAACGGTATTCGCCAAAATGGCTGATAAAGGCGACGACATCCGGCAGTGTATCGGCAGTCGGGATGACTTCGAGCAGTTTCAGGTAGCGCGGCGGGTTGAAGAAATGCATGCCGAGAAAATGCTGCCTGAAATCGTCGCTGCGCCCGGCGGCGATGTCCTTAAGCGGAATACCGGACGTGTTCGAGGCGATGATACTGCCCGGCTTGCGGGCCGCGTCGATGCGCTCCATCAGCGACTGCTTGATTTTGAGATTCTCGACAATGACTTCCAGCACCAAATCGGCTCCAGCGACAGCAGATTCGAAATCATCTTCCAGGTTGCCGGTTTTGACGAGGGCATGCCCCTCAGACGAGAAAAACGCCGCCGGTTTGGCCTTTTTGGCGTTCTCAAGCCCGGTGTTGACGATTTTGTTGCGGTCATCCCCTTCACGGGGAACAATATCCAACAACGTCACCGCCACCCCGGCATTGGCAAAATGCGCCGCAATCGCCGCGCCCATGGTGCCGGAACCAATCACAACCGCATTGTAGATTTTATATTTCATAACCATAAAAAACCTTTCTGGACACGGAACACACGGAATTTCACGGAATAGACGGAAAAAAAATTCCGTGTTCCTCCGTTTTTTCCGTGTATTCCGCGTACCGGTTTTAACGAAGTTCCGCGCCCGAATATCCCAAAATCTGCCGCGCCACGACCAGCCGGTTAATCTGCCCGGTGCCTTCGTAGATGTCGGTGATTTTGGCATCGCGGAACCACTTTTCGAGCAGGAATTCGCGGCTGTAGCCGAGCGGCCCCATGATTTCGACCGCCTTCTGGGTGATTTTGGTGACAATATCGCCCGCT